>JAJYZF010000005.1 GCA_021800165.1 Planctomycetota bacterium | reverse complement strand
AATTTGGCGACATCCCATACTTTTACGGGTGATGTCGGGGTCATTTATGGTTCGGCGACCGGCGGCAGCGCCCGGCTGCGGCTGTATTGGTCGAATAAGGATACGGCCATTACCTCCGACGTGCCCAGCGAGGCGGCTCTGCAGCCTGATAAGTGGGGGCAGTTGAGATTTAATGATGTCGGCGTGAAGGCGGTTAACATGGAACGTAAGGTATCGGCTGATGATCGGTAACGATAAAGGGCATTGGGGTAAAGATTCCGCCCCATCTTTTTCCGCCGCCGTGCGCGGCCGTTGCGGTTGACGGCATCGGTAAAGAGCGACGGAAGTGAACGTCAAATCAAAGGGTGTTGGTAGTACCGCCTCGCCGTTTCGGAGGTCTTGCCTGGGGGCGTCAAAGCTTTTTGAGTTCCTGAATGATATCCAGCGTCGCCTTTTTGCCGTCGGCAAAAAACATCAGACAATTGTCGCGGGCGAATAGAGGGTTGGGGATACCCGCAAACCCCGGACTCAGCGAGCGCTTAATAACCACCACCGTTCGGGCTTTGTCCACATTGAGAACGGGCATGCCGGCGATGGGGCTGCCGGGGTTGTCCCGGGCGTCGGGGTTGACCACGTCGTTGGCGCCATTGACGACAACCACGTCCACATCCGCGAATTGCTCGTTGATCTGCTCCATCTCCTGCAGGCGGTCGTAGGGGATATCGGCTTCGGCCAACAGGACGTTCATGTGCCCCGGCATGCGGCCGGCAACGGGATGAATGGCAAACTGCACATCCACGCCCTTGGAATCCAGCAACTCGAACAACTCACCGGTTACGTGTTGGGCCTGGGCTACCGCCAGTCCGTAGCCCGGCACAATCACCACCCGCCGGGCGGTGGCGAGAATATCAGCGACCTCCTCGGCGGTGGTCGATTTTATCTTTCCACCATAGACGTCATCCGTAGGCGCCTGTTTGCCGCCGGACGCCTGTCCGAAAAGCACATTCAGAAATGAGCGATTCATCGCCTGGCACATAATCATAGAGAGGATAAAACCGGAAGATCCCTCCAGGGCACCGGCAATGATCAGCAATTTATTATTGACCACAAACCCCATGGCCGAGGCGGAAAGCCCGGCATAGCTGTTGAGCAGGGCGATGACGGTGGGCATGTCGCCGCCGCCGATCGGAATGATCAAGAGCACGCCAAAGAGCAGAGCCAGGCCCACAAACACTGGATACAAGAGCACCATCTGCGGTGCCATGCACATCCACACGCCGCAAACCACCGCCGCGGCGAGCACGGAAAGGTTCATGGCATTCTGCAGCGGATAAGTAATAGGTCGTGTGGGCAACACCTCCTGGAGTTTGCCCGCTGCGATCAAGCTGCCGGTAAAGGTAAGGTAGCCCAGCAGGCTTTCCAGCCCGATGGCGGCTGTGCTTCCGGCGGTCAGTTGGGCATGATGGCCGTAAAATTCGGCGGTACCGACCAGGGCGGCAGCCAAGGCTCCAAAGGCGTGCGAGAGGGCGGTCTGCTGGGGTACTGCGGTCATGGGGGTAAGCACGGCCAGGAGCACGCCGATGGCGGCTCCGACAATGGCGCCGGCGAAAATCCAATTGTATTGTCGCACCTCCGGCAGAAGCAGGGTGGCCAAAATAGCCGCAGCCATGCCGATTTCGCCGATTTTTACACCCCGCCGCGCCGTCTTGTGTGAGCTTAACCATTTGAGCGAAAGGGCAAACATCATCGCCGCGGCCATGTATACCAGGGTTACGTACCATGGCCAATGGGCGGTGTGCGGCCAGGTGGGCAAAGTGTGCGGGGCGGAAATCAAAGCGGCGGGAGCCATCATCTATCCTTGCGTTTTTTAAACATTTTGAGCATCCGGTCCGTGATCATAAAACCACCGACCACATTGATCATTGCGCAGGCAACGGCGATAGCCCCCAGGCTTACCAGCACCACGCCGTCATGGTGGGATCCGGCGATGGTGATCGCCCCAACCACGGAGATGGCGGAAATGGCGTTGGTCAGCGACATCAACGGGGTGTGCAACTGCGGCGATACCCGGCGCACCACTTCATATCCCAGAAACGCCGCCAGGATAAAGACAAATAAATTGGCCGTCAGGCTTGATCCCATGGTGCAACTCCTTATGTTATGCTCGAGGCAAAGGTGCCAGACCCCAGGCCGCTCGCACGAGAGTGTTTACCACCTGGCCATGGTGCGTAACCAGGGTCTCGTGGGTGATCTGGTCTGCATCATCCAGGGCAACCCGGCCGCTTTTGGTCAAATGCAACAGCAGATTACAGACATTGTTGGAGTAGAGTTCGCTGGCATGATACGCCACCGTGGATGGCAGATTAATCGGTCCCAGGAGCTTTACGCCACCCACTTCCAGAGTTTCTTCGGGCCGGGTTAATTCGCAGTTGCCGCCGGAGGCCGCGGCCAGGTCAACAATTACCGAGCCGGATTTCATCGTACGAACCATCTCGGCGGTAATCAAAACGGGAGCTTTTTTGCCGGGGACGGCGGCCGTGCTGATGACCACATCCGATTCACGTACCACGCTTGCCATAAGCTCGCGTTGGCGGCGCTGCTGCTGGGCGGATTGCTCTTTGGCGTAGCCGCCGACGCTTTGCGCGTCCTTGGTTTCCAGCGGCAATTCAACAAACTTCGCACCGAGACTCAATATCTGTTCTTTTACCGCAGGCCGCACATCATACGCGCTAACCGCCGCACCAAGACGCCGGGCTGTCGCCACCGCCTGGAGTCCTGCCACCCCCGCCCCAATCACCAGCACTTTCGCAGGGGTAATGGTGCCGGCGGCGGTCATCATCATCGGACAAATGCGTGGCAGATAATTGACCGCCAGCAACACCGCTTTATACCCGGACAAACTGCCCATGGACGAAAGAGCATCCATGCTTTGCGCCCGGCTGATGCGCGGAATGAGCTCCATCGCCAAAAGCACGGCGCCGCACCCGGCGAAAGCCTCTATCGCGTCCCGCTGCGTCAACGGCTCGGCCAAGCCGATGATCACGGTGCCGGGTTTAAAAAACGGCAGATCCTGGCGTGCGCGTTCCGGATTAGCACCGCTGGTACGAACCTGCAAAACTACATCCGCTTCCGCCAGCAGGCTGCCGCGGTCGGCGATAACCACGGCCTGCCGCTCTTGGTAGGTAGCGTCGGCAAAACCCGCGGCCACTCCCGCCCCGGCCTCGATGCGAACTTCAAAACCGGCTTTGATCAAGGATCCAATACGTGGCGGCGTTATCGCTACACGGCATTCGCCGGTAAATGTTTCTTTGGGAACCGCTACGATCATCGCCGACATACCCTAATTGCAAAAGAGGTACCACCATTATATTCAGGACAATGATAGCACAATATCCGGATTCCGCCAGTGTCGGCGATCGCCAACCGTCAGAGCGTGCCTATGCCACGAACCCGGCGGCACAGAGCGTTCCATAGTTGGCTGGACTTGGTTGTGGCGCAGATATCTTTGTCCGCGGCCCGTTGGTAGAGTCCGCCGAAGGGGCTTTGGGGCGCTCCGCCAAACCCATTAACAAGCGGCTGGCCACGGATTAAACTTGCCTGTAGGCTGGAATATTATGCCGGTGCATATTGAGGTGGCAGGGCAATGGCCTTTTTTGCCCCCAATGTCGCCGCCGCCTGAATTGGGAAGTACGGTGCCCGCAGCGCCTGCCGGCCCATCAACACCAGGTCCGCCTTTCCGGTGGAGATAATTTCCGCCGCCTGCTCGGCTTCGGTAATCATGCCCACCGCGGCGGTGAGGATGCCGCTGTCGCGCCGGATGGTTTGTGCAAATGGCACTTGAAATCCAGGCCCCACCGGAATATGCGCGTGCGGGACCACCGCACCGCTGGAGCAATCCACCAGATCGACCTCCGCCGCTTTTAGCGCACGCGCCAGCGCTACGGAATCTTCCAGCGTCCAGCCGCCCTCCACCCAATCCACGCAGCTTAGGCGCACCGCCAGCGGCAGCCGTTGCGGCCAGACCTGACGCACCGCCGAAACCGTTTCCATCAACATGCGTATACGATTATGAAAGCTACCGCCATAAGCATCCGCGCGCTGGTTCGTCAGCGGCGATAAAAATTCATTGATCAGATAACCATGGGCGGCATGAATTTCCAGTAGGTCGTAACCAGCGCTCAAGGCGCGTGTGGCCGCGGCGGCGAAGGCGGATTGAATTGCTTTGATTTCCACCACGGACAATTCATGCGGTACGGGGGCGTGCGCATCAAAAGCCATGGGCGATGGCGCTACCACAGTCCAGCCCCCATTTTCCGGTGTAAGAGGCTGGCCCGGTTGGGGCACGGAAAACAGCCGGGCGGTGGAAGCCTTGCGTCCGGCATGGGCTAATTGAATCCCCGGAGTTCCGCCGTGGGTTTTTATAAAATGGGTAATACGGCCGAGCGGTTCAATCTGGCCGTCATCCCAAAGTCCGGCGTCTTCCGGACTGATGCGGCCCTCGGGTGTGACCGCTGTAGCCTCCGCCATAATCAGTCCCCACCCACCCACCGCTCGTGCCCCCAAATGCACCAGATGCCAGTCTGTGGCCCGCCCCGTCTGACTGGAATACATGCACATGGGCGAAACACCCAGGCGATTGCGAATGGTAATATCCCGTAATTTCAGTGAATCAAAGAGTTCCGGCATCGCTACATCTCCTGAAAGCAGTAGATGGAGTATAGGCCGTGATCTTTCTGTAAAGCAAGGTGGCTGTGCGAGTGTACTAACCCCACTGTGGCCTGGCCACGTTACGCTCTTTCATCACGCATGGCTTTCGGATAGTCTTACTGGGGTTTGCCGGGCGCAGTAATAGGTTAGCGCTGCGGAAATTCAAGTTGGCACTGCAGGAGTGAGGCATGGCGTTCATGCGGCTATGGAGACGGCTGCTTGGGAGTCAGAAAACAACGTCCGCCCGGCTGGGGATGCGCGGAGAATCTCTGGTGGCCGCTTATGCCAGACGCGAATTAAAAATGAAAATCCTGGCCCGGAATGTGCGCTGCCCCGGCGGAGAAATAGACATTGTGGGCTTGCACGACGGCGACTTGGTGTTTGTGGAGGTACGCACCCGCAGCAGTGATGACAACGGGCCGCCGGAAAAAACCGTCGATCATCGCAAACAGCGGTTTCTGCTGCGATCCGCACGCTGGTATATGGCCCGCCGCCGGCTCATGCACCTCAACGCCCGTTTTGATCTGGCGGCTGTGATTTGGCCGCCCCAGGCTAAACCCGTGATCCGGTACCACCGGAGTTATTTTTCCGGCTAAAGGCGGGAAGTCGCGGTGGCAGTGTTGATAACGCGGCGGTGGTGGCCGACGCAATGTTTGCACCGTAAGAGCGTTGAGGTTAAAGCCGACCTGGTCATGGGTGCGCAAGGTCGGTCATTCCATCGCGCCCATTGCCATTGGCGATGCCAGAGGCACAGGCGGGTCCGAGGTAAGTTTTTTTTGACCACGAATTTATCGCCATCAGCAGACACGCCCGCACCAGTGTCAACCATCCGCGCCGGATCGGGTATTTCCCAGCGGCGGACAGGCCCGTGGCGTGGTGCCATTCTGGTTGTTTTGGCCATCGCGTTTATCGGTGGGTCTTTATGGCTGGGCCTGAAGGTTCGATCATGGACGTGGAACTTTTCTGTGCAGCAGCGGCTGTACTTTTGGCCCGATATCCTCAATGCCTGGTATTGGGGTTCCTATACGGTTAACGACGCCCATAGTCGGTGGGGGGCTGCAATACACGAACGTGGTGCCCCCGGCGTTACCTGGCCGGTTTTTTGGCACCGCCTGAGAACTGTCTATCGGAGGGACGAAATGGATGCCGGTCCCCGCGATAATTATGTGCTTGATTACGTGCCCGGAAAAATGGCGATTGTGGCCCTGTGGAACTGGCATGAACGTGCGATTGATCCCACTGCCCGGCATTGGCGGCCGTGGCGAATGCAGCCGATGTTATGGGTCAATACAATCATCGAGCTTTTCGGTTGTGTGGCGATCTTTCTATTGGTGCGGCATTGGATTAACCGCCGCCGCGAACCACCCCTGGCCCGCCGCTGCTGGACCGGACGTCTGTGGCCTTGGCGCGGTGACCGGGCAGAGCGGTCTCTTGTGGTCTCGGATGCCCGCTCATCTGCGCACCATCAGCCGCTGACGCGGGCGTGGATTCTGGGTTTAATTGCCGCGGCTATTTTCTGGTTTAATCCAGCCGCTATACAGTCGGCCCACAACTGGGTGCAGTACGATATCTGGATTGTGCCATTTTATATCATGGCGGTTTACCTGGCCTCGCGTGATTGGCTCTTCGCCGCCGGGGTGGTCATTGGCGTGGGGGGATGGCTGAAAGGGCAGCAGTTTTTTGTGGCGGCCATTTTTGTATTCTGGCCGATTTTTGAATGGCGTGTGCTCAAAGCGGTTGAATTTCTAGCCGGTCTCACCCTGACGTTTGGTCTACTGGTATCGCCGTGGATGCTGCAAACCAGAATTGACTGGATATTTTTGGGTGGGGTTCTGGCGGCAACGATTCTGGCGGGGGCCTGGATTTTCTATAAAACCAAACTGCCGACATTTTATGGCGTGTTGTTCATGCTGCCGGCACTGGTATTGGTGTTGTGGCCGTGGCTAAGTGGCCGCACCACCACGCGCTGGTGGGCCAACGCCCTGCTGGCGGCCTGGCTGTGTGCGGGACCATGGCTGGTGGCACGGCGGCGGGCGTGGTTTTACGCAGCGGTTTCTTTGGCGGCGGGTTTGGCGGTGACCGCATTGACGTTGCCGGCTGAATTCGGCTGGCTTCGGGTCAGCTACGGCTACGGCACGCACCATTACATGATTCTCTCGTTCCCCGACACCTGTGGTCTGGGCAATATCCTGGAACGCAGTTTTGGCTGGCGGCTGCTTGATCCGGTGTTTACGCTGCATGTGCCCTGGACCGCCTGGCACTGGACCGTGAACATGCGTTACTTTTTGTTCGGGTTATACGTCATTACGCTGGTTATGGCGGCCCTAGGTGCTGCCCTTCAACGGCAACGCAACGATCCGCGGTTTGTGATCGCGATGATTACGCCCTGGCTTACCTTCTTTGCTCTGGGACCGCAGATGCACGAACGATATCTGCTGTGGGGTGCAACCATGCTGGCTTCCGCCGGGATGGTGGTGGATGTGGGCGGTGTGGGGCTGACCCTGCTGGGGATCTTGTTGTCGCTGATCACGGTGATGATGGTGTTGGCAGTGGAACTTACCGAAAATCACCGATACATGTACTGGTTTTGGCGCATTCGACATCTTGAGCCGGGTCCGGCGTATGCGGTGCTGTTGGCATGTGCTATTTGTATGTATCTAAGTTTAGCTCCCCGGAAGAAGCGTCCCGTATTGTAACCGTAGGCATGTACCAATGAGCCATGTTGGCCGCTCCCTGACAGCCGGCAGCATACGATCAAGCAACTCCGCACCGTGCCCACTTGATTGATCCTGCGCCGCCTCCTGCGCAGGCCAATTGCCAGTCGCAGTTCTAAAACAGAATGCTTTGCATTGATCATCCGCAGGTGCTGTGCCGGCCGCAGTCATTCCTGCCCCTGGCACCGGATCCCTGCGGCCAACGGCGAAAGCGGGTATAATTGTCGGCAATGAATTGGAGTTGTGAATGCTCGAAAATCCTCTCTTGCCGTTGCATGAGCATGCTGCAGCGCTGCTGCTGCCGTTTGGCCCGGATATACAAATTGTGGAAAGCTATGGTCCAACGGAGCTGGAATACGCCGCCATTCGTAAATCCGCGGCACTGATGGATTGTCCCCATCGGGCCGTGGTGGAATTGACCGGCCGAGATCGTCTGACCTTTCTCAACAACCTGCTGACCAATGATATCAAAGCGCTGGAGCCGGGCCGGGGCTGCTACGCGTATTTGCTTAATACCAAAGGGCGCATTGTTCAGGATATGTATGCTTTGCATCTGGCGGACCGCACACTGCTGGATATGGATGCGCGTCTGGCCGCAGGTCTTTGCCGCACTCTGGAGGATTACCTCTTCGGTGAAGATGTCAAGATTCTCAACTGGGGAGAAAGCCGGGGCCGGCTAAGCCTGATTGGCCCAACCGCCGCGGCGGTGCTGGGGCGGCTGGGGGCGTCGGACCTCGCGGCGTTGACCAACCTGGCAATCCGTTCGGTTCGGATCGCGGGCACGGAAGTTTTTGTTTTCCGTAACGATCTCTGCGGCACGAGGCAATATGAAATTGTTGCACCACGGGCCGATCTGGAATCGCTGTGGCAGACTTTGCAAAATGTCGATGGTCCGCCGCCACCGGATCCGGGCCAACCGCGCCCGGTTCGCACCATCGGCTGGTCCGCCTTTAACATAGCCCGCATTGAATCCGGTTCGCTGTTTTTCGGGATCGACATCACCGATCAGAACCTGCCCATGGAGACAGGCCCGTGGTATCCGCGTGCGGTCAACCTGAAAAAGGGATGTTATCTGGGGCAGGAGGTGGTGGCGCGCATGCACGCGCACAACAGTGTGGCGCGGGTGTTCACCGGCATGATCGTGCAGGGTCCGGTGCCGCCGGTGGCCGGCGAAGAATTACGCGATGAGATTACTCCCGTGGGCATGGTCACCAGCAGTTGCATTTCGCCGATGCTCGGGCAGGTTGCCATTGCCATGGGTTATCTCAAGCGGGGTGTGGCCAAAGATGGTCGGCCTCTGACCGCGTACTGCCCCGCGGGGCCGACCACACTCACGCTACGGGCGCTGCCTTTCTGGATGCCGCCGGCCGCGCTGGAGCCGCCACCGATTGGGCCGTCGTAAAAGTAAATGGTACGGAGATATTGATGTCCATGAACATCTTAAGCATCGGTCAGTGCGGTTTCGACCATTCGTCCATCGCCCGGTTTCTTTCCCGGACACTCCAAGCCCGCACCGAGCACGCTGCCACCGCCGCGGAGGGTTTGCAAAAACTCGCTTTGGGTTCATACCACCTGGTGCTGGTGAACCGCATCATTGATGGCGACGGTTCTTCCGGCATTGATCTAGTCACCACGCTATGTGCCCAGCGGGATTGTCCACCCGTCATGTTAATAAGCAACCTGCCCGAGGCCCAGGCGGCAGCGGTGGCAGTCGGTGCGGTCGCTGGTTTTGGTAAGTCCAGCATGGTTGATCCGGAGGTCGCCCGGCGCTTACAGGCGTTGTTGCTGCCGGGGCGGGATTCGTCGGCAGGGAGCCAGTTGTGACCATACGAATTGTTGTGGCGGTGGGTATACTGTTCGCTTGGGTCTCCGTGGCCCTGCCGTCGGTGCCCGCTCACCAGTCGGCGGTCATGGAACTCAAACACATTTTTGCCGACTTTCGCAGGGTGCGCGGTCTGGCCATGCATTTTGTTTGTCAAAAAGATCTGGCCGTTCTGAAACAGCCGTTTATCAGCGGCGGATCCATAGCCATGATGCAGCCTGACCAGGTGCGTTTTACCACCAAGTGGCCGTACCGCAGTTGTTTTATCCTGCATGGTGATCGGGTGGATATGCGTACGGAGAATAATCGCCGCTGGCATGTCGGCCGGGGTTCCCGTCAACAGGTGGTGCGGCGGATGATGCAGGAATTTGCTGGTTGGTCACTGGGCCACGCGTCGGATATTTTCCGGGCATATCGTGTACAGGAAACCATCGGCCGCGTGGCCGTCCCGCCACCGCCGCATAGGTCGCGTGTGCGGCCGCGTTCCCAACCGAAAGCCTTTCCGAAAAGTCTGCGTCTCTTTACGCTTATTCCCACAAGTGCAACGGTGCGCCATGCCGTTAAATCCATACGCCTGGGTTTTTCGGGTGGTCATCCACAACTGCGCTGGATTGAAATGCAACTGGTGCATGGTAATAAGAGTTGCTACTGGCTGACCGATATCCGCATGAATCCGCACTTTGCGCCCGATGAATTCCAGCCGAAAGGGCCGCCATGAAATGGGCAGGGCGGCATCTGGAATCTCTTGCAGTGGCCATGAATCGCTGGTATGCCCTGCTGGCGCGGCACCGGCCGATGCTCACTGTTATTTTGCTGTTGATGGCGGTGGTGTTTTCCCTCTTTTCGGTGCGCATTAAATGGCAAGCCAGCATCCTGCGTTTTTTTTCCACCAAGAGCTCCGCAGTCCGCGATGTGGCGGCAACATTCCATCATACAGAACTGGTCAATCGTATCCGGCTGGACGTACATCTGGCCACAAAGGCGTCCCCTGGGCAACTGGCCGCAGCCGTGGCCGCTCTTGCCAACCGATTCCGTAAAACCGGCGATTTTCGGCGGGTATGGACAGGGGCCACTTCCGCCCAATTGATCGCCGCGCAACAACATCTGCTCCAGTCAGGCTCGGCACTGCTTTCACGCCAAGAGTTGCATACCCTGGAACAGCGCGCCAATGCCACGTTTATCCAAACGCGCTTCGCCACAGTCGCCCGCCGCCTGGCCCAGCCCGGCGGTGAACTGCTTTTGGCGCAACTCGTCGATGATCCGCTGAATATGCAAGGCCTGTTGCGCCGCCACCTGGGCGGGGTGAATCCCATCGGCGGGGCACACTTTTCCCGCGGATTGTTGTTGTCGGGCGATAATGCCCATGCCATGATGGTGCTCGCGCCCAACTTCCCACCGGCCAACACCCCGGCTTCGATCCGGATGATCAGGCGATTGCACCAGGCCATAGCCGCAGTGCGGCGGCAATTTCCAGGCTTGCGGGTGTGGATGGTGGGTTCTTACCTGCACTATGCGGAAAATGCTCAATCCATCCGCCGCCAGGTTGCCTGGGTTTCTCTGCTGGGCACGTTGCTGGTCGCGGGGGTCATCCTGATGTTTTTTCGGCGCTGGAGCACACTTCTCATTTGCATGTTACCACCCATGGTGGGCTTGGGTACGGCTTTGGGTTTGGCGGGGCTGTTTCGCGTTCACCTGCCGCTGCTGGTGTTGGGGTTCGCCGGCCTGCTTTGCGGCTCCACAACCGACTACGGCATTCAATTACTGGCGGCGCTGAATCGCCGTGCCCTCGAAGTCGGCGGGTGGCGTCCCCAGTTGGCCGGGCAGGCCACGCGTGATCTTTTTGGCGCAATTTCCATGAGTGTGTGCACCAGTGTTACCGGTTATGCGGCGCTGGCCCTAAGTTCCAATCCAGGCCTGCGTGAACTGGGTTTATTTATTGCCGGAGCCACCGTGTGCATCTGGCTGGTCACATTTTTGGTGCTGCCCGGCTATTTCGGCCCCTGGTTGCTGCGCTCCACCTCGAGCGGCCATTGGATGACAGCCATCCTTGGTCCAATGAGTCGCAAATCCCGAGTGCTGTTTTATTTAGGAGCTATCGGCTTCCTGGCCGTGAGTCTGTGGCTGGGTACCGGCGCGGCCACGGTTACGTATAATAATCAGCCCAGAGGACTCGATGCCATCACCCCGCAAACGCGCGCTGCTGAAGCACACTTTGCCGCGGTCTGGCGTGCTGCCAACCCGCAGGGAGTGGTGTTAATTCAGGAAAATTCCGCAGCCAAGGCCCTGCTGCGTCTGCAAGAAGTTACGCAGATGTTAAAAAATCTGCAGCGCCGCGGTCTCATTGATCGCTTTTACAGTCCCGCCGCACTCTTGCCTGATGCCGCCACCATACACCGACGTCTGGCCGCCTGGCAGGCCTTCTGGACTCCGGATCGCCAGCGGCAGATCCGCCGCGCCATCGCTGATGGTGCCACCGCCGTGGGTATGCACGCTTCCGCCTGGAATCCATGGTTGACCACGCTGGCCCACCCGCCGCATGTGCCACCGGCCGCCGTGTGGATTGCCCAGTCTCCCGTGGCTTTGCTGCCCGGACTGATCCAGCAGGGACCGGGCCGTACCACGATTGGTATTGCCGTCACACACAACCGGCAATTACCGCAGCGCCGGCGTGGTCATTGGGTAAGCCTCTTGCGCCGGCGCTTTGCGCACCTTGCCATTATCGACGGCGCGGTACTCCTGTTTCGCGCCACCGACCGGGCTAAAGATCAGACACGACGACTCTTCCCGTGCGTTCTGCTGCTTATTGTGTTGCCGCTGTGGATTTACTTTCGTCGCCTGAACCTGGCAGTGCTGGCCTGTCTCTCCATGATCATCGGCTTTGTGTGGCTGGTAGGGGCGGCTGAGAAATTCTGCGGTGGTCTGAACCTGATGAGCATGGTACCGATTTTATTTACCATGGGCGTGGCGGTGGATTACGGCATTTACGCGGCCGGCGACCCCCGACAGCAGCACCCCGACGGGCTGCCTGATCGCCGTGCGGCCACCATGCTCTGTGCTTTAACCACCATCCTGGGGACCGGCGTTTTGGCCATTGCGAATCAACCGGTGCTGCGTTGGATCGGTATAACACTGGTGTGCGGAATCGCGGGCGGATATTTTACTTCGCTCTTTGTTGTCGGCCCCATCACCGGGTGGATTTTCCGTCGACGATCCACCGCCATTCTCCGGAGATCGCCGTAATGTTGCCATTCAAGCCATGGAACCAAAATGTCCGTCAGATAGGGGGGGGGCGATTCCTTCGCCTGACGGTCATCGGCAGTACGGCAATGGCGTTGGCGCTGTTGGCCGGCTGTAGGTCCAAAATGGCTCCGGTATTGCCGGCGCTACCGGCCGCGCGGCACACACCCACTTACGCCGCCGTCGCCCATACCCTTTCCCGCTTCCATGCCCGTTGCCGGCGCACGCTTTTTGCCACCCTGAAGTTCCAGCATCAGCAAATATCCATGATTGGTCGGTTAAACCTGATTTCCGCCACCAAGTTTCAACTCACCGCGGCAGATGAATTCGGCCGGCTGCTTTTTTTGGTTCGCTGCGGGCCTGCGCATCCCCATACCGTCCGGGTCGCCGCGGGTATTCCGGACCGGCTCGCCATCGCTATGGCTCAGGATATCGTCATCGCCCTGTTGCCGCCGGCGCAGGAATCACCCCACTTCGTATGGCGTGTGCTTCCGCTTCTTCACGTGGTGAAGCTGACCTACCACGATGAATTGGGAAATATTCACCATTGCCTGTTCACCGGCAGCCAGGGTTATTTGCGGCGTGCCGATATCACATTGACGAACCATGGGTGTCTGCAGGTGCTTTACACCCGTTATAATGCCGCCGGATTTCCACGCAAGCTGTGGATCCGCCAGCCTGATGCGGGATGGCTGCTGATGTTGGACTTCACCGGGAGTCAGAAATAATGGGTACATCTTCCCGCCGGAAAAATTCCCGCTTCACCCGCGTACCGGTCTGTCCCGATGGCGCGGGCCTCTTTTGGCGGCCAGCGCGCTGGCAGGAGTTGCAGCAACGGCTGCTGGCCCGGCACATCGCCTATGCCAGTCGCAGCTCGCTTTACGCCGGACGCATACGTAAAACCAGCACGCGAGCCGATCTGGCGGCTTTGCCCACCACCAGCAGGGATGAATTAATGCAGGCCGGCCAGCGCGCGTACGCCTGCAAGCCCGAAGCCGTGCGCGAGTGGGTCACCACTTCCGGCACCACGGGTCAACCGCTGCGTGTGCCGCTGACCGCGGCGGATCTCAATCGTCTGGCGATTAATGAAGCCGTCGCCCTAAACCTTGCCGGTATCAAAGCCGGCGATACCCTCCTGATCGCCGTGGCCTTCGATCGCATGTTTGTCGCAGGACTTGCCTACTGGCTTGGAGCCCAGCGGCTGGGGGCGAGTTGTGTGCGGGCCGGGCCATTTTACGCCGGCGACGCCTCCGCGCTTTTGGCCCTGGCCGCGGATTATCACCGCCCATTTCTACTGACTGTGCCCTCGTTGCTGACCAGCTCACTGGCCGCAACCGCGCCGCCGCCGGAACTTTCCGCCATTATCACAATCGCGGAGCCGGTGCGCCGCGCGGATCTTTCGCCCAATGTCCTGGCTACCAGACTCGGCGAGCATTTTCATGCCCCCATCCTAAGCACCTGCGCCGGTACGGAAACCTGCACCACTTTTGCCGAAGGGCCGCAATGCCAGGGCGGGCACTTGAATCCACGATTGGCGGTGGTGGAAATTCTGGATGAAGCCGGGCGGCCGGCACCCAATGGTGTCATCGGAGAAGTGGTGGTAACGCCGCTGGGGGTGGAGGGAATGCCCCTGCTGCGTTTTCGTACCGGCGACTTGGCGGCCCTGTACACAGAGCCTTGTATTTGCGGTCGTACCACACCCCGGCTCGGCCCTATTGTCGGGCGGATGCAGCAGCGGCTGAAGGTGCGCGGCGTAAGCCTTTTCCCCGGCACCATCTCCGAATGGCTGCAAACCTCAGCCGATGTTGCCGAGTTTCTTGTTGTGGCCCAGCAGGATTTTGACCTAAGTGACCGTATCACGCTGCACGTGGCACTTCATCGCAGCAGAGAAAATATTCGGCATCGCCTCCGAGAGCAAGCCCGGACCATCCTGCGATCCCCTGTCCAGATCGTCTTTACTTCTCCCCAGGCCATTCGCAATCTGCAGCGTCAAACCAATCCACGCAAACCGTCACGTTTTCTGGATTTGCGCCCACCGCGGGTTTAACGCAACCTCGGTTGTCCCTCGACCGGCAATGACAAATCAAAAGACTCTACTGCTGCGGTGCCAACCTGCTCAGTGATTCAGTCAGGATAACACCTTGGCGCATAACCCAGTGTAGAAAAGAGGTGCAAAGGCCACGTACCCAAGCCGGCAGCCTTCAGCGATCCACGGGTTCCAGATTCGCCATGGCCGTCACCATGGTTTTCAGCCCATAAGATTGAAAATTTACCCGTACCCGCTGGGTTGGCCCCGTGGACAAAACTTCTTCAACACGCCCCAGTCCGTATTTGGCGTGGCGCACCAGTAAGCCCCGCCGATATCCGGTGCCGTGCATCGTCCGTCCGTTGCCCGAAGACTTCGGCCGTGCAACCTGGGTGTTCAATTGCGGAATGGTTTCCCTCCGGCCAGGAGAACCGGCCGGTGGAGCATGAAATGTAAGATCACGTTGTTCCAGACATTCCGGCGGCAGTTCTCCCAGAAACAGCGATGGTTTCTGGCGCTCGATTTGTCCGCGTACCATGCGTGATTCCACGCAGGTTAAAATTAATCTTCGCATGGCCCGAGTGATGCCCACAAAGGCCAGCCGCCGTTCCTCTTCCAGGTCACGCCGCGCATCCGGGCCGCTCAACGCCCGCTGGTGCGGCAGCAAACCGTCTTCCAGGCCGATCATGACCACCAGGGGAAATTCCAGACCCTTGGCGGCATGCAGCGTCATCAAGGTGACAGCGCCGGACCCTTCCTTGAGCCGGTCCACATCGGAAACCAGCGCCACTTGTTCCAGATATTCCTGCAGCGAGCCTCCCGGATTGCGGAGGTCAAATTCGGCAGCCACGTTGATCAATTCATCCACGTTGGCGGTGACTTCCTCATCGTCCAAACTGTTCTTGCGTTTTTGGCGAAAGCCCGCCTCCTGAACCACTTTTTCCATTAAGTCACGGATCTTCATGGATGCGCCGCCAGGGGCGGCTGCGGGCCTTGGCAGATCCACGCCAGCAGCAGGGTTCTCTTGGGCGCTGGCGTGGACTGGGTCCGGCGCGTTGACCTGGCAACCCTCCATGTCCAAATCGTCGCCGCCCAGGTCATCCTGGGCCAATGAAGCTAACGCTGGATCAAAAAGGGGGTCCGCGGCCGGCGCGGAATTGTTGGCGGCAGCAGCGGCTTCATTCCCCCCAGCCCCATCGGGACCCTCCAAGATCGACGTAGACTTACGCCAGGAATCAAACAGCCACGCCAATTGGCGACAGGTATCGGCAACCTTACCGGATATTCCCGGAATCTCCTTGGCTCTGGCGCAGGCTTCCAGCAAGGTCAGTGCGTGTTCGGAGGCAAAAGCGGACAGCTTGGTTACCGTGGTGTCCCCAATGCCGCGCGGCGGCACATTGATGATCCGCTCAAAACTTACCCCATCCCGCGGATTGGCAATGACCTTTAAATACGCCAGCACATCTTTGACTTCTTTGCGCCCGTAAAATTCGGTGCCGCGGACAATCTGGTAGGGCACGCCGGCCCCCATCAGCGCATCCTCCATCACCCGGGAGAGCGCGTTGGTACGGTAGAAAATCGCCATCTTGTCCCAGGTCAGGCCCGTTTCACGCTGGGCGGTCTGCAAGATCCGCACCACCTCCTGAGCTTCGTGATATTGATCGCGGGCCTGCAGTACCGTTATTTTTTCACCCGCTTCATTCTCGGTCCAAAGATCCTTTTTTTTGCGGCCCCGGTTGTTTTCTATCAGGGCCGAGGCGGCTTGAAGTATCACTTTGGTGCTGCGATAGTTTTGCTCCAGACGAACCACCTTGGCATTAGGAAAAAACTCCTCAAATTCGAGAATATTTTGAATGTCCGCTCCACGCCAGCCATAAATGGACTGATCCGGATCTCCGGTGGCGCAAATATTTTTATGATTCATTGCCAGCGTGTGGGCAATGACAAACTGCGCCTTATTGGTGTCCTGATATTCGTCAATCAGGATGTACCCATATTTCTCCTGCAATTGACCGCGTGCTTCGGCGTTGTCACGCAGCAACAGCGCCGTCTTCACCAAAAGATCATCAAAATCCACCATGCCGGCGGATTTTAACATTTCTTCGTAGCACACGTACGCCCGGGCGATGCCTTTTTCAAAAAAACTCACCGCCTTGGCCGCGACTTGTGCCGGATTTTGCAGGTTATTTTTCGCCCGGCTGATTTGGCCCTGCACCGCGCCGGGATTGAAATTGTCCACGGACAGTCCGACTTTGGCCAGAACCTGTTTGAAGAGTTTCGTCTGATCAGCCGAATCCAATATACCAAAGCCGGGGGTCAGGCCCGCGGCCTCTCCATATTGGCGCAGAATCCGCACGCAAAGGCTGTGAAAAGTGCTTACCATCACCCGTTCCCCCGGTCGTCCGGGCATGTCCGCCAGTAACGCCGAGGTGCGGCTTTTCATTTCTCCCGCGGCCTTGTTGGTAAACGTAACGGCCACGATATTCCATGGCGGCAGTCCGCTGGCTACCATGTAGGCAATGCGCCGCGTAATGACTCTGGTTTTGCCGGAACCGGCACCCGCCAACACCAGCAGGGGGCCCTCGAGGTGCGTAACGGCCTCCAGTTGAGGCTCGGTGAGGCCCTCAAGAATCTGTTCAATTTTCGTCACCATGTTGCTCCTGCATTGCATCCCCGTGGGCTACCCGCTTCCTCGGTCGCCCCGCGCCGGGCCAAACTTATAATTATAACACATTTTTTCCAGTCACTCTCCGCCATCACGGCTCGCCCGCCGCCGCGGGTGCGGTTCACGGCTGCGGCCTCGGCAGTGTGTACTCTGGTTTCTCCCCGGCCAGCGTGAATCGGGCGAACAAGTGTTGCCGGCAGGTCAGCCACGGGGCACCGGCGCTGATGGCCCAACGCATGGCTTCGGATGTTGTCCAGCCCTTTCGAATCGAGAGCCGGGCATCATATTTGATCGTGCGCGAGGCCAGCAAAGTCATGATCTTCACCCACTGCAGGGCGTGGGGATCGCGCAAGAGATCATTGACAATAACCCCCCGGCGGCTGATGCGCACGAGCTGCGCCACCACCGCCGCCGCCTGGGCATCGCCCAGATGGTGCAGAAACATGCTGGAAATAGCATAATCCACCGAGCCATCGGCGAACGGCAACTGCAGCGCGTCCGCCTGAATAAATGCCAGATCCGGTCGCGCCCGGCACCAGGATCGGGCGATGGCCAGCGTTCCGGCGTGAATATCCAGCGCTATGATTTCCACTTTACGGGATTGCTTGGCGGACCAGGCAAAAATGGCCTCCGGGATATCCGCCGATCCAGTGGCGACATCCACGATGCGGATAGGCCCAGTGGTTTGTGGCCAGCCTACTGACCATGCCCGTAAATAATTCAGTACCGCCCGGGTCCCGCCCAGCCGCCGATTGACCCAGCGGATAAAGCGCAAATTCGATTTTAGATCGTGGGCGGCGATATCCCGCTCGTCCATGAATTCGCGCAAATGTACGGGGCGCTCGGGCAACATCTTTGCAATGAGTTCCTCAAGAGGCCGGCTGGGTGGTCAGAGCACCCATGGGAGCAATTACCACGTATATATGCGTGTGAAACCAACCGTGGGTAATGGTAATGGTGCAGATTTCCCCGGCCTTGGAAAAATTCAACACCATGCGCTGGGAACCCTGGAGCGAAATGGTTTTCCAGCCAGCGCCCGGCATGTTATCTTCATAAAACCGCGCCACCGAAAGCCGTGGATCAGACCCTTTGTATTCCTGGTTGACCATGCGCAAGTTGGTTTTCGGCACGTAAGTGCTTTGCGAATGGGACAGGTCTATGTGAAAACCAATCGGAACGGGCACGTCCGCCACCGGCGGATTGGGCGAGGCTATGAGCTTACTCATGCTGCTGCCGCTGCTGCATCCGGCGATCAGTATTGCCAGAATGCATAAAGTTCCCAGGAGAAAGTAGTGGCCTGCCCTGCGCAGGGCTTGAGGAGGTGATTGCAACATCGTTAACATAAAAGGTACTCCTTGTTTGGTTGGCCGACGCTTACCGGTACATCTTACCGTAAAGATTCTTGGAGGGCACGGCGGGATTGTCAAACGCCGTTTCACTTTCACGCTACTTATGCCATAATTGGCGGCCAGTTACAAGCCCGCGCGGCAATTGGAGTTAAATTTCATGCCCAGTTCACGCCGAATTAATCTGCCTCAGGTGCCATCTCCTGTGCCGGCTCCGGAAGCACCGGACCAGCCCGATTCATGGTATGGCATGGGGCTGCGGTTCCGTTGTACCCAGTGCGGCAACTGCTGTTCGGGAGGGCCGGGCTATGTGTGGTTAACGTATGCCGACATGTTGCGCATTGCGAGTTTTCTCAATCTCCCGGTAGATCAATTTACCAGGCGGTATGTCCGCCAAGTCAGCGGTAGCTTTAGTTTGGTTGAAAAACCTGGGTATGACTGTATTTTTCTGAATCGCGAAAATGGTAAAGCAATGTGCGGCATTTACCCCGTGCGACCAACCCAGTGCCGCACCTGGCCATTCTGGAATCAAAACTTAGCCAGCGTGGACGCCTGGACCCACGCCGCAGCCCGCTGTCCCGGCATGTGCGATGCCGACGCTCCCATGTATGCTCCGGACCATATTGAAAAGTGCCGCACCCATCCGGAATCGCCGCAGTAAGGGACCGCGCAAAAATAAATTCGTGCGTTACGGCGCAGGAATTTTGGTTGCTGGCGAGGCGTGAGCGACGCGCATACCCCGACAGTGGGTCTGTAAGGAGCAAACAACGAAGCCAGCGGGCAAAAGAACCAGCCGGAAAGTGCGAATTTATTTTTGCCCGGTCCCTAACATCATTCCTTGCGCCCCATCGCTTTGTACCGCAATTGGGCGTCAATGAATTCCTGAATATCGCCGTCGAGAATTCGCTCCGGCTGAAAAACTTCATGCCCGTTGCGATGATCTTTGACGCGGCGGTCATCGAGCACGTAGCTGCGAATTTGCGAGCCAAAGGCAATTTCTCCTTTTTCGCCGTAGAGTTTAGCCAACTCCGCATCGCGCTTGGCTTCTTCCATGCGCCGCAACTTGGACTTAATTAAATCCAGAGCCAAGGCCCGATTTTGCACCTGCGAGCGCTCGCTGGTGCAGACCACCTGTAAACCCGTAGGTTTATGGGTAATACGGATGGCCGAGGCCACTTTGTTGACATTTTGTCCGCCCGGACCGCTGGCCCGGACAAAAGCGATTATTTCCAGTTCGTTTTCGGGGATGGGCAAATCGGCGGCGCTGTCATCAAAGGCGGGGGTAACATCCACGCTGGCAAAGCTGGTGTGGCGGCGGGCGTTGGCGTCAAACGGGCTGATCCGCACCAACCGATGCACCCCCACCTCGCAATTCATGTTTCCCGTGGCGTACTCGCCGCGCACCAGTAACGTAGTGCTGCGGATACCGGCCTGCTCGCCATCGGTACGGTCCACCTCGCTGACATCCCATTCGCGGCGCTCAAAATAGCGCAAATACATACGCAGCAGCATGGAGGTCCAGTCACAGGCCTCGGTGCCACCGGCTCCGGCATGAATTTGTACGTAGCAGTCGCCGGCATCATGGGGGCCGTTAAACAGTGCCTGCAGCTCCACGGCGGCAAAGGCCTTCTCCTGCTGAAGCAACATTTCATCCGCCTCTTGCAGGGCCGCCGCATCCGCCGCTTCCTGACCAAGCTCGACCAAAGCTCGCACATCCGCAAGGCCCCGCACCACCTGTCCGAACGGTTCAAGCACCGCGCGGAGAGTCTTAAGTTCGCGGATGACTTTTTGCGCCTGTTCCTGGTGGTTCCAAAAATCCGGGCTTTCCATCTGCACTTCAAGTTGTTTCAAACGATTTTGTCTGGCTCCCACGTCAAAGAGAGTCGCGGATGGTTGATATCCGCGCCTCCAGAGATGCCACCGCCGTCATTAAATTTTCCCGTACCATCGCGTGTGCTCCTTAAATCACCGGCTGATGGTATCCGCAAAGACGGTTTTTGTTAAACGGCGGGGGGCGACCGGATCTTACGGGCGGTGACTTTCCGCCGATCCGTCGGTGGCCAACGCCGCGAGAATTTGATTCATCAGTTGATCAATCTTAAAGGGTTTAAACAGCACCGCCGCCAAACCCTCCTGCGAAGCCCGGACGATGCTATGGCTGGGATCATAGCCAAAACCCGTCATTAAAATTACCGGCGGCTTATGGCCCAGGCGCTGGGCGGCGCTGTAGATCTCGTAACCGTTTTTATGAGGCATTTGAATATCTGAAATGACCAGATCGTAGCGTGCTTGACTGGAAAGCAAGGCTACCGCCTGGGCACCATCCATCGCCGTATCCAATAAACAACCACAGCGGCCTAAGATGTCCTTGATGGTGTCCCGGATCGCCGGTTGATCATCGGCGATCAGGATGCGTTTGCCGACCAGCCGCGGATCGGGCGGTGTGAGCAGTTGTTCCGTATGGCCCAGAATGGTCCGCGGCCCCTGGGTGACCGCGTGCAGGCTTTCGCGAATCCGCGCCACGTTGGTGGTGATATCCGTTAACCGCTGAAGCATTTCGTCGTTACCGATGTAATGCTCCCGCAAAAGTGCCACATCCGTGCTGATATCATTGAGTGGTTGGGCGATTTCCCCCGCCACATCCTGGACCAGCCGGCCGCTGGTGATACAACGTTCCACCACCAGAAGATCGAGAATGTTCAAGGCCAAAGCCACATATCGTCCGAAAATCTCCGCAAACTGGCGGTCGTCTTCCGTAAAAAAGCCATACGTTTTTGATTCGATGTTGAAAATGCCTATCACTCTGTCGCGCAGCATCAGTGGAACCGTCAGACTGCTGCGGGCCAGGTCCAGTCCGGCAATATAGCGCGGGTCGCGCTGCACGTCCGGGGCAATGTAAGATCGGCCCGTGGCCGCCACATGACCGCTGATCCCATTGCCTTCGGGCAGGGCGAAGAGTTCAATCTCGGCGGCTTCGGGCGGCATGCCCACGGTGATTACAGGTTCGAGCTTGTTGGTTGTGCGGTCCAGCAGCCGGATGGAAAAATGGTCGAAGTGCATCAACTGACGGCAAAATTTTATAATTTTTTCTTCCAGCAGATGCAGCCGTTCCATCACATTCAACCGTGAAATCGCTTCTTCTTCCAGCCGGGCAAGTTCCTGCCCGGCCTGGTCGATCGCGTCGATTTTCTGCTGCAGACGACGGGTGCTGCTGGCATCCCAGCATACGGCCACCACATGGCGCACCTGGCCGTGGGGATCGAGCACCGGAGAACACACCAACTCAAAAAAACGCGTATCGTCAATATTAATGCCGAATTTACGTGACCGCACCGGTGCGGCGCCCTGGCCGGGATCGGTCCCCGGAACTGTGACAAACCAACGATACGCCTCCTGACACGTCCGTACAATGTGCTGCTGTACGAACTCATCCCACTGACGCATGCGGCGGTTGGTCCATAACAGTCGGCCGGCTTGGCTGACCAGACATACCCCCTCGCCGATGGTATCCAAAATCAACGTGGATTGTTGCGATGCCAAGGCCCGGTCCAGCGGCAAAAACTCCGTCGTGTCGGAAAGCACCGCATCAAAGCTGCCGCCGCGCAAAGCCCCCATCGCCTCCTCCATGTTTTTCGCCAAAAACACGTCGTAGCGCTGCCGCAGTTGGTCCAGGGTGCCGCTCTCGTGCAGCCCTGGTCCATCGAGAACCAATATCCGTTGCAGGTTGGTGGAAGTATTCACAACGCCCCTTGACGCTAGCCGCAAGCCACTTGGCTCATTATATAGCGCCAAAGCCGATCCGGCGCGTCCACCCACTTGGTGAACACCCCTCTATCCGGTTATCCGGTCGGTGATTCCACGGCAAAAATATCCGGTACCAGTTTTCGCGTTTCATCGTGAAGGTAGGCGGTCACCTGCTGGGGATGCTCGAAACTCATGACCTTTCGCGCGATCTTTTGCGCATCGCGTAGATTGGTGCTGCGAATGACTTTCTTAATCAGCGGGATGTTGTGCGGCGCAATGGATAAGCTGCGCATACCCATGCCCAGCAGCAGGACGGTAAATTCTTTTTCACCGGCCATTTCCCCGCACAGCGACACACCGATTTTGCCCTTCTGGCTCTGGCGGATCACCGTCCGGATCAGGGACAACACCGCCGGATGCGCCGCCGTATACAGCGATGCCACCTTTTGATTCCCGCGATCCACCGCCAGCGTATATTGCACCAGATCATTGCTGCCGATGGAAAAAAAGTTCACGTCATGCACGTAGGCATGGCACATCAAGGCGGCCGATGGAACTTCAATCATCATCCCCACTTGCAGCGACCGATTATAGTCGATGCCCTCATAATCGAGTTCCTCCATCACATCCTTGAGCATCATTTTCGCCTGCCGCAATTCCATGACATGTGAGATCATCGGAAACATGATGCGAATATCGCCGTGGGCGCTGGCCCGCAGAAGTGCCCGGAGCTGCGTTTTGAACATCCGCATATTCCCCAGGCACAACCGGATGGACCGGCAGCCCAGAAAAGGATTGTCCTCTTTGGGTTGATCGCCTTGCAGGAAATATTTATCCGCGCCCAGATCCAGCGTGCGGATGACGACGGGTTTGCCGGCCATCTTTTCTGCAACTTCCATATAGGCGTTGTAGTGATCTTCCTCGGTGGGTTCTTTTTCGCTGGCTAGGTACAAAAATTCGGTCCGGTACAGCCCGATCCCCTGGGCCCCTTTCGCCAGAGTATTGGCGATTTCATGTGGAAACTCGATATTGCCCAACAGGGTGATATCCACGCCATCGGTGGTGCGCGCCGGCAGATCCCGAATTTCCGCCAAACTGTTTTCATAGCGATGGGCTCGCTCTTCGTACCGGCGATGTTCGGCGATGGTGGCCTCATCCGGATTGATAATGACCAGTCCGCTGAAGCCATTGACAATCATCATGTCGCCGGTGGTGACCTCGTGGGTGATGTTTTCCAGTCCCAAAACGGCGGGAATGCCCATGGAATTGGCGATGATGGCCGAGTGACTGGTTTGGCCGCCGGCTTCTATGGCAATGGCGCGCACCCGTCCCTTGTTGAGTGAGGCCATCTGCGAGGGCGTCAGATCGTGGGCCACCAGCACCGATGGTTCGGTGATGTCGGCGATGCGGCCGCGTTCACGACCGATCAGTTTATGAACGAGTCGTCGTTCAATGTCATAAATGTCTTTAACGCGGTCTCGAAACAGCGGATTGGAATGTTCCAGAAATATCCGGCCATAGTCGCGCAGGGCTTTGTGGACCGCGTATTCCGCCGTCAGGTGGAATTTATCGATGCCCTCATTAAACGTCTTGAGCAGCTCCGGATCATTGAGCAGCCCCAGGTGAAAATCAAAAATAGCTCCCGTTTCTTTCCCTAAGTTTCGGCTGGTGGCGTCGCGCAGGGTTCGGATATCGTCGCTGGAGGCGGTTATGGCTTCCAAAAGCCGGTTTCGCTCCCGGGCAATTTCTGTGATGGGAATCGATCTCCGCCCGATGCGCAATTCATCCGGCGAATAGACGGTCGCAGCGCAAACCACTACGCCCGCGGAAACACCTATGCCCTTTCTTATTTCCATGACCGGTTTTCGCTCGGCTGCGAGACCCGCCGCCCAGCCGCGTCTAACACCGCGGGACAAAGGCAGGGGGCTTCGGAGCTTGATGTGCCCGGCTTCACCTACGGGCCAGCCTGGCACACAGTCAGTTAGCATAACTCAAGAATCGGCAAGAATCCACTGCCAAGACGACATCCGCCACACCCTCACGACCCGCACTCAGGCCGGCGCCAGAGTCCATCGCTTTAGCATCGGCATCAATATCTGGTCATTCATTCCTGCGTAAAATCCTTCTCCCGCTCGACCATCTGTGCCTTGAGCCGCATGATGATGCTGGAATGCATCTGGCTCACCCGCGATTCAGAAAGGTCCAGGGCCGTGCCGATTTCCTTCATCGTCATTTCTTCGTAATAATACAGAATAAGAATCAATCGTTCCGCCCGGGAGAGCCCCCGGGTGATGAGATCCTTGATATCCCGCCGATGAATTTCATCCGCCGGTGAGGCCGCGTTGCGATCTTCCAGAATATCAATCTCACGCACATCCTTGTTGTTGTCGGCATCAAACCATTTGCGCGACAAGCTGACTTGCGAAACCGTGTTGGAATCCTTGATCATTTTTTCGAATTCTTCGGCGGGCACGCCAATGCGACCGGCAATTTCTTCATTCGTCGGGGCCCGCCCCAATTCCATTTCCAGTTGCCGTGACGCCTGATCCACCTTGCTGGAGCGACTGCGCACCAAACGCGGTACCCAGTCCATATTGCGCAGCTCATCGAGAATGGCTCCTCGGATGCGCGGTGCACAATACGTTTCAAATTTGACGCCACGATCAGGATCAAAGGATTCGATGGCGTCCTTTAACCCGAAACTGCCGGCCTGAATTAAATCGTCGAGTTCCACTTCGTCGGGCAGTTTGGCGTAGATGCGCTCGGCGTTGTATTTCACCAGTGGAAGGTATTCCATCATCAGCAAGTTGCGCAGCACCTGGGTTTTATTCTGCACAAAACTGCGCCAGACATCGTTGATGTCCTGCTCAATGGCTGCCGTGGTAGTTCGAGTCTTGGCCATACTGGTCACTCCTTTGACCTAATTGAGCGCCTGCCTACCGGCACAAACCGATCGGCGGCGTCTCAAACCCTTTAGCACGGTGCCCATCCTGGGCACATATTTTGTCACATCGGCGGGCCACCAGAGGCCGCATTGCCGACCACACTGGTCCAATGATACCCGACACTGCAAAAAGCCGAAAGGAACAGGGAGCCGCAACTTCTGGTTTTGCCGCTGCTGGGGCAAAATCCAAAAGCCGCCATGCCGAGGTTTGTTCGGCAACCACCCTATTCCTTACGACTCTTTGCCGCACCACACGACTCCATTCGTACCGGCTCTCGGCCAACCTTGCGTCTGGTCACCGCATCTCCCATAACCCAATTTAGCGGCGGTCGGACGCACCATGTTTTCTCTTGCCCGAGTTTCAATCCCTTGGCCAGGTTCCGTATCCATGGGACCAGCATCGGAACCTGTAGAACCTTACCGTGTTCTGCCCTGCAATTTTCCGGATCGCTTACGTATCAGCGAAGCACCTCCGAAAAACCACTGCCGGCCGCGCCCGAGATCGAATTCTCCGCCGAGACAGCACTGCGCGACCAACCAGCACCAATAAGTCTAACCAAGCGTTGGGAGAATGCAAGTCAAAAACAGCGAAAATTTCTGGGTGCGGGACGTTTCCGTCTTACGCCACAAATTGCCTCGGGGCAAGGCCCAAGCGAACCCAGAACCCTATTATCGGCCAGCCACGTCTAACCTGGCACCGCGCCCCTTTCTTCGCAAGCTTGCGTCCTCATCGGGCCGATACTAATGCGGTCTGCGACGTGGGCCTATCGCCCGGCGTCATTATTTTTTTTTGGATCGTTCGGTTGGCCGAGGCTTGACCTGCGGTAAAGGTTGCCGCCCGGCCATGATCGCTCTTGCAATTGCCTGTGGCTGCGGCTGACGTCGGCACCCAACCGGCACCTCGGCCCGGCATCAGGAATTGCTTGCAAGCAAAGAGACGGGATAGGGTCATCGCCAGACGGGGGACTTAAAAGATGAAGAAGCAAGGTTTTACCATTTTGGAACTTTTGGTGGTGATGGCCATCATCGCCGTAGTCATGTCACTGTTGCTGCCCGCACTGGCCGCAGCGCGAAAAAACGCCCTGAATACCGATTGCACCGCCAATCTCCGGAGCATCGGCCAGATCCTGGCCGAATATACCACTGCCGATGGTGGCATTGTGCCCGCCGGAGTCGATACCACCGCGCCTGCCGCACCGCAATACGATTGGTCCGATGCGCTATTTTCGTTCGCCACCAGTGGGCCGGCGGTTTCGCGTTACCACCTCCCCGCAGCCGCGATGCTGGCGGGTAAGTATGCGGCCATTTTTCAATGCCCCGCCGCGGATGTGCCCGATAGCGATCCGTTCGGTCTCAATTACGCCGCCAATCCCAATGCCTTCGTTCGCTATGCACATATCAATATTACCGGCCTGTTGTCCAATACCCTCCTTACAACATCCCGTATCCTCCGACCTTGCGAAACCATCGCCGTCGGCGATGCCAATCAGGGTCAGGCCAATGGTGATGCCGGTCCGTTGATGGATTGGAACCGCTTTGTCAGTTTGTCCACGGTCAATCCATCGCAACCCATTCCGCCCGGCGGTGTTACCGGGCAAGCCGACAGCGACTATAGCGGTCGCCCCATTTCCGATACCGGATTGCGCTTCCGGCATTTTTCCAATTCTTCCGCAAATGGCTCGGCCAACGCGCTGTATTTTGACGGCCATGTCGAAACGATGCCCTACGGAGCACTTCGTCAATTGAATGTAGCCACTTCCTACTGATTTGCTGCCGCAGCCACGTATTCCCATCTTGAGAGCTCGGCCCAAACCATTCCCGATACGACTTAAACTCTGACGCGAAATCTTTGTCCACCGCTGGTGCCGCGCCACCGGCCCCAGTCGCCCCGCGGTGCCATTGCCTAAGCGAAGCTCCGCCGCAGGCTGGCAAAATTCCAGTTGTTGTTATAATGCGTCCATGAGCACCATGGGTTATTCAAGCCAAGTGGACAATCGCGTGCCAAATAGCCATGGCTCCACCCATCCGTCGTCGGCCAAGGCCAGGGATTTTTTTGACGCCCCGACGCAGGTCCGTCTGGTGAGCATTTTTCTTCTGGGACTCTTTGGTACCATGCTTGGAATTGGGCTTTATGTCAATCCCAATCCCCATGGGTTGTCCACCCATACTCAGTTGGGCTTGCCTCCTTGTGGCTTCTACACATCCACCGGAGTGCCCTGTCCGACTTGCGGCTATACCACCGCCGTGTCGCATGTGGCGCACGGGCAATGGCTCGCCGCCATCCTTACTCAGCCGGCGGGGGCCGCCGTTGGATTTTTCGCGGTCGCTGCCACGCTCCTTGCCGCTGTCGGCCTGATAACGGGACGGTGGTTTGGGCCGTCGCTGTTTTTTTTAAGCTGGAATCTCCGGCGACTGCTCATCGGCGTCATTTTGCTGGTCCTGTTGGGCTGGGGATATAAAGTGCTGGTCATGAGCCGATGGTTCAGACTCCACGGGTGATGGCGGTGGTGGACTCACGGTGCTGCAATGGCCCGCTGCGACACAAAAGGGAAAACCTCATGAACAATAAAATATGGCCTTGGCCCCATGATTTGGTCCGAGCGGGTGCGCTGGTCCTTTTGGCGATGGGATGTCTGGTTGCCGGTGGATGCACTTTCTTGGCCATGGCCGGACAGCAAGCTGTGGGAGTGCCTGTACCTCCCCGTTATGTCGGCCTGAAGAAACAATCCGTGGCCATCGTGGTCTACGCCAACCAGGCGGTAACGTTTATGTATCCGCAGGCGGCCCAGGAGGTCAGTTCCTTTGTCAGCAATGAAATGCAGGCTAAAATTCCCTCGATCCGTCTGCTGCCGTACATGGATGTACTGGCATGGCAGCGGCATACTCCCGGTTGGCAGGCCCTGCCGGTGAAGTCCATCGGGCGGCACTTTGGCGTAAATCGCGTCTTGTATCTGGAATTGGTCCATTACCGCACCCATGCACCCGGTGCCCGCCACCTCATGCAGGGCCGCATCGAAGCCAATGTGTTTGTTTACAATACCCAAATACCGGGATCCGGTCTGGTTTTCTCCACGCATCTTAACACGCTTTTCCCGCAATCCGGTCCGGAGCCGGTTTTTGATTCGGATAACAATGTGGTGCGGATGCGCACACTGGAGCTTTTCAGCCGGGATCTCACCCGTATGTTTTACACTTGGCGGACCTATGGAAACCATCCCCATGAATAAGATTCGGCGCGGACTTATGCTGGCCCTTGTTTCGCTGCTGCTGGTTACCACCGGCAGCGGATGCGCCGCACTCTATTTTATCTTTGGTAACGGTACCATCAGTGCCCAATACCAATTGCCCAAGCGCCAACGCGTGCTGGTGCTGGTCGATTCCGCGGTTCGCTCGCCGATGAGTTTGCGCGGAATTTCCGATTTGGAACAATCCATCAGCACCCGGCTTTATCAACACCATGTGTGCCGCAACCTCGTGCCGGCTTTTCGTCTGGTTCAATTAGAGAAAAACGCCCGACGCTACCACCAGATGGGCATCGCCGATATTGCTTCCGCCGTGGATGCTCAAGTCGTGGTTTATGTATTCGTTGATCACTTTTCAGTGCTGCTGCAAAGCGATCGGCAGATCAGCCGGGGCTACGCTTCGGCCATCGTCAAGGTTGTTTCCGCCGGCGGCCAGCGACTTTTCCCCAAAGCGGCGATGCCCGGTGTACCCGTCAATGCCACCATCCCAGCAGCGCTGGCCCACCGGCAAACCGCCACCACGGTCGAACGCCAACTGGTAGCCCAGTTGGCCGATAAAATAGCAAAAATATTCTATTCCCATTCGGTAGGCTACCGCGGCGGCTAAGGTTGCTGAGCCTGGATTCCCGGGAGAGAAATGGCCTCGGCTTCTATCCCGGCTAAAATACCACCCGCTCACCGCCTTGATTCTCCAACGGCCCTTGGGCACCACCATACACCGGCTTGGCTCAATATCTTTTGGCGGTGTCTCCAGACCACGCTTCCACAGAGATCTCTTTTTGGCCGCGGATGCGGCTCGGGGGCAGGGGGGCTCCATTTTCGTTTACCCACCAGGCGGGTGGGTTCATTTTACAAGCGCGACTTTTTTCCTATACTTGGTTTTTACCCGCAAACGCGGCAGTGCCGACGCGGGCCTGGACAGCGCTGTAAAATAAAGATTGGATGATCAACATGCTTAAAATATTGGTGGCGGATAAAATTGCCGACGAAGGTTTAGCCTTGCTCAAAGCCCAGGCGGATGTGGAATTTACCAACCACCCCAAGTGGAACCCGGGCGAACTGGCATCCATGATCGGCGATTACGACGGAATTATCATCCGCAGCGGGGTGAAGATTACGGCTGCGGAACTCGCCAAACCAGGACGCCTCAAGGGCATCGCCCGGGCTGGTGTCGGCGTGGATAACGTGGATGTGGAAGCCGCCACCAAGGCCGGCGTGCTGGTGATGAACACACCCGATGCCAACACCATTACAACCGCGGAACATGCCGTGGCCCTGATGTTGGCGCTGTCGCGCAAAATCGCCGCGGCCGATGCCCACGTTCGCAAAGGGCTGTGGGAACGCAACCAATTCATGGGCACGCAGTTGGCCGGCAAGACTTTGGGAATTGTCGGATTGGGTCGCATTGGTCGGGCGGTGGCTAAACGGGCGTTGGGTCTGGAAATGCAGGTGGTGGCGCACGATCCCTTCTTTTTCGCCGATACCGCGTTGGATGGCCGCGTTCGGGTTATCAAGGATCTCGATGAAATGCTGCCGCAGTGCGATTTTATCACGGTGCATGTGCCCGGAGATAAAACCAAAGGGCTTATTGATGCCCGGCGGATCGCGCTGTGCCGCAAAGGCGTGCGCCTGATCAACTGTGCACGCGGTGGAATTATTGATGAAGCCGCCTTGGCTGAAGCGCTTAAAAGCGGCCAGGTGGGCGGTGCGGCCATCGATGTCTTTGAGCCTGAACCCCCAGCCAAAGATCATGTGTTGATGACGTTGGGAGACAAAGTGCTTTTAACGCCGCACCTGGGTGCCAGCACGACCGAGGCCCAATCGGCGGTATCGGTGGATGCCGTGCAGGAATTGCTGCTGTATTTGCGCGGGCAGGGGATAGAAGGTGCTGTCAATGCTGGCGGCATTGATCTGAATCTTTCGCCGGCCGAAGCGGCCTATGCTGATCTGGCCCGGCGCATGGGAATTATTTTAGCGGCCATCTCGGAAAAAGGCTTTGACAGCATCACCTTGCGCACCAATGGGGAATTGCCCAAGCGCATCGCTCCAACCCTGCAAAGGCTTGCGGTGATCGAACTGCTGCGCGGTTTTATTTCCGAGCCGCTCAATGTGGTCAATGTGATGCGGCAGGCTGAACAACGTGGCATCACCATTCGCCATGAGTCGCTGGGGCAGGCCGTGCAAAGGGCGATTCAGCACAGCATTGAATTGGAGATCACCGAAGGCGGACAGCGCGATACCATTATCGGAACGGTATTTGCGGATCATCTGCCGCGGGTGCTGGCCATCAAGGGTTACTGGATGGATATGGTTCCCGAAGGTCCGATGGCCCTGATTGTCAACAAGGACCGGCCGGGGGTGATTGGTTTTGTGGGCATGACGCTGGGCCAGCAGCATATCAACATCGCCGATATGACCATCAGTCGCAAAGGGGAAAAGGCCCTCATGTTGTTGAAGCTCGATACCCCTCCGACGCCGGAGTGCCTGGCGGCCTTGCGCCGCGATTCGGGTATTGAAGTCATCCGGAGTTTCACCCTGCCGGGGTTGGACCGAGGGCATGCATGAGACCATTGCGTCGTCAACCCAGGTCTTCCACCGGCAGCAAGCCGATCGCGGCGCTGGACGGTCGGCGGCAGCGGGCGGATGAATTTGCGTTGATTTTTGAGGCCCTGGGTGAATCCACCCGTCTGGCGATCATGCAGTTGTTGCCGCGACAGGCGGTTTGCAAAGATATGTATAATGTGGTGGAATTAGCCCAGGAATTGGGCCTGACTCAGCCGACGGTCTCGCATCATCTAAAACTTCTGCGCCAGGCGCGACTGGTGAAGTGCCGTCGGCAGTGCAACAGCCTGTACTTTTATGTGAACCAGCCGGTGGTTTTGCGCTGGATCGCGGAAACCAAAAAGCGTTTCAATTGCTGTTGACCGGGCTGGAAATCACCGCCGATTGGAAGAAAAATCGGTGTGGCAGGCTGGAAACCGGGCCAATCGCGTGTGCAGCGGCATCCACGGGCACAATACGTAAAGGTGAGATCATGACAGACGGGCCGTCGAGAATTATTGAAGTGCCGGGGTTTGCCGCAAATGCCGGCATGGGTGTGGCCGAGCAGGCCGGACAACTCAAAAAATTGCCGGCCATGAACATGCTCAATGCCTGGTCTATTCAGGATTCCGCCGACACCTACGGCATTGATCATTGGGGCAAGGGGTATTTTTCGATCAATCCGGACGGCAATGTGGCGGTGCATCCGGAAAAAAATCCGGCCCGCGGCATTGATCTCAAAAAATTAGTGGATCAATTGATTCTCCGCGGGATACAGCTCCCCACGCTCATCCGCTTCAGTGATATTCTCAAGCATCGCGTGGGTGAAATGCACGCCGCCTTTCAATCCGCCATTGCCGAAAATAATTATCAAAACCGTTATATCTGTGTTTATCCGATCAAAGTGAATCAGCAGCGGCAGGTGGTGGAGGAAATCCTCAAGGTCGGGGCGGGTTACGGCTGGGGGCTGGAAGCCGGCAGTAAGCCTGAACTGCTGGTGGTGCTGGCCCTGGCCAACGGCAACGATACACCCATTATCTGCAACGGTTTTAAGGATGACGAATTCATCGAAACTGTGGTGTTGGCGCAGAAGGTGGGCAAAAACATCATCCCGGTCATCGAAAAATTCACCGAGCTTGAACTGCTGATCAAATATGGGGAAAAGCACGGCGTACGCCCGCGCATGGGCATGCGGGTGAAGTTGGCCACCCGCGGCAGCGGGCGGTGGGAATCTTCCGGTGGGGCCCGGAGCAAATTCGGATTGTTTGTGGCGGAAATGCTGCAGGCTTTGGATTATCTCAAACAGCGCAACATGGCGGATTGCTTAAAACTGCTGCATTTTCATCTGGGCAGCCAGATTACCAATATCCGCACTGTGAAAAACGCACTCAACGAGGCGGCTCGCATCTACGCGGAACTGGCCCGCGCCGGTGCGGGTATGGAATACATTGATGTCGGTGGCGGCCTGGGAGTGGATTACGACGGCAGTCAGACCAATTTTGAATCCTCCATCAATTATACCCTGCAGGAATACGCCAGTGACGTGGTATTTCGCATCAAAAGCGTTTGCGATGAGTGCGGCGTCAAGCACCCGACGATTATCAGTGAAAGCGGGCGAGCCATGGTCGCGTACCATAGCGCTCTGGTGATGAATGTTCTGGGTGTGAGCGGTTTTAAGTTTTCGGATGTGCCCCGGGAACTGCCCGCGGGCGAAGATGTACCCCAGCCGGTGAAAGATCTCTTCGATTCCTTCCGCGATGTCAACAAAAAGAATTTTCTGGAAGTGTATCATGACGCCATGCAGCAGCGCGATGAATCCCTGAATCTCTTTAACCTGGGCTATTTAAGCCTGGAACTGCGCAGTCTGGCGGAAAAGCTCTTTTGGGGTATCTGCGGGAAAATTCTGCGGGTGCTGGAGGAAATCGATTATGTCGGTGAGGATCTGGAAACCCTGAAAATTCAGCTTTCCGATACTTACTTCTGCAACTTTTCCATTTTTCAGTCCATGCCCGACAGTTGGGCCATCAAGCAATTGTTTCCGATTATGCCCATCCATCGACTCAAGGAAGAGCCGACCCACCGCGCGGTGCTGGCGGATATCACCTGCGACAGCGACGGCAAGGTGGACTGCTTCATAGACCTGCGCGATGTCAAACGCACGCTGGAACTGCACCAATACACCGGCGAAGATTATTTTCTGGGGGCTTTTCTGGTGGGGGCGTACCAGGAAATACTCGGCGATCTGCACAACCTGCTCGGCGATACCAATGCGGTGCATGTGCATATTGATGAGCAGGGTGAAATTCATGTGGAGGAGGTTGTGCGGGGTGATACCGTGCGCGAAGTTCTCCAATACGTGCAATTCAGTGCCGATGAACTGCTGGCCCGCATGCGCAAGGATGTGGAACGGGCGGTACGGGAGAAAACCATCTCCCTGGAGGAGTCCACCCTGCTGTTGAATTTCTATGAATCCGGTCTTTCCGGCTACACGTACCTGGAAGAGCCGCACGAGCAGTAAACCCGCCGGCCTGGTCCTAACGCGTCCGGATGCGCCGTTTACGCGTGGCGATGCGCACCGCAGCGCTGAAAACCAGCACCATACTCACCAGCACCAGCGATGCCGTCCACGCCTGGGCCCGCCAGTGCGGATCATCGGACTGGGAGTAGTTGTAAATTTGTTCGGTTAGGGATGGCGTCTGGCGATTGGGATTGTAGACCATGGCGTCATTCCCGAAGGCGGTAAAAAACAGCGGTGCGGTTTCCCCGGCGACGCGGGCGATGGCCAGCATGATGCCGGTGATGATTCCGGCCTTGGCGCTGGGTATCACCACGCGCCACAGTGTTTCCGCCTTGGATGCACCCAGGCCCGCCGACGCCTCGCGGTGCGCCAAAGGCACCATACGCAGCATTTCCTCGGTAGTCCGGGCGATAATGGGCACCATAATAAGTGCCAGCGCCAACCCGCCCGCCCACCCCGAATATCCGTTGGTGATTCCCATCCATGATTGCACACGGTGCGACCATAGGGATAGGTGGCCTACCCAACCATTAAAATTTTGGGGCCGAACGACCATAATTTGATAGACCACCACACCGAAAAGAATGGTCGGCGTCCCGGCCAGTACATCCAGGGTCAGCCGAATACCTTGCGTGGACCAGCCCCGGGGCGCGTATTCAGCAAGGTAAATACCACAGAGCATACCGATGGGCACGCCGATGAGGCTGGCTATTCCGGCTAACAGAAGTGTGCCCACGATGCAGTTTCGCATGCCCATCGGTTCCTGCAAAGGTAAATGGGTAAAAAAGCTCCAGTGCAGGCCGCTGATGCCTTTCCATACCATATAGCCCAGAATTAGAAATAGCATCACCAGAGCCACCGCGGCGGCGGCGGAGCAGAGAATCTTGGCCACAAAACTGACCAGTCGCGGCCACCACTCATGGTGGTGATAACCTTCTGGTGTCGGCGTTGTCGGCAAGGTCATAAAATCCAATCCCTTATTCAGACCGTGCTGATGCGGTTCAGCAATACGCGTGCGGCGATATTGGTCAGCAACGCGCTGATGAGCAGCGTCAAAGCCACATACATCATGGCGCTTAAATAAATCGGGTGGTCCGCCTCCAAAAATTCATTCACGAATACGCCGGCCATGGTTTGTCCGCCCGCGAACAAACTTGAACTGACGCGATCGGTGTTGCCAATCACCATGACGACAGCCATGGTTTCCCCGATGGCTCTGGCCATGCCTAGAACGGCCGCACCAAAAATTCCGACCCGGCAATAGGTCAGGGCCAGCCGCGTGGTCTGCCACCAGGTGGCTCCCAGACCGTAGGCCCCTTGTTCCAGCTCTTCCGGAAATTGCTGCAAAACGTCGCGCGTTATGGCGGTGATGATCGGCAGAATCATGATCGTCAGGATCAGGCCACCGGCCAGGTAATCACTGCCGGAGGGTCCGCCATGCACCAGGTTCGCCGGAAAATATTCCCGGCGGTGGCCCGGATAATAGCCAATGGGAATCAACCTGATATTGCGCGTCGCTTTCCACATCCACAGTTCAATATGGGTCTGAAGCCATGGCGACATGACAAACGCTCCCCACAATCCATACACCACGCTGGGAATAGCCGCCAGAAGCTCCACCAGAAAAGAGACCGGGCCGGCCAGCCACTGGGGTGCGATGCGTGTGATAAACACGGCACATCCAATGCTTAGCGGAACGGCCAGCAACAGGGCGATGATGGTGGTCACGGCCGTGCCGTACGCGAAGGACAGAACCCCGTATTGATCCATGCCCGGGACAGGATTCCAGGTGGCGGTGGTAAAAAACTTCCAGCCAATTTGGCCTATCGCCATCCAGGCTCCGTTCAGGAGTACCGCAAAGATCAGCAGCAAAATACCCAGCATCATGACCACGCCGCTGATTGACAGGCCAACGGTCAGGCGGTCCAGGACACTGCGGAATAGGCGGTGCCATGGGCTAAATGCGGACGCTGGCGAATTGCGGGGCGTAGGGTTAGACATCATCTTTCTCGTGCACTGCAGGCAAAAGCCATGAATAATCCGTACTGGGAAATCACCGGCCCGCTGCTTGGCCACCGTGAATATCGCGGCCATGCAGGAGCATGCCCCCTCAAAAATCGGCCTCAATCTTTGATCTCGATCGATAGAGCGGGCCGGTTCCGGCGAACCGGAACCGGCCACACTCCATAATCTTATCGAAAGATATTTCAATAATGCAGATGGTGGCCCTTCCAGGTGGCTTTAGCCAACTGGGCCAGTACCTGTTTCTGCATCGCTGGTCCCAGGCGAATGTACTGCATGGTTTTGGCGTACTTCTGGCCGGTGGTCAGGATCCAGTGGATGAATTCCAGTGTGGCCTTGGCCTTGGACTTTCTCATATAACCCAAATCCCGATCCGTGATCAGGTAGGTAAAGCCGGAAATCGGATACGCCTTCTTGCCGGAAGGGTTAATAATGTGCAGACGCAGATCCGCAGGCAGGTTTTCCACCACCGCCTTCTGCGCGGCAATGACCGACGGCATGGAAGGTTGAATGGCGTAACCGTCTTTGTTGATCAGCCGGGCCACTGGAAAATGCCCGGTGATGGCGTAGGCATATTCCAGGTAGCCCAGGCCACCGATGGTTTTTTCGATCAGCGCCGCAACGCCGGGGTTGCCCTTGCCGCCGCGTCCTACCGGCCAGTTGACCGAGGTGGATTGCCCCACCTGCTTTTTCCAGGTCGGACTGACCTTGCACAGGTAACCGGTGAAAATGAACGTGGTGCCGGAACCATCCGAGCGGTGGGCCACCAGGATCGGCAGGTCCGGGAGTTTAACGCCGGGGTTGAGCTTCTTGATCGCCGGGTCATTCCAGCGCGTGACTTCGCCCAGATAAATGTCGGCAATCAATTTTCCGTTCATGACCAGTTGTTTGTGTACCATCGGAAGGTTGTAGCTCATCACTTCCGGACCAGCTACTTCCGGCATATGCAACACGTGGCCGCCGGCCTGTTGGATCTGGGCATCGCTCATATACGCATCCGATCCGCAGAAGTCGATGGTTTTCCCGATCAACCCATTGATGCCGCCGCCCGAGCCAATGGCCTCGTAATCCACGTGAATATCCGGATGGCTCTTCTGGAAAATCTTGATCCACTTGTACATGATCGGGGCAACAAACGTGGACCCGGCTCCCGAAATCTCCACCGCCCGGCTGGTGCCGACGGTGCCGATGGCCAGCAACGCTGCCGGTGCCGCAACCATCAGAAACTTGCGAAATGTTTTGAACATATCTGATCCTTTCATGTTATGTTCATGTCCCTGCCGGTGCCGGATTGAACATTCAACCACACGTCGCACCCATCAAGGTGACGAGCGGTATTACAAACCAGGATGATGAGACTTGCGTGAGGGTAATGTAAGGGAATAAGTAAGCTTTGTTCCGCCGATCAACCGAACTGCCCGGTCACGTACGCCAGGGTCTGGTGCTGCTCCGGGTTATGGAACATTTTGTCGGTAGGCCCCGCTTCCACCAGATTACCCATGTAGAAAAAGGCGGTCTGATGGGCCACCCGCACCGCCTGGTGCATATTGTGCGTGACAATGACAATGGTAATGCTCTTGCTAAGTTCGTTGATCAGCGATTCAATGGTTTTGGTGGCAATGGGGTCCAATGCGGAACAGGGTTCATCCATCAAAAGCACATCCGGATCGACGGCAATCGCCCGGGCAATGCACAGCCGCTGCTGCTGCCCGCCCGAAAGCGACAGGGCCGATGCATGGAGGCGGTCCTTCACTTCTTCCCACAGGCCGGCCAGACGCAGCGATTTTTCGACCTTCTCCGCGATAACCGCCTTGCCGCGCACGCCATGAATGCGCAGCGGATAGGCGACATTTTCGTGAATGCTTTTTGGAAACGGATTGGGCTTCTGAAACACCATGCCGGTGCGCTTGCGCAGTTCCATGACATCGGTACCGCGGGCATAAATATCCGCCCCATGGATTTTAACCGAGCCTTGCACGCGGCAATGCCTTACCAGGTCATTCATGCGGTTGAAGCAGCGAAGGATGGTCGATTTACCGCAGCCGGAAGGGCCGATGAACGCTGTGACTTCCTGGTGCTTGACGCTAAGACTGACATTGTGCACCGCCTTGTGCTGGCCGTAAAACACTTCCAGATTCCGCACTTCCACCGCTTGACGCCCCGTTGTTTCCGCTGTGGTAACCGCCACGGGTGTCCCCTGCGTCGCCGTGGCGTGAGCTTTTTGTTGGGGTGCATTGGTCGATGTATCCGCGAGTATCATGTCCATTACCTCCGTAGCAATTCCGGTAGCCGTCGGCCTCACGCTGAAACCGGTAGCACCCGTCAACAAGCAAGCATACGCCGCCGCCGGTGGACGTGGCAAGAAAAAAGCGTCGAAATGGCCCTCTTTTGGTGGGTATTAGCGCAAAATTATCCTGGTTGTGGCCAAGTCTTTACCAAGTCTTAATATTAAAGCGCGCCTGTGAGGATAATCCATGAAAAATGTTCCGCCAATGTTGCCCTTTCCCACGCCCCAGCCTGGGCTGACGAAAATATCCGCCACTTCTCATCCGACCCGTGTTGCGCCGTCGTCCAGCCCGGCCATTGTTTGGCCGTGGCGCAGCAGGCTTCCGCCGGGCAAACAAAATGCAAAATCACCGTCTGCTCCCGCCGCCGAATCCCCCAACGCGCAACAGAATCAACTTTCGCACCACCCCCGTTAATTGCCCAATTCTCAAGGTTTTCATCAGTCCAGCCCCAGCCTACATCCGCTCCGGATAACAGCCGTATTTCCGCCAGGTTTCCAGCATCAATTGATAACGGGCCAGACGCATGCCGGTGTAGATGCAGTTGCTGGTGCAGAAAATGTAGCCGCCGCCCGGCATGCCATGACGAAGCGCATAACGTACTGAATCAATCACCTCGGCATCCGTGCCCGTATCCAGTGCCGCGCAGTTGACGTTGCCGCACAGACATACTTGCTGGCCACAAAGTCGCTTCACCTGGGCAATATCCACGCCACCCTGGGGATCCAGCGAATGCAGCGCGTGGGGCTGAGTTTGCATCAGTTGCTCAATAATGGGCATGATGTTGCCGTCGGTGTGCTTAATGGCATAAAAGCCCCGCTGGCGATATGCCCGGATCAACTGATGCAGGTATGGCGTAACGAATTCGCCAAATTGTGACGGGCTTAAAAATGGGCCGGTGTTAAAACAGTAATCGCTGCACAGGGCAAATCCGTCCAGACCCCCATGGGCTTGCAGCCGATCCGCGGACCGCAACTGCTGGTCCACCATGGCCTGAGCTTCCTGTTTGAGTTTGTCCGGTTCGTCGGCCATGCGAAACGCAAATTCCATCATGTGATTGCCGTCGGGTATGGAGAAGGTGGCGTCGCCGTGGCGCATTAAAAAATAGCGATTTCCGGTTTTTTCGCGGATGATATCCACCAAGGCCATGGTCTCCTCATCGGTGCCCGGATTGGGATGTAAAAAAATGGCACTGTGTCCGAATCGTTCGGCCACCGCAATATATAAATCAGCCATATCGCGGCGATGCAACTGGCGTTCCGCAGGCTCCATCTGCAGCCATTGGTGATAGTTGCGATGTTCCGGGTGCACTTTGCCCAGCGCTTCCATGGTCAAATAAAAAACCAGTTCAAAATGGGGTACCAGCCCGGTCAGCGGTCGGCGGTTCAATGCCGCTATGAAACGGTCTCGCGGTTCGAGCATCGTGTTGGTTTGCTCTGGTGCGGGTGTGGTGGGCATGGCTTCTCCAGGGGTGTCGCCGCCGAACGCGCCGGACTAAGCCGGGTGAGGTGCCGACCATTATCCCCGCCCATATCCAACCCGTGCAATAGTAAAATTACGTCAACCGGTGGTAAAATTGCACCACTGCAATTCCCAGGCCGTGGGGCCTGATATCGTGGCCTGTTCCAGATGATGGACCGGTCGCGGGCAGGCCTTAGGTTGAGAATTGTTCCCAACCGCCGCAGAGATGGCGATTATTCCGTTACATCCACCTGCAGTGGTTTGCCCGCCGGACGCGTCATGTTGCGGATACTGATCTGCCCGGCCAAGGCTTGCACAATGGACACCAGCCGCTGTTGGCTCGCGCCGGTGGTGGCGAAATTGGCGAAGGGATCGCCGCTGTCCGACAACATGCGGATGCTCATGTCAATCGGTAATTCTCCCAGAAAAGGCAAGCCCATGGTGCTGGCCATGTTCCGCGCGCCGCCACGGCCGAAGATGTCGTATTCCGTTCCATGAGCGCATACAAAGTAACTCATATTTTCCACCACGCCTAGGATGGACACGCCGAGTTGCTGAAACATGCGCACGGCCCGGCGGGCGTCCATCAGGGCCACTTCCTGCGGCGTGGCCACAATCACCGCGCCGGTCAGGGGAATCGACTGTGCCAAGGTCAGCGACACATCACCGGTGCCGGGCGGCAGATCGACCACCAGATAATCCAGGTCGCCCCAGTCCACCTGCTCCAAAAATTGCTTGATCACCCCATGCACCATCGGCCCACGCCAGATGAGCGCCTTTTCCCGGGGCACAATGAATCCGATCGACATCACCTTGATGACATGCTCTTTTGGTCCGATTTCAAACGGTACGATTTTTTCGCCGCGCAGCGCTGGATTTTCAATCGCCAGGCCGGTCATGGTGGGAATGGATGGGCCATAAACGTCGCCGTCCAGCAAACCCACGCGAGCGCCTTGTAACGCCAGCCCCACCGCCAAATTTACCGCTACCGTGCTCTTGCCCACGCCGCCCTTGCCCGCACCCACGGCGATGATGTTGAGCACGCCCGGCAGAATATTTTTTTGGTCAGTCATGCTTCTGACTTTAGCGCTTAGATCCACTTCCACTGCGCCAACACCCGGAACTTGCTTAAGCGCTGCAATCACTGAACCGCGGATCTTCTCCTTGAGCGGACACGCCGGCGTGGTCAGTTCCACCTCCACCTTTACCGCTCCTTCACATATTTTCACATCCTTGACCATGTTGAGGGTGACGATGTCCTTGAAAAGCTCCGGATCTTCCACGGTGCGCAAGGCTTGAATAATGTCTTCGCGGGTAACGGTCATTGATGCAACCACCTCTTTTTACGATGCGTAACTGTGCAGGCCCACCAGGAAAAAATTAACGCCGATCCAGTTGAACATCATAGCGGCAAATCCAAAAACCGAAAGCCACGCCGTCCAATCCGGACGGTACCGCGGTGTTACAAAACGCAGATGCACGATAATCAGAAAAATAATCCAGGTCAGCAGGGAAAATGTTTCCTTGGGATCCCATTCCCAGGGCCTTCCCCAACTGTAATCAGCCCACACGGCGCCGAGAATAATTCCGGTACCCAAAAACCAGAACGCCATCTGCAAAATGACGATGTTGGCGGAATCCAGTTGCAGCAGAAATTTGCGGCGGGCCAGTTCCAACGCCGACACTTCGCCTCCCCCATCAAGTCCACCGCCGCCCGCACCGCCGGACCCGCCGCCCGAACTCGCCCCGGCCAACGCCAGCGACGGCGCCGGACCGCTCACCGGATGCAGATGATAAAACAGCTTCGTGCCCAGGTAAGTCATGCCCATGCAAAAGCTCGCGGCTATCAGGGCATAGGAGCTGATAATCACATTCACGTGGATGTAGAGCCAATACGTATTCAGCACGCCGTCCACCTTGCCGATGTTGGCCCCGATATGGTCACCCAGCACAAAGGGCACCACAAAACACGCGGTCATCGCCAGAAAACCCACAAAACTCATGGCCATGCCGAAGAGGCTGTTCTTCTTCCAGAGTTCCAGCAACCATCCGATAACACAGCCCACAAAGGCCGAGCCAAGAACACTTTCAAATTCGTTTTGTATCGGAATTCTACCCGCCAGCCACCACCGCGTGCCCATGAAGGCCGCCTGGGTGAGTACCGCCATGGTAAAAAATGCCATGGCCGGTCGCCGCATCGCGGGCACACCGCCCACCGCGGAAATCAGGAAAAAGGTCAACGCCAGAAAATACAAAATCACCCCGACGATGGTGCCGTCGGAAAAATAGTCGTACCAGTATTCCACGTGGCGTTTGAGCCGCGGTGGATAGGCCGCGGGGTTGATGTTGGGTAACACCGCCGCCAACCGGGCGATGCCGGCATTGGCTTGGGAGGCTTTGTTGGCCCGCCAGCCGTTCACCAGTTCGGCCATACCCAGCACCACCTGCAAAGATTGGTTGCGGGTATAGCCGGCGATAGGCTTGAGTTTGGCCAGTTGCGGCAAGGCCTTCACCGCCATGCTGCCGGTATTGGGGGCCAGTTCCAGCGGTTCGTGCCAGGTACCGTTGCTTTGGGGCGGTGGGGGAGGCACAATGCGCAGCGCCGAGCTTAGATTCTGAAATGTGCTGTCCGCCTGATAAAGCTGCGCCAGCGCGGAGTTCAAAATGGCATTGGAACTCATGCGGTTAAGCAGGCTTTGCACCGCAGGCTCGGCCAGAAAAGCCGGGCTGACCGTGCCTTGCTCCAGCAGCCGCTTTTTGGCGGCCTTGCCTGTTACCAGCTTCATCAATCGCTCCCGGATCGGAACCGTCTCCACAAAAATAAAATTGCGATACATCCACGCCTCCGGACGAAAGGCCATGTCCAGAGCGGTATAGAGCGGGTTTTGGCCGTTGATCGAATTATATCCGCAGATGGTATGCAGACTTTCCTCTGCCCATGTGTCCATAATTTTTAACTGATCATTGTTTTGAATGCTTAGCAGTCCCAGAGGGCCGAGTTTAATCGCATGCTTAAAATGCGTACGATTTTGGTCCAGCAATTTCTGGGTAAGTGCCATCCTTCGCCAGTCCGGTGTCGGATTCACCGCCGGTGAATTGGGCCCAATCATGGGGTGCCCCGGTGGCAGCGCCTTGGGTGAGCCTTGGTCTACCATCACCACGCCGTGAACCAGCGGCGAGAGCAGGGCCATCAGGATGGCCATCAGCAACATGCCCATAAGCGGGCGCAAGGGCATCGCCGGTTGTCCATGATGGCGCAAAGTCTTCGGGAGTTGATTAAAAAAACGCATGATTGGAACCTCCAAGTTCACTGCCAACGTCGTGGACCATAAACCTTGTCAACACTCTGTATGCTCCCCAACCCAGCCATCGCGGGCCGTCTGGTCACGCGGTCATCTGGCCCGCTTTCCGGGCCGCATACGCCGCGAACTGTCGCTTTTTTATATTAAGCAATACCGGCTTGACATAAAAGGCATAGCCGATACCGCTGACGATCAGCATCACTCCAGCCAGCATGGCATAAAACCCATGCGTGTTCCCCACGCCTAGAACTGTGAACGGCTCGCCGTTGGCCTGACGGCCAAACCGGGCTTGGAAAAAAGATAAGCCCATGGCCCGCTGCGGGTGATTCAAATGAATCGTGGCCACATGTGATCGCCCCGTCTTCAGGTTGGTCATACGTACCTTGCTGATGAAATCTTCCGGAAAGTTTTTGCCGCCGTGGTAAAATACCTCCCGGCAACTAAGCAAGGTCAATGCCACCGGCAATGGACGCGCCATTTGGGAAAAGCTCAGGGCCAGTGTTCCCACTCCCGGCACCGCTACTTTCGTTGGCGGCAGGTCGCCGGCCAGACCAAATTGTTCAAAAGGGGCGTAGACATGACGGTCCTTCCACTTCCCATCCGCTACGCTTAGCTGTAGCACCGCGCGATTCATGGTGTCTTCAATTTTGGGCCGACGATCAGTCGCGGGAATGGTGTACGGGCGGTAGCGCGCATCGGCGAGGCGCAAAATCGAAAAGCCCAGATGAATGCCGCCGATAACCACCGGCACCGGCTGGCCCAGGGTCATCGCATGCACTGTTACGCTCCCGGTGTGGTGTCGGTGCACCAGCGTGAATTTTCCCGTCTGGCCCTCCACAATCCAGAACTGACTGTGCCGGGCATCTTCGTAGCGGATGTGAATGTTGTGATCCACGCGGCCCGGCACAAGTTTTCGTTGACCATGGACGAAAACAAAGTCCGGCGTGCGTGTCGGATATCGAAACAACGCCACCCGTTGAAATTGAAATATCCCGGTCTTACGCTTCCGCGTTATCGCCAGCATATACCCCTGGCTTTGCGCCCCCTGGTAGCCCTTCGATAACATGGGCATATCAATGGGTGCCAGCGGTGTAATTGTGTAGCCGGCCCTTTTGATGACAATGGGTACGTTGCGATGAATTACGTATACCCGGCGAAAATGGGCCGCGGGTATATTTACAATGAGGGCCTGCGTACCATGAAAGGCTGTGGTTATATCGCGCCGCCGCCGCGCCGACGGGTGATACAGGTATTCCACGCCAAAGGGTGAATGGGTGTCCAACACGCGATTGGCCGGGCTGGTGGCCACCAGCCAGCGCCCCCCGCTGTGGCCGGAAATGCTCAAGTTAAACAACACCGCGGGGCGGCGGGGTGCCACTCCGGCTTGGCGCGGTGTGGGCATGGCCCGCAGCACCGCATACGGATAGTAACCAATAACCTTCAGCTTCACCGGCCGCAGTGCCGGATTGATCGTGGCCAGTTGCCCCGGCGGAATCACGATGTTCAACGGGTTATCGCGGCCGGGCGATCGCTGATCGAATATCGGCAGCGATTTGAGCGGAAACATCCTGTGGGCGTTGTGGCCGGCGGGGTCCATTGCCTGCACGTATAAGGCTCGATCCGTGTTGTCATAAAATGTTTTCACGGTTTGATGTAAAAATATCCGCGTCATCCCTTCGCGTTTCATGCCAAAGTAAAAAAAACATCCGATGATGAGGGTGATAATGCCCACATGCACCATCCACACTCCCAGTTTGAAGATATTCAGGGGAATCCTCCGCAGCGTCACCACCGCCAGCGTCAAAATCAACAGCAGCATTAAAATAATCATGGGCCAGGCGTCAAAAAACTCCATCGTCGTGACGTCAAAATGCGCCCGTAACTGCGGCAGGCCGGAACCCAGGCCGATATAGACCGCCGTAAGCCCCAGCCAGACCAGCCCCAAGATCACCGAACTGAAAAAGCCAACGATGTAGCGCAGTGGTCCGCGGCCGTTGGCCAGCCGATCCAGGAAGCGCCCGATGGCTGCGGGAACTTTTCCAATAGTGGCGATCAGCCGCTCCGCCAACCAAGGCTTTGGCGCAGGTACGTCGGCCGCATGTGCCGATAGCCGTTGGCCCATCGGACCTTGCGCGCCGTGAGGTTCAAAAGAGGTATTCATCGCAGATCAAACAAAAACTTCAACACCCAGCCGGAAGCACCAAGCACCGGCTATGGTTTTTTAGCTTCCTGATACGCCCTAAGCCATTGTAACTACCTTTGGCTGGAATGTCTTGTGAAAAAAATCACAAATCGCGACAACAGCCCCACCGCGCTGGGACATCCCCAACATCATACGCCATGAAGTCCGCTTGGGTTTGGTGTCCAACCATTCTCTCGGCCCGCCTGCTCTCCACATCAGCCGCCACGCTCAACGTTCAGCCCATCAAACCCGCCGCAGCTTTGTCACCCGCCCGTAGGGCAACCATTCCACAATGTACAAATTGCCGTGGCGGTCCCAGGTGGAACCATGCGGACAGCAGAAGTGGCCCGGAACCAGTTCATTTTGCGGCACGCCGTTGTTGGCCCGTTGTTTCAGATTGGGGTTGTCTCCGAGATGCACGGCCACATTGTTATTTTTATCGAGAATGGTGACGCGCCCCAGCAAGTCCGGGATGGCCAGCAAATCTCGGTACTGGCTGAATTGGCAAGGCAGTCGGAGTTTGCCGGTGCCGTCGTTATCTTGTTCCGGCGTGGCATTGGTAACCAGATGATCCAACTTGCCGTCCAGGGTGAAATATTGCAGGCGGTGATGGGCTCGATCGGCCACCACAATCATGGGACGATGCGGCGTGCGGGTATCGCAAAAAATTCCGTGGGGGCAGCTTTCCTGGTCCGGCCCATCGCCGTTGCCCCCAAAAGTCTGCAGCAATTTGCCATCAATGTCATACCGGCAGATGTACCCCAGTCCGTAGCCGTCGGTGATATAAAAATCGCCGTTAGGCCCAAATGCGGTGTAGGTCGGAGAATAAGGTTTAGCCTCCGGGTAGCAGGGCTGACCCGCCGAGTTGCGGGCCTGCGCCGGGTATCCAAGCTCCATCACCGTCTCGCCCTTGAGCGTGGTCTTAAACGTTTTGTTCTTTCCGGTGGGGGCCAGATAAAGAAATTCCTGGCCGTTTTCGCAGCGTAAATCCATGCCGTGGGCGGTACCTCGGAAGGTATCTCCACCCCAGGCTTCAATGAACCGCCCATCTTTTGGATCAAACACCGCGGTGGAATTGGGGCCGTTGTGGTGAATAAATATTCGTCCATCCGCCGCTTCCTGTACCGAATGGGTGTCGCCAAAACTCATGCCCGCGGGTAATTTGGCCCAATTGTCGATCCATTCAAACCGCAGATCTCCGTGCCCCACGATCACCGCTTTCCCACCGGCCTTGTCGGTGGCCCGCGCCGCAGGAGTCTTGGCCTGTCCAGTTGCTTGGGTTGGATTGGTCATGTCATGGTCTTCCAAAAAAATGGGCAGAGCCGGAATCGAACCGGCGACACATGGATTTTCAGTCCATTGCTCTACCAGCTGAGCTATCTGCCCAAGGGAACACGGCGTAGTTTACGCCACGAAATAAAAAATCTCAAGCGGATCAGCGGTCGGTGTGGTGCGGCGGGAACTTGTGGCAGCATGCGGGCAATCCAAGGAGGCAACGCTGCCGTCAATCATTTAGTTGCACCGCTTATGCCAAAGATTTCTGCGCTTGTGCCAAAAGGCATGTCCAAACCCAACCCGCCCAAGGTTTTCAAAGCGGTGTTGACGCGTTTTGCTTTTGCGCAGTATACTTTTGTTAGTAAGGTACTCTTGGCCAAACCCGCCGCAAGGGCTGGACAACGCGATAGCTAAAAAGCGTGAGAATCACATGAAACAGCGCCTTGGACCTGCCGTGACGATCGGCCATACTCGGCCCGACCCACCATTTTGGGGCCAGCGCTACTTGACCTTCAACGCCATTATACGCGTGAATTCGGTCGAAGCCTCACGCACCCGTTGGTTCGGCTCCAATGAAGAATCCCGCAACACGCCCGCCAACATGCAACGCATGCGCCGTGCTATTACACGGGAATTTCCTCAAGGCCGCATCACCTGGGCCATCAGTTGGCTGGCGTTGCATGAACAAAGCCGGAATTACCGGGCCGTACGCAAACAAGCACTGGAGTACCATCACCGTTATGGGGATGAAATCACTTTCACCGTCGGCGGCTTTTTCCCCAATGTATACAATTACCGCAAACAGGTCAGTCGGGATCTGCATGCTGGGCTGGCCGCAGTCAGCAGGCTTGTAGGCGGTGGGTATAGACCAAAAAGCGTAGTGGCCGGTTATCTGGCTGCGGAAAATCACCGGTTTCTGGCCGAGGAGCAAGATATTCACGTTTGCCAGGGAAATATCTGGAGTCAATACGGAATTGACGCTTTGGACGATGATGGGTCCATCTGTTACCCGTATTATCCCTCGCGCGAACATACCCTTAAACCCGCTCAAGGCCCGGCCGACTTTATTGATTGTGTGAGTTTGGACGGCTGGACATGCGATTTTGTCGCCGCCCGACAACCGGGGTTTAAGGATGGCTTTAACTCCCGTCTGGGGTTGGGGCCTATTGAAACATTATTCCAACATAATTTTTCGCGCAAGGTGGGTTTGCGGCAATTGCTGGCGACCACGGGCATTCATTTTGACCGCGGCTTTGCGCTCAACCGCTTCGGTTGGGCTACCACCATCTGGGAACTTTGCCTGATGGACAATGAAGGTGCCGATCAGTCGTTGGCGGCGTGGCTTCATGCCGTGCGCCGCCGCTGGCCCAACACACGGATGATCACCCAAGGCGAATTCGGGATGGCCTGGCGCAAGGAATTTCCGAATAACGCCCAGCTAAATTACCGCTTTGCGCATAAAGGTACGGGAATTTTTGGTTCCGATGCGAGTGTGGAAGTACGCTGGTACATGAACAGAAAGTTCCGCCTGGCGCTGCTGCGCGATTGGCGGCATCAAAGCCCGTGGAAAGTCATTGACCTGACCCGCTACGACCTACCGGCCCACGAACCGCCGGGGTTGGCCCGTAACTGGAGCCTGATCAATCTGCGTAATCAAAAGCAAACTCGTCCGCAAGATTTGCCGGTGCGGCTGGAACATCTGCCCGCAGCGCAGCAGACGTTGATTGCCAACTATTATCCCACCCTGATTTCCGAGAGCGGCCTATGAGCACACCAGGAGGTTCCCCCCCCCGCAAGTTTTTACAGGCCGCCGGTGCGTCCGTTGCGCGGTTATTACGTGCGGGAGCAGCTAAAAAAATAGCTCCTGGAAAATTCCACTTCACGCTTTGGACCAGCTATGGATATCTCCAATACGCGGACCGGCATTCGTGGTGTGGTTTTGACGTGGCGGCGATGGAAGATGTCTGGGGAGCCAGCGTTTGGTTCAATTCTTTTACACCATGGTCGGGGAACTGAAACCTCACTTTCCCGACGTGCTTCTCGCCATGCGTGGCTGGAACAGGTATCCGTATTGCTTCCATCCTCTCGACACCTGTGCTGACCACGTTGACCGGTTAAGCCCGCAGCCCTACCGTGGCCTGATGAAAATATCCGCCCCTTTGCATCTCCCGAGGCACCGGGATTGCGCCATTGTGCAGCCCCGTCTCCCGACGACTGTCGGGACCTTCGGGACCGTGGTGCGGTGGGCGGCAGTTGGGCAAAAAATGAAATTACCATCCGCTCACGCTGCAAAAACTCTCAACGCGTCCTCTTTCTCGAGAACTCCTACTCACCTGCTGAGGCACGGATGTCGAAATCCCGACGCGGGAGGAACCGCTGATCGGGGTTCGCGTGCAGCGTCGCCCCTGCGGATACCTGCCTGGGTGTGCTGGATCTGCACATTACCATACCACGTCTGTCGGGAGTTACGTTGGACGTGGGTGGAGCTTAACCGCCGTCGGCGGTCGTGACTTTACCGGCCACGCGGATTCCCGGATCGCGTCTTTAGGGGTGACCGCCTGCACGGCTGCTGCGGCGCCACGCGGAGGGAGTCAGCCCGGTGGCCTTGCGGAAGACCTTGCAAAACCTTGCTTCATCGATGCCGCAGCGCAGGCCTACGGCTCTGACAGGCAGGTTCGTTTCCGCCAGCAGTCGTTTGGCCCTTCCCAATCGTACGCGATGGATTTCCTCCAAGGGCGTGCGGCGCAGCTTCCGCATGCACATCCTTTCCAGCCAGCGCCGCCCAACCGGCACGGCCCTCAGCACTTCCGGCACTCCAATGCCTTCGCAGGCATGTTCGTTGATAAAGCGAAGCGCCTTGGCCAAATAGGGATGACCGGTGGCTGCGGTATCGGAAGAACCGCGGGTAATAATTTCACCAGGTGCCAGCAATAGCTTTGGACTTGCTGGCTTGCCACCGCGCATCATGCTCTCCAACAACGCTCCCGCCTGATAGCCGATCTCGTGCCAAGGAATGGCCACGCTGGACAATTCCGGTTCAACCATGTCACAGAGCTGTTCGTTATTATCCGCCCCGACCACCGCAAGTTCTTCCGGCACGCGGATATCCCCGGCCTTGCAGAGTTGAATGACCTCTACTCCCCACACATCGTTGGCGGCAAAAACAGCGACTGGTTTGGGCAATTCTTGCAGCCAGATCTGCAACGGCCGTGGGTCGTTGGTTTGTGTGCCACTGCTGGGCGCTGTCCGCTTGATACGGTAAAGATGCAACCGACACCCCGCCATCCGGGCCACCGAGGCAAAGCCTGCCAGCCGCTCCAGACTCCACGGTTGGCCTTGCACAATGATGATGGCGAGATCTCGAAAGCTGCGGCGCAGAAAATCTTGGCCGACGATGACGCCGATTCGGCGATTGTCCAAGCCTGCCAGCGGCAACTTCCCGGCGGATTCCATCAGGCTGACCTGCGGCAGCCGGAGCCGGGCAAAGGCTCGCCGCGCCCCGGCCAGGGGCTGGTGCATAATAACCCCATCGGGCCGCCATTCCACCAGCGCATGCATCGCGGTGTGGCGCGAGGCATAGCGCAAAACCCAGTCGCTTCGCTCCGCGGCGAACATTTTCAGGCCGTGAAGGATATCTTGGTGATGTATGGCGTCGGAATCCACTAAAACCAGGATTCGCTTCTGGAGGCTCAGTGCAGCCGGTGTGGACGCTCGACCAATTGGCGGGTGTGCATTCATGCATACATTATCGGCCAAACTGGCCTTGGCCACGCAATGGTCCCGCCCCCAAAGCTGCGGGCTTTGGCTTTTGGTCGTAAAATGGCTAAAAGTAAGACGCAAAATAGCCTTGTACGCCGGGGTCTGCGGTGTTAAAAATACGGATGTCGGTGGCATTTGCCGCTTGGTCGGCAAGCGTAAGCGGCGACTTTTCAGTGCCTTTCGGCACGGGTTGCGAGGTTTTAGAGGTTTCCCTTACCTATTAGGAGGAGTAAATTATGCGTAGTGCACGATGTCTGATCGCAGCGGCGGTCGTAGCCACTGTAAGTTCCGTTGCCCTGCTGGCCGGGGGAGCGACCGGCCATGCCGGGATCATTATTTCGGATGGTTTTAGCGTCAGTCCGACTACGGGTACGGCCCTCGGTGGGCGCACGCCGGATACTGCGGATAGACCCGGCAGCACTTACGTCACCACCACAAACAGCAGTAATCAGGCGGTGATCGTCACCACATCCTCCGGCACGCCCGGCGCATACGTTAACACTGCCACCAACACAACCGTGGAAATAAGCATTGCCAGCGACGCCAGCTACGCCAAGCCGACGCTGCTTACCATCAGTGCGGAGATTTCGCTGGGCGGCGATACCATCATTCCTTCTGGCTCCAGCCAGTACGCCCGCGGTGTGGGGCTGGGCTTTTACACCCAGGCACCTAATGGGGTCGAATCCAGCTCGTATTTCACCGGCTTGGCGGTCAACGACGGTACCGGCGACCTGCGTCTGGTCGAGAATGCCAACGCCACCGGTACTGGAGGCACGACAACGTACGCAGGTCCATTTGTCGGCTTCAGCGCCTCGACATTTTATGCTTTGTCCTACACCATCAACACCACGACGGGTGGCATCACCAACGTCATGTTCAACGGCAATAACTATACCTCGGCCTTTGCTGGCGTAACGGCGTTTAGTAACGCCAATACCAATATTGCCGGTTTCTACGGAGATGGAGAGAGTTACCAGCAGGGGCTGGTGGCGAATTTTCAGGTGCAAGGGGCGGATGTGCCCGAACCCTCTGCGCTGCGCATGATTTTCATTGCAGGTGTCAGCTTGTTACTGCTGGGTCGAGGCAAACGCGGCGCGGGAATGGCGGCTCGAGTGCCGAGTTAGTGGGAAGGCCCACCGCATCGTGGAATTGTCCGCCAACTCCCAAATAAAGGCTTGCTCTGAACAACGATATACCCCGCTGGCGCAGTAAGTATGAACGCGATGGCTATGTGGTGGTGGAGAATTGCCTCGATGGACACTTGCTGGCGGCGCTACGGGGCGGCATTGAACGGATTACCGCCGATCCGGATGGTTTACCAGCGGGTTTGCGGCGGCGTTTGGATATGGCATCGCCGTGACTGCGGCTCCCGAGCCTTCGGTAATAGGCCTCGTGGTCGCCGGTGGTTCAGCGCTGCTACTCCTGGGGCGGCGCAGGAAAGCAGCACCGCGGTAAGGAAGCGACGGCGGACTCGGTTTGGCGGATTACACCGTCCGCTTGCGCACCGCTTGCCGTTGCGGTGGCCTTTGCCCGACAGCCCGCCCAAGGATGGCGTGGCCGGGGCGGAAGAGGCCGCCAGTGCTCGTGGAGCGTGCAGCGCCTTGGGAAACAATGTCGGCGGATCTCTGGAAATTATTTCGGCCCAGGCGGTGCATGGTTCCGGTTAGCCACGGGGTACTCCCATGCCAAGACGTGTAAAGGCTTTTTCGCTGGTGGAATTATTGGTGGTGATTTTCATTATCACCATCCTGATGGCCTTGCTTCTGCCCGCCTTGGCCAAAGCCCGTGAGCTGGCCAACCGGATCGTGTGCGCCAGCAATCTGCGACAGATCGGTGTTGCCATTCAATCTTATGCCGACGCCAACCAAGATAGAGTACCATTCCAGTACCAGGAGGTCGGCGATAATTCCTCACTTTATTGTGCGGATGCGAGCGTCCCCTACGGGGATTTGCACGGCGGAATACCCGCCGAAGGAGCCAACGGGGGGGCCGCGCTCGACGGGTTGGGATTTCTATGGGTGGGCGGGTACGTCGGCAATCGAAACGGACCGGTGTCCGGTAACTGGACTGTCCAGGCGTCGACGACGCCGGTGTTTTATTGTCCGTCCATGCCGCCCAATACCTTGAACACTTTTGGCAATCAGGGCGAGGATGAGGGATGGGGAACGTCGTACATTTACATCGGAGTGGGCAGGCAGATCGCCACGGCCACCGGCCCGGCATCACTTTTTCAGGTGGATGGCAGTCCGTCGATCAACATCACTGTAACCGGTGAGTTCGCCGCCACTGAAACCACCCCTTATTACAGCTACGCCGCCGTGCAACAGGAGGATCGGCCCCTTGGCGACGTTGGACGACTGGCAATTGCATCAGACTTGACCGAGGGTGGGTACCGATACTCTCCATCCGCCGGACCCGTCAACCAGCTTGCCCACGGCCTGAATTATTTTAACGTGCTCTACACCGATGGCTCCGTGGTGCCCTTTGAGCATCCGTATTTTGCCACCAATGGTTTTCAGTCCGCCGGTAATCTCGTCATTCGCGGAGATCTCTGGTACGTCTTTGATCATCATGAGTAGCGTTCGGCGGGTATATGCGTCGCACGCGGCCATAACACTGCACCGCCGTCCGCGTGCCCAAGACCACCCTCTGGCGTGTACCGTAGTGGTAACGCGGCAGTGAGCCACCAATGGACTCCCAGCCGCCGCACCCATCCGTCGCCGCAATTTTGTGCCATTGGCGTATAATTGCTCTTGGGATTGGCTTTTGATTGATCAGGAGATTGTACACTTGGGTTCCGCCGCATTTAATTTTGTGCAACGCGCAGCCCGCCATCCGATCAGGCGTGAAAGCCCGGCGGTTAATTTCTTTGAAGGTGCAGTGTTGGGCAACGGCGGCTTGGGTGCGGTTGTATGCACCCGGCCGGATGCGGTGCTCATTCACTTTGGCCACAACAATGTCTGGGACATCCGCCTCTACGAGGAACAAAAAGAAAAAATTGGTACATTCCAGGATGTTTTTCAACGGGTGAAAGCGGTGTCGGCCCAGACCTTGTCTTTGGACGACGATGAATGGTTTAAGAACTATTTTGCCTTGACTACGGCCAGCTACCGCAAGCCGTATCCGCGGCCCTTTCCCTGTGGAACGCTTTTGCTGGGGTTTGATCGCCGCCATGCGGAAATCCTGGGGCATCATCTGGACATTAGCACGGGCCTTTGTCGGGTGCAATTCTTGATCGCAGGAGAGTCGGCTGACCTTCATATATTTGTGGATATGCGGGCCGACTGCCTGTGGCTGCGGATGGTGGATGCCTTGGGAAAGCCGATGGCCGGCCCATTTAACCGCGTTCGTCTGCTCCCCGATCCGCAAACGCCCAAGGATATGCCAGCCTACACAGTACCCGATAATTCCGGGGGAAATGCCCTGTGCTTCCGCCACGTGTTGCCATATCAGGAGCCTGAAAGTTACGATCTGGAGCGGGGCCATCCCCAAGATCGCGCGGTACGTCTGACCGTCCGTGTCAATGTGGATCTGGAATCGCAAATACGCACGGATACGTGGTCCGGCCTGCCGGAACCCATGGGAGCGTTGGAACGTGGAATAAATCCGCAGGCCAAGCTGTTGGCTTGCGTGCGGCTCGATGAGGGATTGGCCGCGGTGGTACCGAACGCCGTAGCCCAATGTTCCGAACCGACGCTGCCCAATTGGGAGGCAGCGCGCCGTAGCAGTACCGAAATCTGGCACGATTATTGGGGTAAAAGCGGCGTGGCCCTGGAAGACGATTTTCTGGAACAAATATGGTATTCAAACCTGTACTTCTTTAACTGCGCTGTGAAGCCGGGTGTAACCTGCCCTGGCCTGTGGGCGAATTGGAGTTACGGCACGATCGGCTCGGAATGGCATGGCGATTACCACATGAACTATAACACCCAGCAACCCTTCTGGGTGAGTTTCTCCAGCAACCACGTCGAAAAAAATCTGCCGTATGTGGAACTCGTCGAACGTGTGCTGCCGCTGGAGCGACAATGGGCTCGGGAATATTACGGTTTACGCGGGGCCTATGGTATGCATTCGCTGTATCCGGTGGAAATGACCACCAACCCGTATCCCGTACCTGCCTGGGGCTGGGAAATTTGTGAAACGCCATGGACCATGCAGGGATTATGGTGGCATTATCTTTACACGCAAGACCGGGACTTTCTAAAAAACCGGGCCTTTGGCCCAATACGCGACGCCGTCCTGTTCCTGGTCGACTACATGAAAAGACCCGAGGCCCGCGGTCCTCAGTGGGGTGATGATAAATACCACATTTTTCCGACAGTTCCGCCCGAACTCTACGGGCTGCGTCCCGGGTTCAAAAATAACCATGATTGTCTGGTGGATCTGACCCTGACAAAATTTATTTTTCATGCCTATTTACGGGCCTGCGATGTTCTGGCTTGCGCCCCTGTGGAACGAGCCTTGATGGACGAGGTACGCGAAATCCTGGCCCATTTCCCGAATTATCCCACCGCCGATTCGCCGGCGGGCAGAGTGTTTGTTTCCGTGCCCGGGGAAAATCCCGAAATTGTACAGAATACCCCCAATTCACTGATGACGGTTTTTCCCGGCGAAGATCATGGCCTTCATTCAGCACCGGAAGATTTCACCATTGCCGCTAATTCCTTGCGTCAGCACCGCAATGAAGGAGGCAATGAATTGGTGTTTTTGAATTTGCAGGCGGCCCGCTTGGGGTTGTTGGATTTGGAAAAGTTCAAACGGCAGATCGCCTATTGCCTGCTGCCCAACGGCACCTGCACTGACAAATGCCTGCAATCGCAGGGCCGCTACGCGGACCATACCGATTTTGCCTTCATGGCACCGATGGGAATATGGTTTGAAAACTTTGCCTTGCCGGTGGTGATCAATGAGTGCCTGCTGCAAAGCTACAATGGCGTGCTGCGGCTGTTCCCGAACTGGCCCAAAGATAAGCGTGCGGAGTTTCGCACATTGCGGGCGGTGGGGGCGTTTTTGGTCAGCGCCGCCATCGTCGACGGAGAGGTTCTCTGGATTGAGATCTATTCTCAAGCCGGCGCTCCGCTGAAGTTACTTTTGCCATGGCCACAAGCTGTTCTCCACAGCAGTGTCAAAGCAAAACAAGCGGTCATCGGTCCGGTGGCGGAAATGGACACTTCCGTCGGCGAGGTACTGCGGTTGGTACCAGGTTTGCTTCACCCGGCCGTGGCGTAGCGTTGTCGTAAAATCGCGAAAATAGGACGCAAATTAGCGTTGTGTCCAAGGCATCCCCGGCTTAAGATTCGACGAGATGGTGGTTGTGACCGCCATTGCAGCGTGTCGCCTGGTGTTGGACTCTGTGTCGCGCGCTGCAGAAAGATGTGAGTCCCGGTTGAATTGCAGTTGAGGAGGCATCCCAATCTGGAACTCGATCCTGGGTATGGCCGGGAGGGCTGCAATATGGGGCTGGTGGGCGCGGTTGCCCGATTAAAGGAAAAAAAATCATGCGTTCTTGGATAACCCCGGAGTGGTCCCTCTTCATATTCTCCTTGCGGCGTTCCTTCTATGGCTGGTTGGTGGTGCTTTTGTTGCTGGTTTTTCCCGGCCACTTACTTTTCGCCGCTCCAACGACGCAGAAGTTTGCCGAAGGCGTGGATCTGGAGTTTGGCGGTTATGGCAACGGGCATGGTACATTTCAGTTCTTGCGGGATTTTGCGTTCGGTCCCCAAGGTCGTATCTATGTTCTGGATGGTGCCGGTTACGACTATAAAACCAAGGCGATGGCCGGCGATTTGCTTGTCCAGATATTCAGCCACAAGGGTAAATTCATCCGGCAGTTTCCGATTGCGGCCCCGCAACGTGTTGCATCGACGGCTGATCCTGTACCCGGAATGGAAAAGTTGCCGGGGGTATACAATGATCCGCAATCTCTGGCGGTGGATGCCCAAGGGCACGTATTTATCACTCAGCCGCGGGCTAACATTGTGCAAATTTACGATGCTCGTGGGCAGTTGATTCATAATGTTGCCATCGCCGCGGCTATGGCAATTACCCCTTGGCGCGGCAACATGGCGGTCATCGGTAGCGCCCAGGAGGATGTTCCCAGCCAAGGATGGAGCTGGATCGGGGGGCGACGCATTGATGTCATCAACGCTGCAGGACATATCGTCGCTTTCATTTCGCTTAGTCGTCGCCTGACGCAGGTCGAATCGATGGCCTCGGATAGTCAGGACAACTTTTATTTTCAGGCGGCGGTGAACCAGATTTATGAATTTTCGCCCCAAGGCCAATTGCTCAAAGTCATTGGTTGCGGGAGCCGGAAGATGTTTCGCTCGGAAGACGGGAGTGAGCTGTTTCATTCTGTTGCCGTGGACCAGCATGGCAACATTTACTCTATGACTTTTGGTAATCCCGGCCGGGTGACCAAGTTTAATGCGTCGGTGACGACTGTTACCCAGCATCATGGCGAATTTACTTGGGCCGACGCGTGGAACGCCGACGATTTACCTATTCACGTCGATGCCAAGGGCCGGATATGGGTGGCTTCCACCGGCGCACTTAAGCCCAGCAATCGATGGTATCACCGTTTTGCCGCGTACCCAAGTCCCTGCATTATGCGGCTTCGCAACGATTTTTTTAAGCCAGGCACGCTTCATGTGCGTCAGCACAGTGCCTTGGCGTTGGGGCTTTTTCCGTCGATTACAACCACTCTGCCTTGCAGCATTGCTTACGACCTTGATCCTGTGCCTCTCAACTTGGCCATTGGCCCTGCCAATCGTCCCGTGCAGGTCGTGCAGGCCGTCTGGAAGGTTTACAACGTGTATAAAACGCTTATTGCCCACGGCCAATTTAGTTTGCCGCTGGTAAACGGTAAGCCGGCCCAACATCGCTTGGCGTTCACACCTCCGCGCTTCGGTTGGTATATGGTACAAATAGGTCTGTACAGCGGATCGCAGCGGCTGATGACCTTGGGAAAGTTTGTAGGTGTAACGCCGCCATTTGACGATTTACCCAAGCTCAAAAAAGGCCAAATTGGCACCCCTTGGCAATATGCCTTTGCGGGTCAGCCCATCATGCGTTTGTCCCCCGGTACTGGTGTGGGAAGAACACTTCGGCAGGCGAAAAAAGCCGGCGTCACCGTGTTTTTTAATCTGACCGATATAGCCGATTGCAACCCCGTCAAGGTTAAAGCGGATATGCTACGCTACAAGGGCCGTGTGAAGTATTGGGAAATCATGAATGAACCCAACTTTTCGATGTCGCCTGCGGCATACGTGGCTATGATCAAACAACTCTATCCGCTGATTAAAAGACTTGATCCGGCGGCCCGGGTGATCGGGCCGGATGTGTGTGGTATCCAGTTGCCATGGTATAAGCAGTTCTACCAGGATGGCGGTAAAAACTACACTGACATTCTCTCGATTCATGATTATGAAGGCAACGAATCCATTGATCCGGTGCATTGGCGCTATCAAATCGCGGCCTTGCGCAAACTCATGGTCCGCTATGGCGATGCTTCAAAACCAATATGGAATACTGAACGGGCCATTACCGGTATCCGTGGCGGCGATTTTCTGCCCGTCACTCAGGCCATCCGTGATACGCTGCACCAAAATTTGATGACCTCCCTGGGTATTCCCAACCGGCACGATTGTTTATATTACATGAATAACATGGGCTACAGCGCCGTGCCCAGCTTTGAATGGTCTTCGGCGGGGCCACATCCCGCGGCACTGGCGTTGCGCACTCGCGCCGCCATGATCCGTGGCCGTAAGCTAACTCGGGTTTTGAATTTCGGCCGCCCCGGTAATGATCTGCTGCTGGGCCTGCGGTATGCCGGAAAACGCGGCAGCACGATTGTTCTGCAAAACCTCGGCACGCCGGATTTGCGCGTTATTTTAGGCGCATTCGGGTCCGGCCGGATTGAAGCAACGGACAGTTTTGGCAACAAAATAGCCGCCGTGCGCGTTCAAGAGGAACACGCCGGCCGCGGCATTGTCGTGGTGCATGTCGGACAGATGCCCATTTATCTTTCATTGACCAGGGGCCTGCGCATTTCCGTGCCGAAAATTAATTTGGGCGTCAATCTGGCTCGCTCGGCCAAGTTTGTCTATTCGGCCAAATGCACCAATGTGCCCGCACTCAACAATGGCGTATGGAATACCTATATGGCCGGCGGTCCGTATGGCGATACCGATGGCAAAGGGCTTTTCTGGGGTGATTTGCCGACTTTACCGCAATATTTGACCATGCGGTTTGCAACCCCACAGAACATCGGCGAAGTAGTGGTGGCCGGTTTACGTGCGGATAACGGCTACTGTGCTTTGCTGGATTACAACCTGCAATGTAAAAAAGATGGTCACTGGCTTACCATTCAACAGGTACGCACCCCGCTTCCCCCAAGTGAATGGGTGAGAACGCCGGATTGCATTGCCGCTACATGGTACAAAGACTCCAACTGTTATCTCAATACCTTTACCCCTGTCACCACCAAGGCGTTACGTCTGGTGGTGCTGCGCACCACCTTCGGGTTTGCTCCCGATGCCCTGGCCAATGCGGCCATCCGTCGCACCTGGGGCGGGCCTGGCAATCAGGCCAAGCTGTGTCTGCGGCAGATTCAAATTTACGCTCCCGTTCAACATCTGCACGTACGCCAGATGAGTGCACCACTGCAAAATAAGGAGAAAACTCATGGTCCCTGATCGAGGTTCGCTTACTCGACGCAAGTTTGTCGGGCGGTCGTTGGTGGCGGCTTCGGCGTTGGCCGCGGCCCCCGCTCTTGCTTGGCGGTCTCGGGCGGTGGCAAGCGACGGTATGGCTCATTCGGGCCGCCATGTGTATCCATTTGCCATGTGTTCCAATGGCGGTATCCTGGCCAATAGGCATTACGTTACATGTATGCTCGCGGCGGGTGCTCCCCTGTGCCGTATTGATATGTCCTTTGGTATGGTGCGGCCGACGCCGGAACCCAATCCGGACAAGTGGAATTGGCAGGGGATGGAGCAAGTACGCGCCATTCGGAAGAAATATCCGCATCTGAAATTTTCACCCATTCTCGGTTACTGTCCGCCGTGGGCGGCCGATCCCGCCTATGCCCGATGGCCGGGTGGACCCAATTCCGGACTGCAACGTGGCGTTAATGTGCGCCCCGTCAATGCCGCAGGAAATTTGTTTGGCCAGTTCGTCTACGAAATTGTACAGCGCTACCGCGATGTGGTGGACTGCTGGGAAAGTTGGAACGAGCCGGATCTTGGCGGTCATTATTTCTTCAAGGGCGACGGTGCGGACTTTATGCCCTACCAGCGGGCATTTTATCTCGCGGCCAAAATGGCCGATCCTAAATGCACGGCTTTGTTTGCCGGCTTAAGCTACCGCACGGTGGAAGGTTATCTGGCAATCCATCATCTTAAGCCACCCACACCCTATCCGGCCAAAAGCTGCTTTTTTGAACAATACCTTCAGGCCGTAGTGAACGATCCCCAGGCCGCGCGACACAACCATTACTTCGATGTCATGAACCAACACTCGTACAGCCGTGCCACGGATCTTTACGATTACGCCATGGTGGATCTCCGACTGATTCATCATTATTTGCGGACTTCCAAGCCGATATGGTTCACGGAAACCGGCTTTCCGGATACCGGCGGAATATTCGGTGGCACGCCGAACCAATACTGTGATTACGTCCTTCAGTCGTGGGCGTGGGCGGCGCTGGCGGGGGTTCAAAAGCTCTTCCACTTTCAGTTGGACAATTCCAACGGTCTTGGCTTGTACGCTGGTGGACCGGCCAATGGTGGGCTTGGCAATCCCAAGCCGGCGCTGACCACTTGGACCGATGTGCTGGTGGCGGAATTGGCCCATGCGACATTGGTCAAGCAATTACACGGCCATGCCGGGGTCGGACTGCTGCAGGGAAACTCCCCGTATTCCGGTACGTGGCGAACCGGGTACAACCTTTTTGAATTTCAGAATACGGCGGCACGAAAGCGCGTTTTCATGGCCTTTGCCGATACCCGCCGTGCAGTGCGCATCGCAATTCCCGCCAAGGCTAAATCCGCTACCTTGGTGGACCGCCACAATCACCGATCTCGTATTAAAGCCACCGGTGGTTTTTACCACCTCCATTTAGCCGGGGCCACCAACGAAGCTGGCTGGCCTGCCGACAAAACCAATCCTGCGGCCGTGGCTCTGGGCAAACCCGAACATCTGGTGGGCGGGGCGACCATGGTGGTGGTCGAAAACATGGCCTGACGGTGTTCCTGCGATGCCATGCGGGAAAGGCGTTTTGCCAAAATCTTAACCCGCTTCCGCCTTGTGGCAGGTGCGACCTCAAAATGGATTCTACCCAGTTTATAGCAGGAGTTTTATCCGATGTCTTCTACACGTCGAGATTTTGTGGGGACCATGGCCGTGGCCGCTGTTGCGGCGGGCACCGTCAGTATACCCCGTCGCCGGGCCCGGGCTGCGGCTTGGGTGCCCTCCCATCATCCACTTCCCGCGGTGGGTAAGCCCAAGCCGGGCTGGAGTTGGAAATTGCCGCCGAATCTGGTGCGGCCCGTGGCCCCCGTTCGCAACAATATTTTTTACGTGGGCGAGCATCTTGTATTCAAACTCGGTCCGGCGGCCGCCGCCTATGCGGTGCGCAATTATGATGGCGATCTGGTGGATCAGGGTTCCGCCGGTGCGGTGATTACTCTCAAGGCCCTACCTCCGGGTTGGTACAAGCTTTATATTTACGGCCGCCAAGCCACCAAACAATGGGGTGATATTGTCGGTGGCACGATGTTCGTAGTGTTCCGCAACAACCCGCATTTTCCCAAACCTGGAAAAAATGCTCCTTATGCTTCGGATGGCTCGGATCCTGTGGTCCGTGGCATAACCGCCATGGGGCCTACACGGTTTCAAGCGGATGCGGCGAATCCCGACGCTACCATCAAAATCTACGATCAAACCATTCCCCTCTATGAAAAGTATTACGTCCATCCCGGCGATCCCATGCGCGCCCGACCGCTGGAAATGTCCTTTGGAAACGGTACGAAGGGCCATCTGGCCGGTGTAAAGAAAATTGTCGAGCATTTCCAGGACCGTGTGCAGTACTGGGAACCACGCAATGAACCCAACGGCGGGGCCACCGGGGCGGGCTTTGTCCAAGACGAGCTGATAGATTTTTATCGCACCGTAAAAAAGGTGAATCCCACATTGAAAGTCATTGGCCCAGGCACGGTGGCCATCGACCCAAGCCTGTATCCATGGCTGGAGGATTTTTTTAAGGCCGGAGGCGGAAAGTATATTGATGCCTTTTCATTCCATGCCTACAACTGCTGCAATGGCGATTTGTGGCTGGAACGCAAATCACTGACCAACCTGATGGCAATGCTCAAAAAGTATGGTCTGGAGAACATTGAAAAATGGCAGACCGAGCAGGGTTTTTTTGCCGCTGTCTATGGGGCCTATCATCCCCATCTTCAGGGGCGTTGGACCATGCTCCAGATGATGGTGTATGAACAGTTCGGCATTCCCAAAGAACACAACGATCTCTGGTACGACCTGAGCCACGGTTTTTGGGACTTTCCCACTTGGTGGGAAAACGGCGATCACAGTCTCAATCCAGCAGCCCCGCTCATGCGCGTGTGGTCGGAGGAATTATTCGGCACTCAATTCAGCCGTGCCTTTGACTTTGGCTCCTACGCCAACGAAATCTATGTGGGCAGCCTTTTTCAAGGGCCGGGAAAATCTGTTGCCGCTTTCATGACCGCCGGCGATACCCGGGGAAAAGTTCACCTGCAGGTGCTCGGTGGCAATGGCAAGTTGCGTGTCGTATCAGCCTTCGGCGTGGAAAGTGAAATTCCCGTGGTTGGCCAAAAGGCTGTGCTGGCCGTACCCGAGATGCCTGTATACGTGCAATTAACTCCCGGACAGACTCTGGACGTGATACCCTATCAATGGGGACTGGATCTGGCTTTGGCCGCCGGTACCAGTGCGGCAGCTTCGGCTACGGGCGTGGAAACAGCGTTGCACGCTTCCGTCGGCATTCAGAAGATTTATGACAACCATCTGGAAAACTGGTACTGGTCGTTCCAGGGTCCCAGCGCTCCATGGTCTGAAAATATCGGTAAATTTCCAATCTGGGTGCGGCTGAAGCTGCCCCAGGTGGTCAAGATGCGGCGCGTGATCCTGTTCTGCGCTCCCCCGTGGCAATCGCAGGGCACACTGCTGGATTTTGAATTGCAATATCTCAAGGGCAGCCGTTGGGTCACCTTGAAACGCGTGCGGGAAAATCCCAAAACCATCGGTGTATTTACGCCTACCGTGCGCTGCATGGTGGATGTATTCTTCAGCGACCGGTGGATTTTTCAGTCTGATTTCAGCCCCGTCTTCACCGACGAAATCCGCGTGCTGGTGCATCAGAGCACATGGGGCGGCAGCACCTGTGAACTGGATCACCAGGCCGGTGGTCAAGGCTGGAGCGAACCCCATTTTTGTATCCGCGAATTGCGGGTGTTCGCGGAGTAAGGGACCGTGCAAAAATAAATTCGTGCTTTACGGTGCAGGAATTTTAGTTGCTGGCGAGGCGTGACGGGCGCGCATACCCCGACAGTGGGTCTGCAAGGAGCGAACAACCAGGCCAGCGGGCAAAAGGACCGGCCGGAAAGTGTGACGTTATTTTTGCCCGGTCCCTGACCGCAAGCTCACATTATTTGTGTTTGCACCGCCGGCGGATGCTTAAGCGTTTGCAGCACCGGGCAGGTTTCCACTGCGGCCCGCACACGTTCATGAAGCTCCGGCGGCAGTTTACTCAAGACATTCTTCAACACCACCTGCATATCTCCCAAACGCGAGGGATCTTTGGCGTATTGTTTGGTCACGCTGGCTTCCACCTCCGTCAGCGGGTGGCCGTGCTTTTTGGCCGTCAGCAAAGCCAGCATCATCTCACAGGCCGCCAAGGCAATCGGTACCAGATCGGTGGGGCCGGGTCCGGTGCCGCTGCCGCCTTGGCCCGGCATCAGGTCAATGCGCAATTTCCAGCTCTCGTACTCCACATCAATGGCAAAGTTACCCACTTGCTTTAACGTAAACGTAGTCATTAAAAATACTCCAAAATGCCGACACGAACGATTTTATGCGCTCTGGCGAAAATATCCACTCTACCGCCATCCAGCCATTTTCATAGCAGCGACGGCGATCGCTGGTCGTGTTGAAAGTCGCACCCGTGTCCGGTTGCAGCGTCGCCGGGATGTGGCTTTACCAGCAATCATCCGAGCGCCCGTCCGGTGGGGGTGGAACCGGGTCGTAACCTCCCTTCACGAAGGGGTGACATCGGGCGATGCGCCAAAGCGCCATCCAGCCGCCGCGCCACGGACCATAAGTTTTGATCGCTTCCAGGCCGTAGTTGCTGCAAGTGGGTTGATAACGACAATGCCCGCCTAAAAATGGCGAAAGTGTCATCTGATACAGACGGATCAGCGCCAGAAAAAGGAATGTAAATACCCCGCGCAAATTAATTCACCTCAACAGGCAGCGCAAAATCTCCTGATATTGTACCACTGCCAATCGGCGATGAGGCCGCACCACCAGCAAAACGTCCATACCCGGTGGCAACTCATGTTGCATCAGACGGTGCCCTTCGCGAATGCGGCGGCGAATCGCATTTCTCTCTGTCGCACTGCCGCACTTTTTAGAAACCGAGATCGCAATGCGTGTCAACCCATTGTCCACACGTCGCTGGCAACACGCCATAATGGGGTGATGCGTGCGTCGCCGACCCGCTCGAAATACCTGGTCCACCAGTCGCTTGCCACCCAAGCGCTGGTTTTTCTTCAACGTCAGGGCTTTGCGGTGGTTGGTTGCGGTGGTGCAGGGTGGCTGCTGGTTTTCCATGGTATACCTCGACCGGCCTGCCCGTGTTTCTGCCATCACTATAACTTGCCGGAGGTGTGGGTGGCAACGCCCCTCCCCCAAAGTTTCAACCGTGAGTGGCCGTCTGGCGGCCAAAACAGGCTCCAGGGCACCACCCATCTTTGGACCTTCTCAATCCTGCCCTATAATGAACCATGCCGGGGCCAACGGCGGCCATAACGGTGTCGGTTGCCAAAGAGTCAAACCGTCCGTGTTTTCCGCCAGGCCATCAAGTGATAACCTATAGAAAGGAAACGCTCATGGATGTCAATCAACTCATGGCCACGGCCAAAGCGCTGATGACCGAGGGCAAAGGCCTGCTGGCCATGGACGAAAGCAATCCCACCTGCAACAAGCGCTTCGCCGCACTGGGCATTGCTCAGACTCCCGAAGCCCGGCGGGCCTATCGCGATCTTATTGTCACCACGCCCGGACTCGGCGATTTCATCAGCGGAGCCATTCTCTTTGATGAAACATTGCGTCAGCAGACCAACGCCGGTATTTCCTTTGTCGATGCCCTGAAGAAGGCGGGCATCATTCCCGGCATCAAGGTGGATACGGGGGCCAGGGATATGGCCGGCTTTCCCGGAGAAAAAGTGACCGAGGGTTTGGATGGTTTGCGTCCGCGTCTGGCTGAATATGCCGCCATGGGGGCGCGATTTGCCAAATGGCGGGCCGTGATCACCGTCGGTGATGGTATTCCCACCTGGAGTTGTATTGAGGCCAATGCCCACGCCCTGGCGCGCTATGCGGCGCTGTGCCAGGAAGCGGGACTGGTGCCGATTGTGGAACCCGAGGTGCTCATGGATGGCAGCCATACCTTGGAACAATGCCTCGCCGCCACCGAAAAATCGCAGCACGCGCTGTTTCATCAGCTTTATCAGATGCGGGTGGATTTACGCGGAGTTATCCTTAAACCCAACATGGTATTGCCCGGCAAAGCGTGTCCGCGGCAGGATCCTGTGGACCGCGTGGCGGATGTCACCGTTACATGTTTGTTGGCAAATGTTCCCGCCATCCTGCCGGGTGTGGCGTTTCTCTCCGGAGGTCAATCGGCGGAATTGGCGTCGCAGCGTCTGCAGGCCATGAATCTGCGTTTCCAGGGGCGCATGCCCTGGGCATTGACTTTTTCCTATTCCCGGGCCATTCAGCAACCTGCCCTGGAATTATGGAAGGGGCAGCCCGCCAATATCCCCGCGGCCCAGCGGGCGTTGCATCAACGGGCGGCCTGCAATAGTGCGGCCCGGCGCGGCGTGTACAACGCCGCGATGGAAAAACATCCCGGTCAAAGTTAAGTCTAAATCCCCCAGACAATCGCCAATGGAAATACGCGTATGGATTATCAAAAACATTTCCGAGTCAAGCCGGGCAGCAGAGTGAAGCTCTCGCGGATGAATCCAGCCTTCACTGGGGATCACAAGCATCATAAACAGGCCGCCGATGAAATCGAACATTACCGTCGGCGGCTTTGGGACTTGCAGGAATTGCTCTATGCCGATCACCGCCGGTCGCTGTTGATCTGCTTGCAGGGCATGGATGCCGGCGGCAAGGACGGCACCATCAATCATGTTCTTGGCGCGATGAACCCACAGGGGTGCCGGGTGGTCGGCTTTAAGCAACCGTCGGCGGAGGAGTTAAGCCACGATTTTTTATGGCGGGTGCACCGGGCCGCGCCCCGGCGGGGCGAAGTCGTCATTTTTAACCGCTCTCATTATGAAGATGTGCTCATTGCCCGTGTGCATAACCTGGTGCCGAAAAAGGTCTGGTCCCGGCGCTATGATGCCATCAACGCTTTCGAAACTGAATTGCTCGAGGCGGATGTGCATATCCTCAAGTTTTTCCTGCACATCTCCAAGGCCCAGCAACTCAAACGCTTTCACCAACGCCTTGAAGATCCCGCCAAGCAATGGAAAATCAGCGAAGCGGACTATAAAGAAAGACTGTTCTGGAATGATTACACCGCCGCCTATGAGGATGCGCTTTCCCGCTGCAGCACCGCTGCTGCGCCATGGTACGTGATTCCGTCGGATCATAAATGGTTCCGCAATCTGGCGGTGGCCCGCATTGTCGTGGAATGCTTGGAATCCCTGAAGCTGAAATTCCCCCAGCCCACGGTGGATATTGAACATATCCGGCGGGAATATCACACTGCGTCCAAGGAATAACAACTGTACCAAGGCTTGGCTCGGCATTTTTCATTGGAGTTCAAAAGCATGCGTATTTCTCCGTTGGCGGGCCAACCGCCTCCCGCTGATATCCTCATCAATTCCCAGCATCTGACCCGGGAATATTTTCAGCGTCAGCCTGATCTTGCCGATCCGCGTCAACGGGTTGTCTTTGGCACCAGCGGTCATCGCGGAACCCCGGAAGATGGTTCCTTTACCGAAGCTCATGTGCTGGCCATAACCCAGGCGATCTGCGAATATCGGCGCAGCCAGGGCATTGATGGCCCGCTTTTTCTGGCCAAAGATACGCATGCCGTCGATACCGCTGCCCACGATACCGCTTTGGAAGTTCTGGCGGCCAACAACGTGGAGGTGGTTATCGCCGAAGCCGACAATTACACTCCGGTGCCCGTTCTCTCTCATGCCATTCTTGCCTACAACCGTGGCCGTGCCGTTGGTTATGCCGACGGCATTGCCGTTACACCATCGCACAATCCGCCGCGCGACGGCGGCTTCAAATACAATCCGCCCACGGGAGGCCCCGCTGATGTCGATGTCACCCAATGGGTGCAGGACCGGGCCAATGCCATTTTGCAGGCCGGCAACCGGCAAGTGCAACGCATGGCCTATCAGAAAGCCGCGGCCGCGGGTACCACCCATCGTCAAAATCTGCTGCGGCCTTATGTGGATGATCTAAGCTCCGTCATTGATATGGATGTAATACGTTCGTCCGGCCTGCGGATTGCCGCCGATCCGCTCGGCGGGGCGGCCGTGCATTTGTGGGATCTCGTGCGCGAACGTTACAAGCTGAATCTTACGGTGGTCAATCCGGAAGTCGATTTTACTTTTCGCTTTATGCGTGTGGACCATGACGGGCAGATCCGCATGGATTGCTCCAGTCCCTATGCCATGGCCGGTCTGGTGGCCCTCAAGGATCAATATCAGATCAGCTTTGGTACAGATACCGATGCCGATCGCCATGGCATCGTCACACCTTCGGTCGGGCTGTTGCCGCCGAACCATAATCTGGCGGTCGCGGTACGGTATCTTTTTACCCAGCGGCCCCAGTGGCCCGGCACAGCCATGATCGGCAAAACCCTGGTCAGCAGCAGTATGATCGATCGGGTCGCCAGCAGCGTTGGGCGTAAAGTGTGGGAGGTGCCCGTGGGCTTCAAATGGTTTGTCGATGGCCTGGCCGCCGGCACGTTGGGCTTTGTCGGCGAAGAATCCGCGGGTGCCACGCTGCTGCGCCGCGATGGCAGAGTTTGGACCACCGATAAAGACGGGCCGGTGATGGGCCTGCTGGCCTGTGAAATCACCGCCCGCACCGGCCAGGACCACGGCCAACACTATGCCCAAATTGAAAAAGAATTTGGCCGATCCAGCTATCGCCGCGAAGATCACCCCGCCACGCCGCGGGAAAAAGACATTCTTAAAAAACTCAGTCCCTCCGCGGTGCGGCATACCACGCTGGCGGGAGAAGCAATTCTCAACGTCATGACCTCCGCTCCCGGCAACCACGCTCCGATTGGGGGTCTGAAGGTGGTAACGGCCAACGGTTGGTTTGCCGCCCGGCCCTCGGGAACCGAATCCCTGTATAAAATCTATGCCGAAAGCCTGATCGACGAAACCCACGTGGACCGCATCCTGCGGGAGGCCCAGGAATTGGTCAAAAGTGCCTTGGCTGCAAGGTAGTTCAAAATAAACTTGAATACCGAAAGGCGAACACCTCTGTCGCAATGTGCGCTCCAGCCGCGCGGTCGGCGCGACCAACCACGCGCCGCGGTGGATCGAAATTCGGCCGCCGGCCCCAACGGTGTCGCTGCACGTAAAAGCCAAAGCAGTACGGCGCTGGTTTTTTTCGGCGGTGCCTTATTGAAAAAAGCCGCTATAATTTGCTGCTGATGAACTGGTCTTTCCCTCAAGGATAGCCATTTCGCATACCCGGTTGTCCGCTAAGGAGTCTTCGACCATGAAGCCATCTTCTCCCGCCATTTCTGCCCCCCACACGCTATCCGCCACCCCTGAACACCAGCGCCAGGTTTCTCCGGATTCCGCCAAATTATGGGCCAAATGGGGGCCTTATCTTTCCGACCGGGCCTGGGGTACGGTTCGTGAAGATTATTCCCCCGATGGCAGCGCGTGGAGTTATTTTTCTCATGATATGGCCCGCAGCCGGGCGTACCGCTGGAGTGAAGACGGTATTGGTGGCCTTTCCGACGATCAACAAATTCTCTGCTTTGCGCCCGCCTTTTGGAATGGTCGCGATCCTATTCTCAAGGAGCGTTTCTTCGGCTTAACCAATCAGGAAGGCAACCATGGTGAAGATGTCAAAGAATACTGGTTCCATCTGGATAATCTGCCTTCCCATGCCTACATGAAAATGGTTTATCGCTATCCACTCTCCGAATTCCCTTACCGCCAACTGGTGGAAATTAATCGCCGCCGCGGTGCCGACCAGCCGGAATATGAGTTGGTGGATACCGGTATCTTCGTGGACAACGCCTTTTTTGATATCCAGATCGAATACGCCAAGTCCGATCCCGGCACCATTTTGTTTCGCTGTACCATCACCAACAGATCTTTGGAAATGGCCACTCTCCATGTTTTGCCCACCGTCTGGTTTCGCAACACCTGGGCCTGGGGTAAAACCGCCGCCGCCGAGCCAACCATCCGCGCCGGGAACACCGGTCGGCCCGACGAAACGCTGCTGGTGGCCCAGCACCCGCAATTGGGTACGGTCCATATATATGGGCGGGAATCAATGCAGACGCTTTTTACCTTCAACGAAACCAATCGCCGCAAACTTTTCAATGTTCCCAATACCCATCCCGCGGTGAAAGATGCTTTCCACGATTATCTCATCGGCCACAATGCCGCCGCCGTCCATCAGGGTGGCTTTGGTACCAAAGCCGCCCTGCATTACCAGTTGCATCTGGGAGCCGGTGCCAGCCATGTCATCGCCATGGTTATTTCCGAGAAAGCCCGCCCCACGCCCTACGAAAATTTTGACGCCGTTTTCACCACCCGCATCGCCGAGGCCGACGCCTTTTATGCCTCCATGCTCCCGCAGGTCTGTGATGAGCAGCTGCGTTTAATTCAAAGACGGGCCGTTGCCGGCTTGCTTTGGAGTAAACAGTTTTATAACTACGATGTGGGTGGTTGGCTCAAGGGCGACAGCGGCGCACCGGCTCCGGAGTCCCGCCTGCGCGGCCGCAATTCCCATTGGAAGCATCTGGAATCCAGGGACATCATCGTCATGCCGGACAAATGGGAATACCCATGGTTTGCCGCCTGGGACTGGGCCTTCCACGCACTCACGTTGGGCTATGTGGATGTGGCCATGGCCAAGCATCAGCTTGAGCTGATCTGTTCGGAGCGCTACCAGAACCTTTCCGGCCAGTTGCCCGCCTACGAATGGGCCTTTGGTGATGTCAATCCGCCGGTGCAGGCGCTGGCCGTCTGGCGCATCTACAACCTGGATAAGCGCCGCAATCATGGCCGTGGCGATTTCGGATTCTTGGAACGCATGTACCACAAATTGCTCATTAATTTTGTCTGGTGGGTGAACCGCAAGGATCGCCGCGGCAATAATATCTTTGAAGGTGGATTTCTGGGCCTGGACAATATCTCCGTCTTTGATCGCAGCCGGCCTCTCCCCAATGGCGAGCATCTCGAACAGGCCGATGCTACCGGCTGGATGGGCCTGTTTTGTCTGAACATGATGACCATCGGCCTGGAACTTTCCCAGAAGGATCCCAATTATTCCCATCTGGTCGTGAAGTTTTTGGACCACTTCGCCGCCATTTCCAGTGCTATCAATTCCCCCGGCCATCATGGCTTGTGCTTATGGGATCAAACCGATGGCTTTTATTATGACACCATCGCCCACGATCATTCCGCCAAATTTCCCCTGCGCGTGCGTTCACTTGTCGGGTTGATTCCGCTGCTGGCCGTGCAAATCATTGATCGCAGTTGGATCGAAAACCTTCCCGCCTTCAAAGATCGCTCACAATCGGATGTTATGCGCAAATACATCGGCGAAGAGAATATCGGCTGGACCTGGTCCGCGGACTCCAGCCGCTGTCTTTTAAGCATTGCCAACAAAGATCGGCTGCAACGGGCGCTCCGCTACGTGGTCGATGAAAATGAATTTCTTTCCCCCTTCGGCCTGCGCAGCGTTTCCAAGTTCCATCAAAACCATCCCTTCAGTCTTGGGTTGGATAACCGCCAGTGGGAAATTCGTTACGAACCGGCCGAATCCACCAATGGCCTTTTTGGCGGAAATTCCAATTGGCGCGGGCCTGTCTGGTTTCCCACCGCGTATCTGCTGGTAACCGCCCTGCGCACTTACCATCATTTTTATGGCCCAAGCCTGACGGTTCCCATACCCGGCCAAAACGGAAAATCCATGAATCTCCTGCAGCTTTCCGAAGAAATTTCCCGGCGCATGATTGCCATTTTCACAGCCGACCAAAATGGCCGCCGGCCCGTCCATGGCGGGCAAAAACTTTTTCAGGAAAACCCCCTCTGGAAAGATATGATCCCATTCCACGAATATTTTAACGGCGACGATGGCGCGGGGCTGGGGGCCTCCCACCAGACCGGTTGGACCGCTTTGGTGGTGCAACTCATTGACTATGTTACCCGCAGCTATGAAAAAACCGGCGGTTAAGGACCGCGCAGAAAAAAATCGTGTGGTGCGGCGGACGACGGAAAACGCGGAATCTAAGCGGCCTCAATCCGCTCTTCACCACCGATTGGCCCACGTTACCCGGACGTGCCAATTGGGGCCGTGGCCAGGAGTGCCGACCTCGCTCGCGTGGAGGCTTTCCGGCGTTTACCGCATGGTGAAGTTCTGCTAGAATCCATGCATGAAGTCGGTTTGGCGCAAATCGCTTTATACTGGGGCAACGGCAGATCGGAGATTCGCACATGGCATACCCGCAATCCGACAACAATAACACCGATTCCGGCCACGGTATTTCGTTGTCCCAACTTGCCCCCGGAGCCGAAGTCTCTGCGCCGGCTCCGGCGGCGGACCCGTTGGCCGATTACGAAAAAAAAGAGAAATGCGGAATTTTTGGAATTGCCGGGCCGCCGGATGCTGTCGAACGCTGTTACTACGGGCTTTACGCCCTCCAGCACCGAGGCCAGGAATCCGCCGGCATTGCCGCCAGTGATGGCCAGGATATCAGCGCTCATACCGGGCTGGGCCTGGTGGCGGAGGTTTTTAATAAAAATGTTCTCCGTGAAATGACCGGGACCGCGGCCATTGGTCATGTGCGGTATTCCACCTCCGGCTCCAACCGCAAGTGTAACGCCCAACCCATTCTGGAGGAATATCTTGATGGCCAGGTAGCCGTGGCGCACAACGGCAATCTGATCAACGCTCCACGCCTGCGGCATGAATACCAGAAATACGGCCACATTTTCTATTCCACCAGCGATACTGAAATTGTTATCCACATGCTGGCCAAGCCCACGCACCAGGAAAAGGCCGATCCTCTGGCCCATGTGCTTCGGCATTTGCAGGGTGCCTTTAGCATGTTGTTTTTATTTAAAGATCGCCTGGAAGCGTGCCGCGATCCCTGGGGTTTTCGTCCCTTGGTGATCGGTAAAACCCGCGATGGTTTTTATTGTGTGGCCTCGGAAACCTGTGCCTTGGCCAGCATTCAGGCTGCTTTTGTACGGGAGGTGGAGCCGGGAGAAATTGTCACCATCGACCGGGGCGGCACCACTCTCAAAAGCCGGTTTTATACGGAAGACCGCCATGCCCGGGCCCACTGCGCCTTTGAGCATGTGTATTTTGCCAGTCCGTCCAGCACGTTGTTCGGCGATACGGTGGTGATGGTGCGGCAGAAGATGGGGCGGCGGCTGGCCCTCGAATCTCCGGTGGATGCGGACATCGTCATTCCCATTCCCGACAGCGGACGCTCCGCGGCCCTGGGTTTCAGCAAGCAAAGCGGAATCCCTTTTGAAGAAGGAATTGTGCCCAATCGGTACGTCGGCCGATCCTTCCTGCAGCCTTCGCAACAGATGCGCGACCTGGCCGTCCAGATGAAATTGATCGTCATTCCGGATGTGGTCCGCGGCAAGCGCTTGGTGGTCGTGGAAGATTCCATTGTACGCGGCACCACCACCCGTGGAAAAATTCTGGCCTTGCGGCGGGCCGGGGCCAAGGAAGTCCACATGCGGGTAAGTTGTCCGCCGATTCGCCATCCATGTTTTTTTGGCATTGATTTTCCCACGCCCGGCGAACTCATTGCCAACGGCCGCACGGTTGCCGAAATCCGCGATTTTATTGAGGTGGATTCCCTGGCCTACCTATCCTTGGAGGGTATGTTGGAATGCTTAAGCCATCCTCCAGGGAATTATTGCACGGCGTGCTGGTCGGGGGCCTATCCTATTCCCGTGGATCTCACCGTTTCCAAATTTGGTCTCGAACGCCATCAGCTCAAGATGTTTGAGTGATGGGCTGGAGATGCTGCTTCCATCGGCTGGTTATCGCCCGCCCTTCGGCGGCGTAAAACCCACTGGTCGGATTTGTGATTTCCGGCCATCGTCCTTACGATGGCCCGCCATGATGACTCATGCCTATCCAAGCCGGTCCTCTCTGCCGCTCCGCGGCCATGCTCCCGCCGGTCCATCCGCCTTCTTGGGGCGTGCGGCCTTGCTCGCGGGTATTCTAACGCTGCTGATTCTGTCCGCCGGTTGCCGCAAAAAAACAACTCTGCCGCTGCGCCACGCGCCTGCCGGCGGGGTCCAACCGGTTCGTATTGCCTGTACCGTTCCCGCCGCCACCCAGATTCTTGTCCAGCTCGGTGCCGCCCGCGACCTGGTTGGGGTATCGAGTTTTGACCAGCCACTGCTGCCTCCACCGCTGCAATCGCTCCCCATCGTCGGCAATTATCTGCATCTGGATTATGAAACGCTTCTCAATCTTCAGCCGACGGTGTTGGTGGTACAGATGGCACCAACTCGCTTGCCGCTAAGCCTGACTCATTTTGCCCGCCGCAACCGCATCGCCCTGGTGAATGTGCGCCTCAATACCCTGCACCAGTTGTATGCCAGCGCCAGGCTTCTCGGGTCTGTGACCGGCATGACCGCTCGGGCGGCACGGATGATTGCCGATGCCCAGGCCCGGCTGGCCGCCATTCACCGCCGCTATGCGCTTGGTTCCCATCCCCGTGTGGTTTTCTTAATCAGCACTCAGCCGCTGATGGCCGTCGGAAAAAAAACATTTTTAGATCAATTGATCCGTGTGGCGGGCGGCAACAATGTTGGCGAAAAACTCGGCTCCGGCTATCCGGCCCTGACCCGCGAGACCCTGGTGGACTTAAAACCTCAAATTTTGTTGATCGGGCTGCCCGGAGAACCGGCGGCCACGGGTTCTGCTGATCCACGCATTGCCCCATGGTTGGCCTTGCCCGTGCCGGCGGCGCAAAACCATCAGGTCTATCTGGTCACGGGCGGACGCTCACAAATGCCGACGCTGCAACTGTATAAAACCGCGGCCCTCTTCGGTCGTTTGATTCATGGCGGAAATATCAGAAAGTCGGACCGATGATCAAGTTAAACCACGATGAACACCCCATCTTCGGCTATACGGTATCTGTGACGGTGGGGGCGCTGTTGACCACACTGGTGCTGATGTTATGTCTGGCTCTGGGCCCCGGACTGCCCGGCCACCCCACCATTTCCGTGGGCTTTTCCAGTCCGGCCATTATGTCCTTGCGCCTGACGCGCGTTGCCGCCGCAGCCATTGTCGGAGCCGCTTTGGCCCTCTCCGGGGTCCTATTGCAGGGGCTGTTGCGTAATCCACTCGCTGATCCATACGTATTGGGCATTTCCAGCGGCGGGGCGGTGGGGGTGATGGCCTGGATAGTTATCTCCAGCACCTTCGGAGCCGCCATCCTGGCCAATCCCTGGCTGGCCCAGCTCTTCCGTTACGGCCAGACGTTGCCGGCGCTGTGCGGTTCGTTGCTCGCCTGCACCGTGGTCTATTTTCTCGGACAGCGCAAGGGGCAAATCGATCCCTTAACCTTGCTGTTGGCCGGCGTGGTGTTGGGGGCGATCTGCGGCGGTTTAATTATGCTGCTGCAAAATCTGGTGCCGTATGGTGCCAAGGCGAATCTTTTATCCTACCTTTTCGGCTACATCAGCGAGGGTACGCCCACGCTGGTGCTCTGGATTGGCTTGGTCGTGCTGCTGGCGGGCTGGGCCATGGCGCTCAACCTCGGCGGGGCCTTGAACATTGCCGCGCTTTCAGATGTGGAGGCGGTAAGTCTGGGCGTGCGGCTGGGGCGCATGCGCATGCTGGCCTTTTTTTGTGCCAGTTTCTTAACCGCCGGTTCTATAGCTCTGGCCGGACCGATCGGCTTTGTGGGACTGATCTGTCCGCATATTTGCCGCATGATCTTCGGCCCGGAGCATCGCCGACTGATGCTCATTGCGCCATTTGTCGGAGCCATCTTTCTGATGCTGGCCGATACCTTTGTGCGTATTACCGGATCCTGGTTCGGAGGGGAACTGCCGGTGGGAGTGGTAACGGCCTTGTGCGGCGGGCCGTTCTTTTTATACCTGCTGTCCCGTCGTCGCGTGTGGGAGTGATAAAATGCGTCCCCTGCCAACTGCTGATTCACTTAGCCTGAATATGGCCGTGGAAGATGTTTCCTTCGGTTACGGCGTTCAACCGGTGCTGCGGCAGGTGAATGCTGAATTTCCGTCGGGGCAGGTGACCGCTGTTTTAGGGCCAAATGGTTCTGGTAAATCAACGCTCATGCACATTTTGCTGGGCTTTCTACAGCCGCAGGCCGGGGTGGTCCGGCTGGGTGGGCGATCCTTAACTCAAGTCCCGGAAAGGCGGCGCGCTTCACAAATAGCCTTTGTGCCGCAGGCACCCACGGTTGGATTTGCCTATACCGTTGAGGAAATTGTCTTGATGGGGCGCTGGCCCCGGCGGGGTGCCGACGGCCCACTTCATGCGGCGTTGGGCCTGACCGGCGCGGACGATCGGGCTGCGGCCACCCAGGCCATGTGGGATCTGGATGTTCATCATCTGGCGGGACGGGCTTTTGGCGAGCTTTCCGGCGGCGAACAGCAGAGAGTCACCATCGCCCGGGCCGTGGCCCTGGATGCCCCGATTTTACTCCTCGATGAAGTGACCGCCTCACTGGATTTGTGGCATCAGTTGGAATTTCTGGCTTGTCTGGCGGATCTGGCCCATCAGCGGGGCCGCTGCGTCGTCTGGATCACTCACGATCTGAATCAGGCCCATGAATATGCCGATCGGGTGGTCCTGATGAACGCGGGTCAAGTAGTGGCCCAAGGCGCGGTGAAATCTGTTCTGGTGCCGGAGATTTTGGAAGCGGTGTATCGGGTGAAAGTTGATCCGGCCGGGAAAGCCCTGCGGTTTTTGCGAAAATCGCCTGCCTGATGTATGCCGTCGCGGCGGCCGTCACACCCGTCCAACCAGCAAAATATTGGCAAACGGCGTTCCGTAGCCCATCGCGATTGGCTCGACGGTAAAACCCAGTTGCTCCAGCACCGACCGCCATTGCCCTGACGATCGACCGTAAAGCCGTACCCGGCCATGGCCCCGGGCCGCCGCCACCACCGCATCCACACCATTGCTTAGCTTAAACCGCCACCCGCTGGCCGCATCTCCTATCCGCATCAGCAGAGTCCCATGATTGGACAAAGCCTTGCGGACGCGGCGTAACACCGCCTCTTGGGCGGTATAGTCCATGTAATGCAGCACGTCGAGAATAACGACGATATCCGCTTGCCCGAAATCCGCGGTACGTATGTCAGCCTGTTCGATGGTGGCTTGGCTGCCCAGCGCAGCTTTTCCTCTTTGCACGTCGCGTGGCATAAGCTCCAGGCCGCGAATGGTGAGTTGTGTCGGAGCCGGCGGCCAATTTTCCGGCCAGTCGCCGCTGGAGTAAAGTTTTTCGGCCGCGCGCAGCCATGCCGCCAGCAACCCCTGTCCGCAGCCCAGATCCAGAATGTGGGAATTCGAGGCCATCAGGCCCTGCCGCAAAAGCTCCGGAAAAACCGGATCTCCGCCGAGTTTGCCGCGGGCGAAATGCCATGCAAAGCGGCCCGCGCTGCGATAGGGCGCAGCCGCGGCCATCACGAGCTTCTTTTTCCAGCGGCGGATATTGTCCGGATATTCCATGGCCTGTGGTATTGAACCCATCTTCAACCTTGCAAAAAGATATTGCTTCCGGCTCTCGGCGTCTTGAGTTGGCGTGTCCGGTGCTGCTTGAGCTTCACGTTCCGGCCGGTGCTATAACCGGCAGTGGTTGCGCGTCAATTTTCAGACGCTGCTGGCGGCAACTCAAAATAAGGTTGGTTGTGCCCGCCGCGAATTCCAACAGCCGCCGCCCGATACTTTCCAGCCGCCATCCACGCAGCAGGTCGATATCGCTAAGGTCCTTGCGTTCCAGCAATGCCTGCGCCAGTTGCACCACTTCCGCCTGCGAGGTCACCGCCGTCGTGGATAACGACTGCCCGAGGCACAAAACCTGAGTAATGGACCACAGCATGTCGGCATAGAGTTTACAGCGCGGAGAATCGTTCGCGGGTTCCGGTGGCACCGGCCAGGTATTTGGCGGAGACGAACGAACCTGCCGGATCAGTTCCAGAATGGTGGGGCCGTACGAGGCCAGTTCCTCCGGCGGAAAATTTTTGATCTTCGCCAGCGAAGCCGGTCTGGCCGGCGGGCTTTTGGCGATGTCGCGGAGAACTTCATCCGGCAGCAGACTCCGGGCCGGCAGGTTGTGCTCAAAGGCGACTTGCTCCCGCCAGGCCGCCAGCGCCCGCAGAATCGCCAGATTTTCCGCCGTATACGATTTGGCGGTTTTTATTTTCAGATACACTCTCTGCGCATCCGGCGCTACTGCCGCCGCCGCCGTAAGCTCTTCGCAGGCGGCCGCGGCCCAGGTGCGACGGTTCCAACGGCCCAGTTCCGCGTCCAAACAATCGTAAATCCGCAGCAAATACCGTACATCGTCCACGGCGTATTCAAATTGCGGCCCGGTCAATGGCCGGCGATTCCATGCACTATACGTATGCGCCTTAGCCAGGGAAATCCCCGCAAATTCCTCCGCCAGCTTCCAATAGGCCAGGGGATAGCCCATGCCGATAAGTCCGGCCAGCATCTGCGTATCGAGCACATTGGCCGGGGCCAGGCCACCCTGGGCAAAGGCGATGGCCAAATCCTGCTCACCGGCATGACACACTTTAAGAATCTTCGGGTCCGCGATGAGCTTCCACAACGGTGCCATATCTGCGATAGCCATGGAATCAATAAGTTCCACCCGCTCCCGCGTAGCCACCTGCACCAGGCATAGAACCGGCTGATAGGTGAATTCGCCGATGAATTCCGTATCAAATCCAAAAACGCCACCCGCTGCCAGATGATCACAGACTTTGTGAAACTCCGCCGGGGTATCAATTAAATGGTGGGGTGCTATTGGTAATTGATCAGAGAACGAACCTTCCATGGTGGGTATTGTGCCGCGTCCGGGGCCTGCTGGCAACCCTGCCATTGGATGCCCTGCGCTTATAATCGCAAACCGCGGCGGTCGTGGCCACCGGAATGGATTACGGGCTGTGTCCATAGACCCGGCGGCCGCTGCGCTAAGCCAGTAAATGAGATTGAGTCTCAATTGACCTAAGCCAGACCAAGGTATAGGATTAAAGGTGGATCGTGGATGCACCGGCCGGCCGGTTGGGCGACGGGGCTGGCCCGTTAGGCATCCGCCTTGACGCTATAGAGTTTGGAGTTCGTGCCATGCCTACAGATACCGGAACCATTGAAACCCTCGCCAATAAAGAATACGAGTGGGGTTTTGTCACCGATATTGACGCCGATGCCCTGCCCAAAGGTCTCAACGAAGACATCATTCGCGAAATTTCCCGCCGCAAGGACGAGCCGGAATTCCTGCTCGATTTTCGCCTGAAAGCCTATCGACATTGGTTGACCATGGTTCCGCCGCAATGGGCCAATATCAAGTATCCGCCCATCGACTTCCAGGACATCATCTATTATTCTGCCCCAAAATCCAAAAAGAAGCTCGCCAGTCTCGACGAGGTTGATCCCGAATTGTTGCGCACCTACGCTAAGCTCGGCGTGCCGCTGGCGGAACAGAAATTGCTCGCCAACGTCGCCGTGGATGCGGTTTTCGATAGCGTTTCCGTCGCCACCACCTTCAAGGCCAAACTTGCCGAAATGGGGGTTATTTTCGGATCCTTTTCCGAAGCCGTCAAAACCCATCCCGATCTCGTGCGGAAGTATCTGGGGTCCGTGGTCCCGTATTCCGATAACTTCTACGCCACGCTCAATTCCGCCGTCTTCAGCGATGGCTCATTTTGCTTTGTGCCCAAGGGTGTCCGCTGTCCCATGGAACTTTCCACCTATTTCCGCATTAACGCCAAGGAAACCGGCCAGTTCGAACGCACGCTGATCATCGCCGAAGAAGGTGCCTATGTCAGCTATCTGGAAGGCTGCACCGCGCCCATGCGCGATGAAAACCAGTTGCATGCCGCGGTGGTGGAACTCGTGGCTCTGGACAACGCCCAGATCAAATATTCCACCGTGCAGAACTGGTATCCCGGCGACAAGCAGGGTAAAGGTGGAATTTATAATTTTGTCACCAAACGCGGCAAGTGTCTGGGGCAAAACTCGCGGATTTCCTGGACTCAGGTCGAGACCGGCTCGGCCATCACCTGGAAATATCCCAGTGTGATTTTACAGGGCGACAATTCCATCGGTGAGTTCTATTCCGTGGCTTTGGCCAACAATTACCAGCAGGCCGATACCGGTACCAAAATGATTCATATCGGCAAAAATACCCGCAGCACCATTGTGTCCAAGGGTATATCGGCCGGCCACGGTCAAAATACGTATCGCGGCCTGGTAAAAGTCCTCAAGGGTGCGGCCGACGCCCGCAATTACACCCAGTGCGATTCCCTGCTGCTGGGCGATCAATGCGGAGCCCATACTTTTCCGTACATTGAAATGAAAAATACCACCTCGCGTGCTGAACACGAGGCTTCCACCTCCAAGATCGGCGAAGATCAGCTTTTTTACTGCAAGCAGCGCGGTATTGCCCTGGAAGATGCCGTCAACATGATCATCAACGGCTTTTGCAAGGAAGTCTTCAAAGAATTGCCGATGGAATTTGCCGTCGAAGCCCAGAAACTCCTCGGCGTAAGCCTGGAAGGCAGCGTGGGCTGACCGGCGGACCAGCCACCCGGAACCCGCTAACCGTGAAAACTCAAAACCAAAGGAATCTTATGCCAATTCTCGAAATAAAAGATCTGCAAGCCGGTATCGCCGGACGCCAAATCCTCCGCGGTGTGAATTTAACCATTGTCCCGGGCGAGGTCCATGCGATTATGGGGCCTAATGGCTCGGGTAAAAGCACCTTGGCTCAGGTGCTCGCCGGGCGTGATACGTATGTGGTCACCGGCGGATCGGTCCGGTTGGATGGCCAGGATCTGCTGGAGTTATCGCCCGAAGAACGGGCCTGTGCGGGCCTCTTTCTGGCCTTTCAATATCCCGTCGAAATTCCCGGCGTGTCCACCAGCTATTTTCTCAAAGCCGCCCTCAATGCCGTGCGCAAATACCATGGCCAGCCGGAACTCGATGCGATGGATTTTCTCAAGCTCATGAAACAAAAAATGAAATTGCTGGATATGGACCCCAGCTTTTTGTCGCGGGCGGTCAACGAGGGCTTTTCCGGCGGAGAAAAGAAACGCAACGAAATTTTGCAGATGGCCGTGCTGGATCCCAAACTGGCTATTCTCGATGAAACCGATTCCGGCCTCGATATTGACGCCCTGCGCATTGTGGCCGGCGGAGTCAATTCTCTCCGCGGGCCAGACCGCGGGATACTCCTGGTAACGCATTATCAGCGCCTGCTCAATTACATTGTTCCGGATTATGTGCATGTGCTGCGCGATGGCCAGATCATTAAATCCGGCGATAAAAATCTCGCCCTGGAACTGGAAGCCCGCGGCTATGGCTGGCTCGAAGAACCCGCCGCCGTCCATTGATTCCGCTTTCTCCCGCGATTGTTGACCTTCAACGGTGCTATTTTCATGACCCAAGTGATGACCAATACAAGTTACCTCCAGCGGCTGCTCCCCACCGGTTCGGACTCTTCCACCTCAGGCCCTCTCTGGCTGCAAGCCCGGCGGGAAGAGGCCCGTCGGCAGTGGCTGCGCGTCGGCTTGCCGAAAAATTCCGACGAACAGTGGCGTTTTACGGACCTATCGCCGCTGGCCGAAACTGATTTTTCAACCCCCGCCGCAGCCCCGGCTGCTGTGCCGTCGTCTGATGGCCGCCTGCCCGGGCTTGAGGGTGCCGCACTGGTGTTGGTCAACGGGAACTTGTATCGCCCGGCCTCGCGTTTGCCGCCCGCTCCGGTAAAAATAGCCCTGCTCTCGCAAGCCGCCGCCGCGGACTCGAAAATTTTTGCAGACCTGCTCGGTGCCCAGGCCCACCCATCCCATCACGGTCTTATTGCCCTGAACACCGCTAATTTTAGCGATGTGGTGCTCGTCGAGGTGCCGGCGGGCGTCACTGTCGCTGCGCCTCTGAATCTGGCCGTGCATGCTCTCGGAAATCAGCCGTTTACCACCTATCCCCGAATCCTTCTTAAAGTCGGGGCCAATGCCGCGGTGACGGTGGTTTTCAGCTTTACCGGGCCTGACCACCTCGCCTATCTGACGAATTCCGTGGTGGAAGCCACTGTTGGTGCCGGCAGCCGTGTGGAGTTGGTCAAAATTCAGCGCGAAGGAACCGCCGCGTTGCATATCGGCTCGGATTATATTCATCTCGACCGGGACGTGACCTTTCAATCCTTATCCCTGAATCAAGGCGGTCTGCTGGTGCGCAACAATGTTACCGTGACCCTGGCCGGACCGGGCAGCCAGGCCACGCTCAATGGCCTTTCCATGACGGCGGGGCGGCAGCATGTGGACAATCACACCATGCTCGATCATGCGCGGGAACAGTGCGCCAGCCACGAATTGTACAAGAGCCTCCTGGCCGGCCGATCCAGCGGAACTTTTACCGGCAAAATTCTGGTGCGGCCCGGAGCCCAGAAGACCGATGCCAAACAAACCAGTAAGGCGGTGTTGCTTTCCAGCCAGGCCACCATGAATTCCCAGCCGCAGTTGGAAATCTATGCCGATGATGTCAAGTGTACCCATGGTTCCACCAATGGACCGTTGGATGATGAGCAACTCTTTTATCTGCGGGCCAGAGGGCTGGCCTGTAATCAGGCCCGGGCCATGTTGACCAGCGCTTTTGCCTCGGATGTGCTGGCCCGCGTGTGGCAGCCGGCTTTGCGCACCATGTTGGAAGACCTCGTGGTAACCGAATTGCATAGGCTGGAGCGGGAGGAATTTTAACATGGCCGTCACCACCGTAAAATCCACCCGCACCCCCAAGGCGCCAGCGCCCCCAGCGCCGGCCTTTTCGCCCGACGACATCCGGGGTGATTTTCCGATTTTGCAGATCACCTCCCATGGCCGCCGCCTGGCCTACCTCGACAATGCCGCCACCAGCCAAAAACCCCAGGCCGTGATTGCCGCGATGACGCGGTTTTACAACAGCCAGAATGCCAACATTCATCGCGGCGTTTACGAGCTAAGCACCCAGGCCACCGCCGCCTATGAAATAGCGCGCGACCGGGTGCGGCAATTCATCAACGCCGCCGATGTCCGCGAAATAGTATTTGTGCGCGGGGCCACCGAAGCCATCAATCTGGTGGCCGCAAGTTGGGGCGGTACCAATGTGCGCTCCGGCGATGAAATTATTCTTTCCACGCTCGAACATCATTCCAATATCGTCCCCTGGCAAATGCTCGCCCAGCGCGTGGGTGCCGTGCTGCGGGTAATTCCCATCAACGACGCCGGAGAGCTTTGCCTGGAACAATACGAAAAACTGCTCAATCCACGCACCCGGCTGGTGGCCATAACGCACGTGTCCAATGCGCTCGGTACGATCAACCCGGTGCGGCAAATGGTCCGGCTGGCCCATGCGGCCGGGGCGCTGGCGCTGGTGGATGGCGCCCAGTCGGTCCCGCATTTGCCCATTGATGTGCGGGCCATCGACTGCGACTTTTTTGTGTTTTCCGGCCACAAGATCTGCGGGCCTACGGGCATCGGCGTGCTCTACGCCAGGCAGCCGATCTTACAGGCCATGCCGCCTTATCAGGGCGGCGGTGACATGATTGAAACCGTCACCTTCGACCAGACCACCTATGCCCCGGCTCCGCAGAAATTTGAAGCCGGAACGCCAAATATCTCCGGCGCTTTAGGACTCGCCGCCGCCCTGGATTACATCACCGGTATCGGCCTGGATCGTATCGGCGGCTATGAGCGACAACTGCTGCTTTATGCCCAGGAAAAACTCACCCGTATCAAAGGCCTGAAAATTGTCGGTACCGCCGCCGATAAAGCCGCGGTGATTTCCTTTGTACTCTCCTATGCCCATCCCCATGATGTGGGTACCATTCTCGATGGCCAGGGCGTGGCCATACGCACCGGCCACCATTGCTGCCAGCCCGTGATGGACCGCTACGGAATTCCGGCCACCGCCCGGGCCTCGCTGGCGTTTTATAACACACGCGAAGATGTCGATCAGTTGGTGCTGGGGCTGGAAAAGGTGAAAGAGGTTTTCCACTGATGTCGGATTTACGCGAACTTTATCAGGAAGTCATCTTGGACCACGCCAAAAAGCCGCGGAACTTCCATACCATGCCGGATTCCGCCCGCGCCGCCGATGGGCACAATCCCCTTTGCGGTGATCGTCTCCGGGTTTTCGTACGGGTGGAAAATGGTGTGATTCAGGATATTAGCTTTACCGGGTCCGGCTGTGCCATTTCCACCGCATCCGCCTCCATGATGACCGAGGCTCTCAAGGGTAAGTCGCTGGCCGATGCCCAGGCCGTTTTTGAGAGCTTCCATGATTTACTCACCACCGGAAACCATGCGGATAAAGATGAAGAATTGCTGGGCAAATTAGCCGTATTCGGCGGTGTACGGGAATTTCCGGTGCGGGTTAAATGTGCCACCCTGCCCTGGCATACCTTGCAGGCCGCGCTCCAGGGCAGCGCCGCCCCCGTAAAAACAGAATAGGTTGATTTTTCAGGAATTGGAATTCGCCATGGCAGTGACATTAACTCCGCGGGCCGCCCAGGAAATTAAGGCCATCATCAAAGATCAGGCCATGTCTGACCAGGTGGTGCTGCGCGTTGGTATCAAGGGCCGCAACATCCAAGGCTTTAACTATATTCTCGATCTGACCGAGGTTTCCGCCGATGACGATGTGACCGGCGTTTCCCAGGATATCAAAGTGGTCTGCGATCCTACCAGCTTTCCAAGTTTGGATGGTACGGAAATTGACTTCAAAGATGAAGCGGGTGGGCGGGGCTTTACCTTCAAAAATCCCCATGCCACACGCTTGCCCGTCAAGCCCGCCGCCGAAGGTTCTACCGGCGCCTCGGCACCGACCGCCAGCGGGGAATCCGCGGCGGATGGCACCAAGGCCCCATCGCCCGAATTTTCCGGTCTGCATGATAAAGTGCTGGAGGCGGAAATTATCGAAAAGCTCCGCACTATTTTTGATCCCGAAATTCCCGTCAACATTTATGATCTGGGCCTGATTTACAAAATAACCATTCTGCCCGAACGCGAAGTCATCATCGATATGACCCTCACGGCCCCGGGCTGCCCGGTGGCCGGCTCCATGCCGCCCGCGGTTGCCGCCGCGGTTGAAACCATTGCCGCGGTGAAGGGGGCGAAGGTGAATCTGGTGTGGGATCCGCCTTGGAGCAAAGATCGCATGTCGGAAGAAGCCCAATTGGCCCTCGGCCTGATGTAGTGACGACCGGGGTCTTATCCTCGCCTGATGCAAACCTCCGCCGCTTCCCAGCCGACTTGTCTTGCGCCGTCGTCTAGCCGCGCAGTCTCGCGCAGCGCCTGTCTCCTGTCTCCTGACTCCCAACTCCCGTCGCGGCATGGATGCCGAAATCCCGATGTGACAGGGGTCGCCAATCGGGACTGGCCGCGCCGCGTTTAGCGCATCCGCCGCCCTTACTCCCAACTCCTAGCTCCCAACTCCTAACTCCTGCGGCCACAGCCGCCGTGCTCCTCTCTCGCGCAGCGCCCCCTTCCGTCCTCTGCGTTCCTCTGCGTCCCCTGCGGTAAAAACTCGTCGCCCCAACTCCCAACTCCCAGCTCCCAGCTTCTATCTCCTGCGGCCACAGCCGCCATTAACTCCTGCGGCCGCAGCCCCGTCCCCTCGCCGCTTCGCCATTGACACGCACGCTTTTCGCTCGTAAAGTGAAAATTGCGGTTGGCAGTTGCGCGACGAAATTAGCGGTTCCACTTTAGAAAGGGGAATGTCATGGGATTGGCTTCGATCTTGGGGCAGGGGGCGGATTTTGTCTTAAGGCCGATCGGGCGGGCTATGCCGGTGGCCGCGGCGGACCACGGCTCCATGCTGATCTGGATCATCATCGCGGTGGTCGCGGTGGTGGCGTTGATCTTCTTCATCGCCATCGCCCAGGTGTTTACGCTGTGGCTGCAAGCTTTTTCGGCGCACGCGGACGTGAGTATGTGGGAACTTATCGGCATGCGCTTGCGCAAAGTAAACGCCCGCGAAATTACCACCACCAAAATCTCCATGGTCCAGGCCGGTTTGCAGGTCACCACCAACCAGTTACAGGCCCATTTCATGGCCGGCGGCAACGTCACGCGGGTCTCCAGAGCCATGATCGCCGCCCATCGGGCCCAAATTGATCTGCCCTGGGGCATGGCCACGGCCATTGATCTCGCTGGCCGCGATGTGCTCGAAGCCGTCCAGACCAGCGTCAATCCACGGGTAATTGATGTGCCCGGTCCCAACAGCGGCCGGCAAACCCACGATGGCGTGGCCAGGGACGGCATACAGCTTCGGGTTAAGGCGCGGGTCACCGTACGAACCAACATGAAACAACTCGTCAGCGGTGCCGGCGAAGAAACCGTGGTGGCCCGTGTGGGTCAGGGCATTGTCGCGGCCATTGGATCCGCGGATACGTACAAACATGTCCTGGAAAGTCCGGATCTCATCAGCAAGGCCGTGTTGGCCAACGGGCTTGACGCGGGCACCGCCTTTCAGATTTTATCCATCGATATCGCCGATATGGATGTCGGAGACAACGTCGGCGCGGAATTGCAAACGCGGCAGGCCGAAGCCAATAAGCAGATTTTCCAGGCCGAGGCCGAAAAACGCCGGGCTATGGCCGTCGCCCAGGATCAGGAAAACCGCGCCCTGGCCCAGTTGAATCGCGCCAAGGTGATTGAAGCGGAAGCCCAGATCCCGTTGGCCATGGCCGATGCCTTTCGCAGCGGGCATCTGGGCATTATGGATTACTATCGCATGAAAAACATTCAGGCCGATACGTCCATGCGCGATAGCATCGGCAAACCTGCGACGGATTCGGCTGCGGGCAACTCCGGAGCCGCGTAAATCTCCCGCGTCGGTGTCAGGTCATTAAAAAGGGGCTAATTGGTGGCCGAGTTACCTTCAGATCCGGAACAATTGGCGCGCCAGATTCTCTCCGGTCGCGTGTCCATACAGCAGTTGGCCCAGGAGCAGGCCCGCCGCCGGGCCGCCGGTCAGGCCCAATCCGCCATTCGTCCATCGCCCCCGCCCGGCCAGGCTTATGCTCAACCGTCGCCTCCACGCCCACCCGCCGCTCGCGCCCCCACTTCCAACAAACCTACCGCTTATCAGCAACCGCGGCAGCCGGTGCGGCCCGCGGTGCGCACCGTGCCCTTTCCCGCCCCTCCGCCAAGGGGCACCAAATCCCCGTCCAGCCGCTCTGTGCCTGCGGCTCGTGTGCGGCAACCGGCGGTAGCCCCAGGGCGGCCGCGCCCCGGTGAGAGTACGTCCCGTGCGCCTCAGCCGCCAGGTAAGCCAGGCGGGGCCAAACCTATTGCTGGCGGGGCTAAGCCCATTGCAGGCGGGGCCAAACCCGCGACCGGCGGGGCAACGGCCGCATCTGTGCAGGGGCCGGCGGCAGCCAAAACGCCCGCCCCCGTACCCGCTCCAGGCACCATTGCCGCGGCTATGCTCCAAGATCGCCGGTACTTACGCAGCGCGTTTATTCTAACGGAAATACTCGGCAGGCCGCTGGCTCTGCGCCGCGACAGCGACGAGTATTAGAGACCGGTTCAAGGAGCGTAGCCATTGTTTATCGTGGCCGCCCGCCGACCGGCATCCCGTCCCAGCCCGGCCATTGCTTGGCCGGGCGCACTATCCTTCCGTAAAGCCAAAGAATCGAAGCCATGCGTGCTCTGCCCGCCACCTCCTGTCAAGGCCTGGATGCCCAAATCCCCCGGCACCGCGCCGTGACAGCGACGAGTATTAGAGACCGGTCCAAGGAACGTGGTTATTGTTTATCGTGGCCGCCCAGCGACCGGCATCCCGTCCCAGCCCGGCCATTACTTGGCCGGGCGCACTATCCTTCCGTAAAGCCAAAGAATCGAAGCCATGCGTGCTCTGCCCGCCTCCTCCTGTCAAGGCCTGGATGCCCAAATCCCCCGGCACCGCGCCGTGACAGCGACGAGTATTAGAGACCGGTCCAAGGAACGTGGCTATTGTTTATCGTGGCCGCCCGGCGACCGGTATCCCGTCGCAGCCCGGCCATTGCTTGGCCGGGCGCACTATCCTTCCGTAAAGCCAAAGAATCGAAGCCATGCGTGCTCTGCCCGCCTCCTCCTGTCAAGGCCTGGATGCCCAAATCCCCCGGCACCGTCGGCACACGCCGCCGACCATCGGGATATCCCTTCCCTTTCCTCTTTCCCTTCGGCCTACCCTCGCCGGGTGTTATGTCGGTGTACTGGAAGGCTCCAGCGGGATCGGAAGTTGCTCCACCACAGTCAGACCGAAGCCTTCCAACCCATAGAGCTTTTTAGGGCGATTGGTGAGAATACGCAGTTGCGTCAGGCCCAAGTCCCGCAGTATTTGTGCGCCGATGCCGAAATCCTGGCGGGTACTATGACTCCGCTCGGTCCAAGCCGTCGGCGGGTTATCTATGGCTGGCGTGTTCGCACCCTGCAGTTGGCGCAGTTCCGCCAGACGCGATAGCAAGGCCAGACCGCGGGATTCTTGTCGCAGATAAACCACCACACCCTTGCCTGCCGCCTGAATCATTTGCAGCGATACGTGCAATTCGCGTCCACTGGCTGTCAGGCTCGCCCCGAACACATCACCCAGCAGATGCTCCGAGTGCATCCGCACCAGCACCGGTTCCAGTTGCGGGATGGCCTGACGCCCCGTCGGGTCCAGGTCTCCTACGCCGCCGCAGCATAAAGCCAGGTGTACCAGCGGATCGTTCACCATTTCGTACACATGCAAAGTGAACTCGCCAAAGCGCGTGGCCAATGGTTGCCGGGCGATGCGCTTGACCAGGCTTTCCTGCTCTAGGCGGTAGGCGATCAGGTCCGCGATGGAACACATCAGCAAATGATGCCGCTGGCAAAAGGTTTCCAGTTGCGGCCGCCGGGCCATACTGCCGTCTTCGGCCATGATTTCAATAATAACGCCCGCCGGATAAAGCCCCGCCAGCCGCGCCAGATCCACGGAACCTTCCGTCTGCCCCGCCCGTTCCAGAACGCCGCCGGGTCGTGCCCGCAAAGGATTGATATGCCCGGGCCGGCATAAATCGTCGGGCGAAGACTTGGGATCAATCAACACGGCGATGGTCTTGGCTCGTTCCGTGGCGGAAACCCCGGTGGTAATGCCGAAGCGGCGGTGCGCATCTACACTCACGGTAAACGCCGTTCCCAGCGGGGCGGTGTTATAAATAGCTTGGGGGTACAGGGCCAGCCGCTGGCAATCTTCCGAGGTCAACGCGGCGCACAACACGCCCCGCGCCTCACGCAGCATGAAGTTGATGATTTGTGGCGTGACAAATTGGGCCGCGCACACCAGGTCGCCTTCATTTTCACGGTCTTCATCATCCACCAAAACCACCATTTTCCCCGCAGCCAAGGCCTTTAGCACCTCCGCAACCGGAGCAAACGCCGTCGGCGAATGAGGAGATTCAGTAGTTGGTAAAGGTTCGGCCATACGGATATTTTATCAGGAATTTTAAAACCCGCCCCGTATCCGACGATGCCCCTGAGCCCAGGGCTTATTTCCCTGGGCACGCAGAACCCGCGAAAAATTTCTAAGCCGGCCGCGCATTCCGCCTTCCTCGAACCCTACTGTTAAGGCATGGATGCCGAAATCCCGATGGGGCAGGAGCACGGATGCCGAAATCCCGATGCTGGAGGACCAGCGCATCGGGACTGGCCGCGCCGCGTTTAGCGCCGCCGCCGCCCTTACTCCCAACTCCTAGCTCCCAAATTCTAACTCCTGCGGCCACAGCCGCCATTAACTCCTAGCTCCCAACTCCTAACTCCTGCGGCCACAGCCGCCTTTAACTCCTAACTCCCAACTCCTAACTCCTAACTCCTGCGGCCACAGCCGCCATTAACTCCTAGCTCCCAACTCCTAACTCCCGTCGCGGCATGGATGCCGAAATCCCGATGTGACAGGGGTCGCCAATCGGGACTGGCCGCGCCGCGTTTAGCGCCGCCGCAGCCCTTACTCCCAACTCCTAGCTCCCAAATTCTAACTCCTGCGGCCGCGGCCGCCGTGCTCCTCTCTCGCGCAGCGCCCCCCGTCCATCCTCTGCGTTCCTCTGCGTCCCCTGCGGTAAAAACTCGTCGTCATTTAATCTGTGCAAATCCGCGTAAGGCGTTTATCCCGAAGTCCATCGGGATGGATACCTCCGTCCGTTCTTCGTGAACCCCCGTGTCCGGAGTTTATCCCGGCCGCGCCGGGATGGTGATTTGGTCGTCCTCCCGCTGACCGCTGATAGCTGACCGCTGAAGGCTGACCGCTTCCCAGCATCCTCTGCGGTCCTCTGCGTCCCCTGCGGTTAAACCCCGGGCGCGTTAAGATTCACCGCGGTAACCGGCGGGCAAGATGCCCGCCTCCCCCCCGGAACTGACTCCGCAACCCCCAAACGCCTCCTTCCACCCCAAATTCGACCTTTTTCGGTCACTTTTCGAACATAATCAACAAATTAAAACCTTTTTGCTATTGTTTTTGGCTTGCGGAGGGGTTAGGATCGTGCATGTCAAAGGTTAAGACCCGTAGAGAGCGGTCGGTTTTCTTGCGGCATTCGCCGCAGCCGAACCAGGAAACTAAAGGGCCTTGAATTTGAAGGAGAAGTTTTATGTGTAGGTTTTCTCGTCCCACAATTCTGCTGGCCGCGGCCAGCGCAGCACTCGCGGGAGCAATGGCGGCCACTTCCGCGCAGGCAACCATCTTGGCCACGGAGGATTTCAGCGGCGTGACCCTGGCCTCCGGGCCAATTCTGCTGGCCGGCGTGACTGACGGTACCGGTTGGAGCACCACGTCAAATCGAAACGGTTCGGTTGGCTGGTACCAGCAGAACACGCCGAAGGGCATTCCCGGATACAATGTCTCTGATGCCACACCGCTTACCGGCGCGGACAACAACAATTACGCCACCGGTGGGTACGCATACGAGGGGGCCGGACGGACCTTTGACACCAGTGCCACCGGGCCATTCGGGCTCGCAGGGCTGGTCAACCCGACGACCCACCAGATTGGCGTACCGGGCGCGACTATTTTGATGTCCGTTTTGGTGCGGGTTGACAACACAAACAATGGTGCCATCGTCATCGGCCTAAGCGACAGTAACGCCGGAGCTTTCAGCATCCCCGCCAACGCCGCAATCGGCTGGGCGGATAGCAACGCCAACCATGATTGGACGCTTGGCAGTGCCAATGGCGGATCCCCCCTGGTCAACACCGATTCCAATGCCGCCTTTACCGTAGGCACGCCGACCGAACTGGTGATGGAGGTGCACTACACTACGGGAACGGCCGCGAATTTGAGCCTGTGGGTGAATCCGGCCGGGTATAACGGTGCCAACCCCACTGTTCCGTTGGGCACCCCCAACGCCACTTTTGCCTCCACCAATGCCACCTTTACCGACTTGTTCTTTGGCGGGACCAATGCGCCCGGCGGCGCCGATTTTACTGATTTTGTCGTTTCCTCCTCCGTCCCTGAACCAGCCACGCTGGGCTTGATGGCGGTGCTGGGTACCGGGTTGCTTTTGGTGGGCCGCAAACGCAAAGTGGCCTGAAACCACGCCTTTTCCAAGAGGCCGGGATAAAGGGGTCAGGTACCATTTTCCAAAAGGAGTAATGTTATGAAACGTTGCTTGTTGCCCGGCGCAGGTTTCGATCTCCTTGAGCCAACATTTGCTCTCGGGGCGGAACAGAATCGCTTGTCCCCTGTCTCCTGCCGCGTTGAGACATGGATGTCGAAATCCCGATGCCGCAGGAGCGGCCAATCGGGGACTCCTGGCTCCTTGCGCCGCGGCGGGCCTGTCCCGATAACCGAGAGAAGATCACGGCGATCGGGATTCACGCTGGTGGAATTGTTGGTGGTGATTTCGATTATCGCCATTTTAATTGCCCTGCTGTTGCCGGCGCTGGCGGCAGCGCGGCAGGCGGCTGATGTGACTTTGTGCGCCAGCAACGAGCGGCAAATTGTGCTGGCGATCCAATATTACGCCCAGGATTACCAAGGCGTGGTACCAATTGATATGGCCGACGGCAGTCCGTGGTATGATGCGCTGGGCGGTGCGCCGTTAAATAGCGGCCCTTGGGGCAGCCCGCCGTACAAGGTCATCCGCTCCCACATGACTTCGTATTTGGCCGGTTTTGGCTACCCCAGCTCCGCGGTGTGGCTGTGCCCACTTTTTCAGGATGCGTTCCAGGGCCAGAATATGACGAATTTTTATCATCCGGTGGCGGCGTACGTGGGGGCGGGAGCCAAGTACCTTCCCTGCAATTATTCGCTCAACGCGAATCTGTATGCGTTCATGGATGGAAACAAGCAATATATCAGCCCGTTGCCGTTGCCGTACGGCTCCACCCACGGCGGTGGCCCGGCGATCTTCTTAAATCAGATTCCAGATGATGAAATGCTGCTTGCGGACACGAGCATCTGGTCCAACGGGGGGGTTGGCATTGAATGGGACTACGCACTGCCGAGTGTCAACGCCAGCATCGGTTCCGCTGCCAGCGCCGGATGGGGTGAGCAGCCTCCGTGGCAGATGGCGGATGCGTATTTGGAGAAATATTCAAACGAACCGTTTTCGAACACGGCTACGCTGGGATCCATACCGGGGCATAATGGGGTGATCAATTGCGGATTTGCGGATGGCCATGTGGAATCCATCAATTCCATCCAAGCGTTTGCCACAGCGTGTACTCCGGCCAACGCGCTCCAATAAAGGGGTCAGGTACCTTTTTTAAGATTCACCGCGGAGGACGCAGGGGCACGCAGAGGTTGGCGGGCAAGATGCCCGCCAACCAGAACTGGAGAGTCGCTTGAGTATCGGTGTTGCCAAGGGCTGATTTCATTGGCAAAACAGCACACATATTCGTTGCACGATAATAGGGACAGTCACCTATTAAAATGAATACCAGAATCGCCGACCAGGCGACGGCTTCGCCGAGATCAGGTGATCGGCGAGCAGGCGAATCCCGATTGGCCGCTCTCCCTCACGGAGTTGGGCCTGCGTGACAGGACCCGCGCATCGGGGCTGTCCGCCGACCGCTTCCCAACATCCTTTATACGCCCCTGCGTACCTTCGTGCCCATTGTGGTAAAAAATCGTCATCGCCGTTGAGGCATGGATGCCGAAATCCCGATGGCGCAGGAGCCAAGCATCGGGAAGGCATGGATGCCGAAATCCCGATGGCGCAGGAGCCGCGCATCGGGACTGACCGCTCATCGCTTCCCAACATCCCCCGTCGTCATCTAATCCCTGTAATCTGTGTAAGGCGTTTATCCCGAAGTCCATCGGGATGGATCCCCTCGTCCATCCTCTGCGGTCCTCTGCGTCCCCTGCGGTGAACACTCCTGCGGCCGCAGCCGCCTTTAACTCCTAGCTCCCAGATTCTAAGTAACGGGTCCGAAATAACTTCCCTATTTAAGTGCTTACAGGGCCAGCCCGATAGTTCCATTGGGGCAGAAACGAATCGAAGCAGATTTTCATGTCGCGTTTGAATTCCTTGGTGCATTGGCG
>JAJYZF010000052.1 GCA_021800165.1 Planctomycetota bacterium | reverse complement strand
ATGGCAAAGCGGTCGCGTTGGGAGAGACGGATGGATTTGTGAAGTTGATTTTCGACAAAAAATACGGGGAACTTCTGGGCGGCCATATTCTTGGCGCGGAGGCCACAGAAATGTTGCAAGAATTGGTGTTGGCCAAGCGCCTGGAGGCCACCAAGGAGGAAATCGCGCAAACCATTCATGCGCATCCCACTATGTCCGAGGCGGTGATGGATGCGGCGATGGCCGCATCGGGCCTGGGCCATTAAAATGCCGAAACTAAGGAGATTGGATTGCCATCCGAAGATAATCCATTGCTGAATCGGCCGCACAGCACCGCCGCAAGTACCAGCGGGCCTGTTACGCCTGGTCCAGCCATGCCCCCCAACCTGGGCGCAGCATCAGTGGATCGCTCCACCCCTGCGGCCCCGCCAGGTGAAGACGCTCACCGCCACCAGACAGGCTCCGCCAAGGCCGGCTCGGTCCGGGATATTCTGGAAGCGGTCATCTTGGCGCTCATTTTGGCCTTTACCTTCCGCACCTTTATGGTGGAAGCGTACGTTATTCCGACAGGATCCATGGCTCCCACACTCAACGGTGCCCACTTTCGAGTGATATGCCCACAGTGCGGCTGGGTCTTTGATGCCAATGCCAATGTGGAACAGCAGTGGGTGCGGCAGTACAACCCGGCTGATGGCCAAACTCAAGAGGGCATGGCCAACATGCCCAATGGAGAACTCACCGATCCCTATGCCATCAGCAGCCCGGCTTATATCACCTGCCCCAACTGCCATTTCCCCATTCCAGTGACCAGTTTGCCGGACCAACCCGTCATTCGCCGCCGGATACAGGTACAAAACGGCTATCAGAATCTGTATTTTCCTTATGCCTGCAATGGCGATCGCATATTGGTTATGAAATATCTTTACTGGTTTGATCCGCCCAAGCGATGGGATATTGTGGTGTTCAAGGAACCGCTCAACGGCCGACAGAACTACATCAAGCGGTTGGTCGGATTGCCCCATAATACCGTGGAAATTGTCGGCGGCAACGTCTTCATTGACGGCATCATTGCCCACAAACCGCCCACGGTTGAAAAAGCCATGCTGCAGTTGGTGTACGACAACGACTTTTACCCACGCGATGCCGGTAAAACGCGCCGCAATGGTCGCGTTTGGACCAATCCCTGGGTTGCGGTGCGGCAGGGACCGTACGGCGGCCATTGGAATACAGGCGGCCCAGTCATACGTTTTACCGCAGTAAATCCGGCTGGTCGCGGCGAACTTTCATTTCAGAAGCGCGGGCATTACCTTTTAAATGGCGAGGGCTATGACGCCACGTTTCCCCGGCATCAGGAAAATCATCTGGTCGGTGATCTGTACGTTTCCGCAGTCTGGCAATCGACGAGTCCTTTTAGTGCGATCAGCCTGGTGGTTGGCACAAGGTCCAACCGTTACAAGGTAGCACTGCGCCACGATGGAAAACTCGGTTTGAACCAGTGGATTCCCGTCCGCAAGGCGTTTGTTCCGGTGAACCCCGGTCGACTGGACTTTATAAAAAAGATTGCGCCGCTACATCCTGGTACCCCCTACGCCGTAAGCATGAGCAACATCGATCACCAGATTCGTTTTTGGTTGAACCATCGTCTGGTACTGCAGTACACACCACGATGGACGGTCAGCCAAGCCTTGAAGTTTCGTGATTATCAGATCGAATATGGACGCGAAATTCCTAGGGTATTTGTGAATGTGACGGGTGTGTGTACGCTGCGACACCTGAACCTGATGCGTGATATTTACTACACTCAAGCTCATGTTGAAAATTCAGAGGGCAGTGATCTGGGACCAGGAACCGCCACGGCGGGGCATCCACTAAAACTTCGTTCCGGTGAGTATTTTATGCTGGGCGATAATTCCGCCTACAGCGCGGACGGCCGGGTGTGGGACCGGGTGGATCCGGCCTTGGCCGATCTGCATTTGCCCATCGGCGTGGTACCGCAACGCTATATCCTGGGCAAGGCTTTCATGGTTTATTGGCCGGCGGGCTTTCGGCTTTTTGATGGCCACGGCTGGCCCCTGATTCCAAACGTTGGAAAAATGCGATTAACACGCTGATTACAGCGCCAAGAGCAGCCGCTCATGGGGAATCCATCTTAGGCCCCCACACCAGTTCACCAGGTCACGGGGCAGGTGCCTTTGTGGTCTTGTCCGAAAAACTCGTTATAGTGATGTGGTCGGCGACGGAGGCCCACCATGCATACCCATACCATCACCGACTATCGCCCGGATTTTCCACCGGCTTATCTGGCCAACGGCATTGTTGGCCTCCGCATCGGGAAAATACCGCTGCTCCATGCCAGTGCCTTGCTCAATGGTTTTTACGGCCTCCACGAAGTGGAAGCCGTTGAGGCTATCGCCCCCGCCCCATACCCAGTTGGCGCGGACATCAACATCAACGGGCTGTGGCTCTCACAACGCCCGGATCTTGTGGTTTTTCACCGCCAGAGTTACGACTTTACCGACGGTGAACTCGCGACGCAATTTGACTTTCGGGTCAACAGCACCACCGTCCGGATAAACATGGTTACTTTTTGCAGTCGCAGTATGCCCACCTTGGTACTCCAGGAACTGCGCGTGGAAGCTGACCGTCCCTGCAACCTCATTCTACGAGCGACCGTCGATCCGGCGGGGCTGCCTGGCCGTTGTTTGCATCGCGATACCATCAATGTACGGTGGCCCGTGGCGGATGGTGCCATGCTGTGGCAAAGTGCCGGCGGAATCGGACTCTGCGGTACCGCCTACAGCAGCGATTGCATTGGAATGGAAACACCCCCACCGGTGGTAAAAGACCTGTGGGGGCATACCAGCGCGCTACGCAGCGAATACAGCATTCCGGCGCAACCCGGGCACAGCTATGCGCTGCGGCAAATTGGGTGCCTGGTTCCGGGCCTGATGCATCAAGAGCCGCATCGCGAGGCGGTGCGGCTGGTGGGGTTGGCCCGCCATCGCGGATTTGAAAAACTAAGGCTGGAAAATCGGCAGGCCTGGGCCCAAATCTGGAAAGGTCGCATTCGGATCGTTGGCGCATCGCCGCATTGGCAAGCGATCACGGATGCATCCTATTTTTATCTCCACAGCACCGCTCACGCCTCCACTCCGTGCAGCGTTCCGGCATGGGGACTTTCCCGCTGGCAGAATTATCTTGGTGGAGTGTTCTGGGATTGCGAAACCTTTGTCTTTCCACCGATTTTACTAACCGCTCCGGCAGCGGCGCGGGCCTTGTTGGATTACCGCACCCGACTGCTACCCGCAGCACGCAACAATGCGGCTCTCCACGGGTACCCCGGCCTGCAATTTCCCTGGACCAGCGCCGTTCATGGCGGAGAGGTCATGCCAGCTTGGGCTATGGCCATATTCCCGGAACAGCATATTAATATGGATGTAGCCTTTGCCTTTGCTCAATGTGCCCATGCCGGCAATGATGAAGAGTTCATCCGGGAAAGAGCGTGGCCGGTGCTTAAGGGCGTAGCGGAATGGATTGTCGGCCGCGTCATTAAAACAGACCGCGGCTACGAAATTGAGCATGTTACGGGCATTGATGAAGGCGTGGCAAATGTCCACAACAATGCCTATACCAATGCCGCCGCAATCGTGGTGCTGCGTCAAGCCATCGCCATTGGCAAACGTCTGGGGCGGACGGTGCCGCAAATCTGGGCCGAGATCGCCGATAACATGGTTCTGCCTTTAGACGCGCAAACCGGCGTGATCGCCAATCATGATAACTACCGCTGTCCCAAGGGGCCGTGCAACCCGGAAATTTTGGCCGCATTTTTTCCTTTGACCTACCGTCCGGAGCCGCGCATTGAAAAGGCCACCTGTCAATTTTATCTGGATCACGCCGCTTCCTTTATTGGCTTTCCGATGTTGCCGACATTGTACGGCGTTTATGCCGCCCGGCTTGGCGACCGCAAACGTTCTTTGGATTTGTTTCAGGCCGGCTTTGCCGACTATGTTGTTGAGCCTTACCATCAGTGCGTGGAACAGTTCAGTCATAGCAAAGGCGACCAGGCACCACCTCCTACCACCTATCTGGCCAATCATGGCGGATTTATCACGGCCTTGCTCTACGGATTGACCGGCTTACAACTCGGATCCGGCAGCCCGGATACATGGTGTCAAACGCCGATTTGTCTGCCGGAAGGCTGGGAAGCCATTGAGGTGGAACGCATTTTCGTACATGGCAAGCCGGCGCGGCTGCTCGCCCGCCACGGGGATCCCCATGCCCATATCACCTTGCATGAAAGTACGTCCTAACCAAACTGGCCGTGGTGGCACTACGCCATCACCTTGCGCAAATGGGCGATGCTTTGTCTGGCGGCAACTTTGGGCTGATCTGGATACGTGTACAGCTCCACCGTTACAAAGCGTTCATAACCGATGGAGTCCAGCGCTCGCTTCAGTGCGGCAAAATCAAAAGTGCCCAAGCCTGGAATCAGGTGATAATGCTTCCGACCGGGCAGATCTTCAATATGGCAGTTCCAGATACGCCCGCGCAGCAGCTTCAGCGCACTGGGCACATCTTCACCGAGCACCACGCTATGGCCGATATCCAGGTTCGCTCCCAACATTGGACTGCCCAATGTATCGATAAGATCACGCAGTTCCGTCGCCCATTCCACCAGCAAACCCGGTTCACACTCAATACCGATATGTATATGAAGCTTTTGTGCCATGTCCAAAATAGGCTTAAGACTTTCACAAAAGGTTTGGAGAGCCTTATCCGGCGGCATGGTGGGCAATGCCTTGCCACTGGTAATGCTGATGTTGTCGGCTCCAATGGCCTTAGCGAACCTGAGAGTATTGCGAATCATACGGGCACGATCGCGGCGTAATTTCGCCAGCGGAGACATCAGCGACGGTTCAAAAAAAGGCTCCGGAGGAGCATCTTTCCAGTAGCCAAAGGTACAGTTGGCGTTGATATTGCTCACCGCCAGACCATATTTATCCAGGAGTTTACGGATCTTTGCCGCCACAGCCGCATCGAAGCGATCCGGATACCAATGCGGCTTGTCCGCCAGAATCTCGACACCGGAGTAGCCGCAACCGGCAATGTCGGCAATAGCCGTGGCCAGACTGTGACGAGCATACGCATTGGTGGAAAAAGCCAGTTTCATTTCATCCTCGTATTCAATACGGCCCAGATCAGACCACCCCCAAGCCTGGTCATCGGCACCGAAATGATTTTATTCTAAAAGGCTAAGTTCTTCACTCATCTCGGAAGCCGCGTGCGGATCATTGATTTCGCGAGCCTTGGCAATGCCTTGGATCCACATCTGGTGAGCCGCCGACTTATCCCCACGATCGCGCAAGGCTCGACCGCCCATAAAATAAGCCGCTACATACGCGGGGTGATCGGCTATCAGCCGTTGAAACTCGGCGACGGCCTGGTCTAAATCGCCGACCTTGACATACTCCATGGCCATTGCATACCGCAAAAAGGCATCCCCAGGATCAGTCGCCAACATCTTCCGCAATTCCTCAACTCGATCCATATTTGCACCTAAAATTAAACCTTGAATCACTCATTCGCGAGCCGGATCGCTTCCCACCGTCGCCAAACCGGCGATCTGATTCTCCGCCCGCCGCAGCAGCGCGAGTCCATTTCGCCACTCCACATAGCGATAATCAATATCGAATGCGCCGTGCATGTTGGTGATTTGTTGATGCCAGTACTCGTACACCGAGCCTTGCCAACCGCGACTGCCGGAGTCACAAAAATATACCCGGCAGCCCAGGGGACGAGCACCACGAGCGCTGCACATTCCTTGCACCTGCCAGGGACAGCCGGGCGCAAATTCGCCGTCACCATTGTAAAGTGGCAAGGGGAAACCAGCGGTGCAAGGCAAGACTGCGGTGTGCGCCTCTGGAATGTTCTTCGCCGGCTCCATATCGGGCCTCAGACAGGCGGCGTAAAAATAAATCAATTCTGCCTGCGTAACATATAAACGGTGGCCATATTCTTCAAACCGGCAGCAACGGCCACTGGCCATGCAGACGCCCTGCCGACCGGCAATATCCGCATCCACCCGGCGATAGAGGCTGGCCATGGCCAGGAGAAATTCCTTTTGAAAAGCCGGCTTCAAATCCACCTTGCACCATTTTCCTTTAAGCCGACTCCGGCCAGTCCCCGCTGAATACTTCCACCGCCGGTCCGGTAAGGTACACGCACCCGTCGATCTCATTCCATTTGAGTGCCAGCCGTCCACCCGGCAAATTGGCCAGAACAATCCGATTGGTCTTTCCCGTAAGTACACCCGCCACGCACACCGCCCCGGCACCCGTACCGCAGGCCAAGGTAATGCCGCTGCCCCGCTCCCAGGTGCGCATTGTAATCTCGCCGGAATTATGCACCTGCACAAAATGTACATTCACGCGGCGCGGGAAAATGGGATGTGTTTCGATCAGCGGGCCAATCTGTTCCAACGGCAGGCGTGCGACATGTTTGCAATACAACACCACATGCGGATTACCCAGCGATACGCAGGTCATAGCATCTTCCAATCCGGCAGCCTTGATCCAGTCCGATCCGGGAGGCATGCGGCTCAATCCCAAAGCCGCCTCAGCTGGATGCCCCACCAGCCGCTCAAAACCCTTGATTAACACTGGAATCTCACTGGGTTTAAGAATCGGCTGACCCATGTTCACCGTCACCTGATTGACCCGGTTGTACTGAATCCACAGATCCAGCGTCAGCACGCCACGGCCGGTTTCCACTTTCATCGGATTGGCCCGTGAAATATGATGATCGTAGGCATATTTTGCCAGGCACCGCACACCGTTGCCGCACATTTCCGATTCACTGCCATCGGCATTGAACATACGCATACGTACATGTGCGTTTTGTAACAGCCCTTCCGGCGTGGGAGGGCCGATGAGGATCAAGCCATCGCCGCCCACGCCAAAGTGGCGGTCGGATATTTTCATGGCCAGCTTTTCCGGATCGGGCACTTCGTTTTCGAATACATCAACATAGATGTAATCATTGCCTATCCCGTGCATCTTCGTAAAGCGCATTGTCAACTCCAGTAAAATTACTTTCACGGGGGCACCCGGATCGCCGCACGGCACCAACCGCAAGCTTGGCTTGCTATTATGCCCGAACCGCCTGATTCTTCCAGATGACTGCGGACATGCGATCCTGCTGATCTCGCTGCACCACCACATCCACCACCGACCGGGTGGACTCCACCAGCCGGGCATTGGGCAAGTCCACGCGCTTGACCCAGTCTTTGGCGGCCTCCATGGACCGTCCGCCCAGAATATGCCGCTCCATCAGATTGCCCATAATGGACGGTGCCGGTGCTTCCACATAAATTTTTAGGTCGAAAAAGTCGCCGATCCCCTTGAAAGGCGGCCGGTCCAGAAATAAATAGTTGCCCTCCACCAAGACCATATTGACCGCGGCCGGAATGCGGTGTTCTTCCGGAACCACTTCGTGTGTCTGCCGGTCGTATCCGGGCCAGGTCATCATGGGCAACACCTCGCGCAACTGTTGCAGGTGTTGTCGTAGGCTCTCCGCATCATAGGTGAATGGTGAGCCTTTACTTTCCAGCAGACTGATGGATTCTCCAGATGACAGCCGCTGGTGATGGTGTTCAAGATATTCTCGGTTGTGGTGAAAGCCATCCATCGGCAGTGCCGTCGCCATCACCCCCGGAATGCAGCCACGCGATGCCAACCAGGCGATTTGCTCCGCCAGAAAGGATTTACCCGCACCGGGCGGTCCCACAATACCAACGATGATCCGCTGTTCCAATATTTTGTGTAAATCCACCAGTCGCCCCAAAAATGGACGCCATGAATCCGTCCATTCCTTGGACGAGATATGCATCGTGCCCGGCAGGTGATTAACCACCAGCGGAATTTCTTTATGCAGGAACCATGGATAGGGATCAATCGCGTCTAGTGACATCCATCACTCCAAAAATCAGTGCGTCGGCACCGATGTCAAGGCCCGCACCCGCGGATACCGCCAGTAGATACGGCCAAGCACCATTTTCGGAACCACCGGTCCGCCACACGGCAACTTGCCATTGTAGACCTGCTGCCGCACACGACGCGATGATATCCTTACCTGAAGCGGCGGATGAACGACCATCAGCGCCGGCGTGATGGTCAGATTCATGTAAAACCATGGTATATCAAGCAAGCTCAACGTGACTGCGCGCCACGACGCCGGTTGCGCATACAACGTCGAGTTGGAATCCAGATCGTGCATGTACACCGGGTTATGCCGCACCGGTGCAGTAAGGTAAACCGCATGCATGACCGGCCAAGGACGCCGTCCTGCGCAAGCAGGCAGCGAGAGCGTTCCCCAGTGGGCACCGATACCCATGCCCGTACCGGGAACCACCAGCAAACCAAAGCATCCACGAGCCTCGGCCGGTCGGGAGGTCTTGGCAACTTTTGTGGCATCGACGGACCGGCCCGTTGGATGGTTTGCCAAGCTGCACCCCACCAGCACCGTATTGAGTGCCGCTGCACCCACGACCATCGCCATTACGCGCCTCATTGAGAATACTCCGTCATTTCCGTACCGATCCGTCCGTACCGCAACCATCCTCAGGCGGCATTCGTTAATATTCAGTGTTTGGCCTTTTGGGCATTTGCGGTTTCCGATGACACAGTGCCCACCCATGGATTTTTCAAAATTGCACCGGTATCCGCACTGGTCACCATGCTGGCATAGCGGCCCAGATAACCATGCTGAATTTTCGCGGCCGGACGTTGCCATTTCACCTTTCGCGCAGCAAGTTCTTCGGCGGAGATACGAATTTCCAGCTTGCGATTGGGAATATCAATGTCGATCATATCTCCACTCTGAACCAGGGCGATGGGACCACCGGCGGAAGCTTCGGGTGAAACGTGGCCGATACAGGCACCCCGCGTTCCCCCCGAAAATCGCCCATCCGTGATGAGGGCCACCGATTCACCCAGACCACGGCCCATGATATTCGCGGTGGGAGCCAGCATTTCCTGCATGCCAGGGCCGCCTTGCGGGCCCTCATAACGAATAATCACCACATCGCCCGATTTAACCTCGCCCTTCAGAATGCCCGCCGCAGCCGATTCCTCCGATTCAAAGATTACCGCCGGCCCGGAAAATTTTAACATGCTCGCGGCCACCCCACCCGCCTTCACCACGGATCCATTCGGTGCCAGGTTGCCAAACAGAATCGCCAGCCCGCCCTGCTGGGAATAGGCCTTTTCCAATGGCCGAATGACATCCGCATCCAGCACCCTGGCGGCAGCGATATTTTCTCCCAGGCTCCGGCCGGTAACGGTGATGCAATCCGTATGCAGTGTACCCGGTTTGCCACTGATCGTCTTAAGAATGGCACTGATGCCGCCCGCCCGGTCCACATCTTCCATGTGGTGAACGCCCGCCGGTGCCACTTTACAAACATGCGGCACCCGAGCGGCAATTTCATTTAGGGCCTCCAACTCAAACAGTGTCCCCGCTTCCTGGGCCACGGCCAGAGCGTGCAGTACAGTATTGGTGGACCCGCCCATGGCCATATCCAGGGCAAAAGCATTTTCGAAGGCGTGACGGGTTAAAATATCCCGCGGGCGAATATTCCGCCGTACCAATTCCACCACCGCCTTACCCGCCTCGCGGAATAATTCGTCACGTCGCGGGTCGGTAGCCAGCAGCGTGCCGTTGCCCGGCAAAGCCAGACCCAAAGCCTCGCAAAGGCAGTTCATGCTGTTCGCCGTAAACATTCCGGAGCAGGAACCACATGTTGGGCAAGCGTGCATTTCAATTTCTTTTAACTCTTTGGAGCTTACCTTGCCCGCGGATAACTGCCCCACACCTTCAAACACACTTATCAGATCAATCACCCGCCCCGTAGAAGGCTGCACCCCCGCCTTCATCGGCCCACCGGAAACAAACACCGTGGGAATGTTGACGCGAGCGGTCGCCATCATCATACCGGGCACAATTTTGTCGCAGTTGGGAATACACACCATGCCGTCAAAGCAGTGCGCTCGTAACATGGTTTCAACGCAATCCGCAATCAGTTCGCGACTCGGCAGCGAGTATTTCATGCCTCCGTGGCCCATAGCGATGCCGTCATCCACACCAATGGTATTGAACTCAAACGGTACCCCACCGGCTTCACGGACCGCCTGACGCACTTTTCGTCCCACCACATCCAAGTGGGCATGACCGGGGATAATCTGCACGAAACTGTTGGCTATCGCAATAAAGGGTTTGTCCCAATCGGATTCATCGCGAATAACTCCCGTCGCCCGCAACAAACTCCGGTGCGGTGCCCGAATATCTCCTCGTTTTATCGTATCACTGATCGCCAAGTTTACATTCCTTTACCAAGCCATTCGATTCATGCGACCCAAGCCACAACCGATTATACCGTCAATGTCAAGTGATGTCTGCCGACAGGAAAACATCAGCCCAACTCAAGGGCCATCGCCGCTTTGGACCCCAAGACTGCTTGCCCTGTGGAAGATCCAGTGAAAGAAACGGAGAGATAGGGATTCGAACCCTAGTAGGACTTGCGCCCTAACCGGTTTTCGAAACCGGCGCCTTCAGCCACTCAGCCATCTCTCCGGCTTGCTTGGTTATCATACCTTACCACCAACGACCATCGCAACACCATGGACCGGACTCCGCAGGCCGCCAACCGCGCCGAACCCGGTACCGCGCTACGGCGGCACGAGCGGAAACCGGTCTTTTGTTGCTGGGCCTAAGCCATGGGGAACTTAAAGTGCGCGCACCGAATATCCGGCAGAGTGTGCTGCGCAAAGTCCGCAGCCAGCCGGCTGATCATCGGCTGGGCTTGAGCCAGCAGACGATGGTTCATGGAATCTTCCAACGGGATGGCCCACACCGCTGCCTGAATAATTCCCCGCGTTGCCTGCAATAAACATGCCGCCACCGCCCGCACCTCATGGGCCGTCGTTTCACTGACCAGAGTTCCAAACGCCACCCCGCCATGGACGCCGGCTTCCGGCATAACCGGGTCAAATTGCTCGTGTACGGGCTGGGTCCAGTTCCAACGCCGGGAAATTTCCCACAGGCGGGTGCCCATTTGCAGCGATGCCAGGCGTAATGATTCCGGCAATTGAGTGCTGGAAAGTACCTGACTCACGGCGGGTACCAGACCCGGGTCGCCCAGCCGGGCTGCGCGAAAGGCTATGCCCGCAGCAATGCCTTGCGTCGGGCCGATGACGGCCCGTAGCGCGGATTCCACGAGGTTGAGCACCTGTTGGCCGGTGCGCAAAAGGCCCTGCCGGGCCAACATTTCAATACTTAAACAATCCTGGTAACCGACCCCAGGCCCGGGCGTATCCACCAATTGTACCAATCCCAGCAGGTTCATAAGACTCCATCGCAGCCACACAGCCACCGTTCCATGCCTGCAAATGCCATGCCTTGTGGCACATGGCCTGCCCAGGAGCGGCGTTGACGGCGGATTGCCGCCAGGCCGCACCCGTCACCTTATTATGGGATGATCGGCCAAGAAAAAGCAAGACGTTAGAAAAACCGTCAATGCCCAAAGAACATCGGCAGGTCGTTGTGAATGGTAATAAAGAGAAAGGCGGCCACCAGCAGCACGATTCCGACGGTCTGTATGGCGGTTTGCACCTGCACCGGCAATGGTTTGCCGCGGATTTTTTCGACAATCAACATTAAAAATAATCCACCGTCCACAATCGGCAATGGCAGAAAGTTGATGACGGCCAGATTGACGGAAATCAGCCCCAGAAAAAAGAGCAGATAAGTAAAGCCGCGCGACTCAATGGTGTAACCAATTTTGACGATTCCCAGTACGCTGTGGAGTTGGCTCACGGGGACGGTGCGGCCCACCAGCCCGAAAAGGGTTTGATAGGTTCGGACAATCCAGGCCATGGTGTGTCCGAAGCCCATTTTGGCAGCTCCCACGATGGAATGGCTCTTCTGAAGTTGCATTAACGCAGAAAGCGGCAGGTTGATGGCGTACTTGAGTTTGCTAAGCTCACGCGCGTCATGGTTGGAGATGGTCAACTGGACTGGCCGATGATGACCCGTAAAGGAAAGATCAATGGCCTGCCCGGAAAAACGCCGGCCCAGCGTGACGATGTCAAACCAGTTCTTAATCGGGAAAATTCCGCCACTGGCCAGATTCGGTCCACCCGGCACCACCATGGAAGTAATGGTGCGGCCAGGCAGAATTCCGGCCGCAGCAGCGCGGCGGCTGACGGCAGCAATCACGGGGTGGGCAAAGTCATAGCCCAAACCCACACCCAGCAGGCCCTTGGCGCTTACCGTGGGATGGAAGGTAAGAACTTTCGAGCCGCGCAGCACCTGCAGCAGAACCTGCCGGCCTGGATTCTCTCTAACCGCCCGTTGGAGATTGGAAATGGTGGGATGGGCGCTGGCATTGACACGTACAACAATATCGCCGCGCCGGATACCCACCTTCGCCGCCGGCGTTCCCGGTTCCACCATAACCACGCGACACCGCGGCTTCATTCCCAGAATTCTTGGAAAGTGGTTGACCCAATCGCGGGTTTCCAAGGTTGGTTGAATGGTGAGTTGATGAATCTTTCCCGTACCGTGACTTTCGAGAGTCAGTGTCACCGGGTTGCCATTGCACTGCTGTAATATTTTATAAAAATGGGCAAATCCATGGACGGGAATGGAATCAATGGCGATGATTAAATCCCGCGATTGAATCCCCTTATATTGTGGCAGCGCGGTGATAAAGTCTTTCAGTTCCCGGGGCGTCATGGCGCCGAAACGCAAAGAGAGCATCTGCCCAATGCCAAAACTCAACATACCATTGTTCGGATCGGCCACTGGCGTAATGCTGACGTTGTGAATGGTTTTGCGGTGCGGCTTGACATACTCCAAGCTGATTTTGGCGTCACCGGTATCCAACGCGGCGGCCATGGCCAATTGGGTGAATTCCAGAAATCCCTGCGGCGGTCGATGGTTAATGGATACCACGCGATCACCGATTTGCAACCCGGCCTTTGCGGCCGGACTGTTCCAAGCCAATTCCCCTACCACCGCCGGCGGAAAATTCACCCCAACGCGGAAAATAAACGCGAAAATCAACACCGCAAAGATCAGGTTCATCGTGACGCCGGCGGAGATGATAATCATTCGCTGCCAGATCGGCTTTTTGCCAAAAGAGGCCGGGTCTTCGCTGACTTTGGCCGGGTCCATGTCGTCTTGGCCAAGCATGCGCACGTACCCGCCGAAGGGCAACCATGAAATCCGGTAATCCGTTTCCCCAATGGGGCCCGCGGAAGTTCGCGCCGAGGTCGACGCGTCCGCTTGAGCACCGGTCCCAGAAACAGCGCCCCCCGTCGTGGGCACAGACGCCACCAACATCGGCGGACCGATGTCCGCCCGGCCGAAGGTAAACCCCACACCGCGACGCCAACCGCACAATCTAGGGCCAATGCCCATGGAAAAAACGTCGCAGCGTACCTTGAAGTACTTGGCGGTTAAAAAATGACCCAATTCATGGACAAAAATCACCGAGCCAAAGCCGACAATAAACAGCACCACTTTTTCCGTACCGGTGATGGACCCCAGCAGAGTAAAGCCGAGAATGGGAAACGCTGCCAAGGCAGTTAAAACCGCACGAACCATTGAACCGCGGTACGGCACCAAAGGCGTCGGGCGCGGTGAAAATTTTGGGGAACGGATGGAATTCATGCCATGGCCTCCTGACGCGCCCAGCGGTCCGCAGCCAGAAGGGCTTCCAGCGTGGGCGCAGGGTTAAAACCGTTTTGCAAATGCTTTTGCAGCACCTGCTGCGCACGCGGCACAATCTGCCCGAAAGAAATTTTTCCTTCGCGAAAGAGTGCATTGGCCACTTCATTAGCCGCATTGACGACTGCGCCGGACGTGCCGCCGCGCCGCACCACTTCAAAGCCCAAGTCCAATGCGGGAAATCGTCCCTGCGGCTGTTCAAAGTGCATGTGGCTTATTTTGGACCAATCCAGTCGGTTGCTGCAGCCGGGATAACGCTCCGGATGCGTCAGCGCATATTGAATAGCGGTACGCATGTCGGGGGTGCCAAGCTGGGCGATAATACTGCCGTCTACAAATTCTATCATACTGTGAATAATGGACTCCGGATGAATCAGCACCTCAATGCGATCAGCGGGAAGATTAAAAAGCCAGTGGGCTTCGATAATCTCCAGAGCCTTGTTCATCATGGTGGCTGAATCGATGGTTATTTTCGGCCCCATCCGCCAATTTGGATGATTCAGCGCCTGCTCAACGGTGGCCGCTCCGCATTGTTCCGGCGTCCAAGTCCGAAACGGGCCGCCGCTGGCGGTAAGAATAATACGCTGAATCTCATGCGCTTGGCCACTGCGCAGGGCCTGAAAAATGGCGGAATGTTCAGAATCGACTGGCAACACTTGGGACCCACTGCGCCCCGCCAGCGGCATCACCAAGCCGCCGGCAACCACCAACGCCTCTTTATTGGCCAAAGCAATCCATTTACCCGCCGCGGCAGCCTTCAGCACCGGCGAAAGGCCTGCCGCTCCCACCACCGCAGCACAAACCATATCCACATCCGGCCTCTCCACCAGACGATCCATGGCCTGCGGGCCGGTGTCCACGGCACTTCCAAATTTTTCCACCGCCGCCCGCAGGGCTTGCGAATCCACCTCGGTTTCAGGTGAGCTGAGAATAACCACTGCAGGGTGCACCTCTCGGGCCTGCTGTGCCAGTTGCTTCCAATTTCTGGATGCCGCCAACCCGGTAATTCTAAAAGATGGTCCCAGATGTTTAGCCACCGCCAAAGTGTTAACGCCGATGGACCCGGTGCTGCCAAGCACTGCCAGACGGCGTTGCCCGGTATTAGGCCCAGCCTTTGTGTGTAAACCTGACGCCTTAATCATCAATGGGTAACCCGTTCCATCATCACCTGTGCCGGCCGCCCACTTTCAAGGGCTGACTCTTTCCATCCAGCATGTCAATCATAAAAGCCCAAGCCATCGGATACAAGGACGCACGCTTCACGCTGGTAAGAGACAAGACTGCATTTGGCCATAAATTATATACAAACCTACCGGACACTGGCGTACAGCGGCACTCGCAAGATTCCACTTCCACACCCAGGCACATAGGCTACGGCGGGCAGCAATCAGCATGGAATATTGGCCCGGCACAACCTCAGGCACCGACCGTGGGCGCGCAACGCCGCCCAGATCGAGGGCATCAGCTTGCATCTGGCTGCTATTGGCCAAGGTAACCCAGTGCCGCTGGGCCGGTGAATTATAACTTTTCTTAATCTTCGCGTAGAATGTTGCGGCAGGAAAATGTGCCCCATTTGGAGCTACCCCATGGCCAATGCCAGTCCAATCAATACCACCGTCCCAGTCCATACGGGCGATACCGTCATGAAGATAGAGCAGGTGATTCATCAGGCTCGCCGGGCGGCCCGAGAGTTATCTACGCTTTCGGGAGCAGTCCGTAACGGCGTGCTGGAAGGCATGGCTGCCGGATTGCTGGTCCACGCGGACGCTATTCTCGCGGCCAACGCCGCCGATGTGCAGCAAGCCAAGCGCGAAAATCTCTCCACAGCCATGGTAAGCCGTCTGACTCTCACGCCGCAAAAAATCCAGGCCATGGCCCAGAGCATCCGTCAGATCGCCCAGCAGGTGGACCCGGTGGGGCAGGCCATTGAAGCCAGCGAACGCCCGAATGGACTGCGGATTGAAAAACGCCGGGTGCCCATTGGCGTGATCGCCATTATTTATGAAAGCCGTCCCAATGTTACCAGCGATGCGGCCGCCCTATGCCTGAAAAGCGGCAATGCATGCATTTTGCGCGGCGGCAAGGAATCTCTGGGCACGAATCTGGCGATCGCCAATGTTATTCAAGAGGCTCTTGGCTCATCGGGTGTGGACGCAGCGGCGGTACAAGTGCTAAGCACCACCGATCGCGCTGCGGTGACGGCCTTGGTAACCGCTCAAGGTGCCGTGGATCTGGTGATACCACGCGGTGGCGAATCATTAATTCGAGCCGTGGTGGAACAAGCGACGGTCCCCGTGATTAAGCACTACAAGGGCGTGTGCCACGTTTATATTGATAAAGATGCCGATGCCGACATGGCAATAAATATTGCGTACAGCGCCAAGGTGGATGGTTGCGCAGTGTGCAACACAGCCGAATGTATTTTGGTCCATAAAGATATTGCAGCGCGGGTGCTCCCGCGGTTGGCGGCGCGGTATCGGCAGGCTGGGGTGCAGATGCGTGCGGATCCCCGAATTCTGGGGCTTTTGCAGGATGCCAAACTGGCGGTGGAAAGCGACTGGGGCCAGGAGTTTCTGGACCTTATCGTCGCCATCAAACAGGTGACTTCCGTGGACGAAGCTATCAGCCATATTGCCCAATACGGTTCACAGCATACAGATGCGATTATTACCACCAATATCGCCACGGCCCAAAAATTTGTCCAGCAGGTGGATTCAGCCAGCGTCATGGTCAATGCTTCCACCCGCTGGGCGGACGGATACGAATACGGTTTAGGCGCGGAAATCGGCATCAGCACCGACAAGCTCCATGCCCGCGGCCCCATGGGTGCCGCGGATTTATGTACCTATAAATTTATTGTAACTGGCAATGGGCATATCCGCGCTTAACGAGTGTCTCTGGCTCGCTTCGGCTTTACGGCTCTAGCCCTATTTTCTCCCACAATGGACGCTCCGCCTGATGGTATCGGATCAGGGGCACGTTCCGGCAAGGAGTCGGAATCAGGCCGCGTCTGCCCATGCTGCAAGACGCTCTCGGCCCCGACCGTTGGCGGAGGCGGCGGGACGGGATCGTCGCCGGTTATGGCCGCCGTCGGTCTGGACACTACCCGTGGCTGCCGCGTGGCGTGGGCCTTGCGCGCGGCTTTGCGCACCCGTAGGGCCTTTTGCTTAAACTGACGGCGTGCGATAAGCACATGGTGATAATTCTGGGCGAAGCGGTGGGCTTCATCGCGAATATGCTGCAACATTTTAAGGGCCTGACTGGTACGGGATAACCGCAGTGCGGCCTTGCGCGCCTGCACAAAGATTTCTTCGTCGCGTTTGGCCAGGCTGATCACCATGGGGGGCTTGACATCCATGGCGGCAAATGCCGCTTGGGCGGCGTGTAATTGGCCCAGCCCACCATCGATCAATATCACATCCGGATATAACTCGCCGCTCTGGCCGGCGTTGCGATAGCGCCGGCTTACCACCTCGGCGATACAGCGATAATCGTCAATGCCGGTGACGGTTTTGATACGAAACCGCCGATAGCCATCCTTAAATGGCCGCCCGTCGATAAAACAGACCAGAGAACCCACCGTCGCTTCACCCTGAAAATGGGCGATGTCGATAGCTTCAATGGAGCGCACCGGTTCCGGCAAATCCAGTAGGTCCTGCAACTGACGCAGCCCGCCCTGTAAATCACGGAAGAACAATTCGGGCTGCAGCAGTCGGCCATATTTGCCGCGATCGGAAAGCGAGCTTAACGCCCGAATTTGATCCCGCAGAGCGGCGGCTCTTTCAAATTCCAGTTTGGCCGCGGCCAGATCCATTTCCGCCGCCATTTCCTTGAGCACCGCAGTCGGGCTGGTTTCCAAAAAGCGGCGGAAGCGATCGATATCCGCGTGGTAGGCGCTGCGGCTGATTTTATCCGCACATGGAGCCGAACACTGGCCGATGGCGTAAAGCAGACATGGACGAAAAAAACGCTTCCGCGGATCATCCTCGAGTATTTCCAAGTGGCAGGTGCGAAACTTGAAGGCTCGTTGCAGGTGAATCACCGCGTCTTTCAGGGCGGCGGCACTGATGAATGGCCCCAGGAGCTTGGAACCCGAACTTTGCGGCTCGCGCGTGACATAAACGCCTGGATAATCTTCGCGGGTGGTAATTTCCAAAAACGGGTAGCTTTTCCCATCGGACAGCCGGGCATTAAAACGAGGTTTGACATCTTTAATCAGGCGATTTTCCACCAGTAGGGCTTCCACTTCCGAATCGCAATCCAGAGTGTCAAAGTCCACGACGTAATCCAGTAGACGCTGCTTGGCCGGTCCCAAGTCCGTGGAGGCCAGAAAATAGCTGCTCACCCGATCGCGCAGCGAGCGCGATTTGCCCACGTAAATGACCACGCCGCGGTTGTCCTTCATCAGGTACACGCCGGGGGCGGCCGGCAGATTGCGGGCCTTGGCGTGTAACCGAGGCAGACGCTGGTCTGCAGCTTCTCCAGGCAGCGGCAGCGCTATTTCTCCGGCGGGAATTTCCTGAATAAAATCCTCCTCTTCAAGGCCGGCGTCCGCCGCAAGAGCCGGTTCATCCGGAGGGAAGGGAAGATTGTCGATTCTTTCTGCCATTTCATGCTATTATAGGTAAAGTTTGGCCGTTCAGGTATTGCAGCGGCTTGCTTGGCAAGGAACAGTCAGTGTCCAAAAGATCGGCTTTCAACAGTTGCGACGCAGTATCTCAACGCCCCAAAGACCGGATTGTGTACCACGGCTCACGCGTGGATATGGTATTAAGGACCGTTATCACAACATCCGGCAAGCAAATTGAACGTGAAATTGTGGCCCATCCGGGAGCTGTGATTATTCTGCCGGTACTGCGCGATGGCAACCTGGTGCTGATTCGCAATCTCCGCCATACGGTGGGAGAAGAACTTTGGGAACTGCCAGCCGGCACACTCGAAAAAGGTGAAGATCCTGCCCGCTGTGCCGAGCGTGAATTAACGGAGGAAACGGGCTACCGGGCGGCGGAAATAGTTCCGTTTGGATGGTTTTACACCTCTCCGGGAATTCTGACGGAAAAAATGTTCGCGTTCATCGGCGCTGGATTATCCGCCGGGCCGCAGGCCCTGGAGGATAACGAAACCATTCAGGTTGAAATTGTTACACCCGATCGTACCTTGGCCATGATCCGGGACAACAAAATCGTAGATGCCAAAACGATTGCCGTAGTGCTAAAATATCTGTCGGCCAAAGTCAACCCTTAGGAGTTGCGGCGGCGTGGAAACGGTGCGAACTTAGTCCGGAAACTTGCCGCGGTGAGCGGCGAAATGGCCGGGGGACAGCAGGCTACCGTATCGGAAGAATACGTATGAGTTGGCGTGATCGTGATTATAACCGTACCGGTGGATCCAACATGGGCCTTTTTGACAGTCCCTGGTCCATCCTGGGCTGGTCCCTGCCGCTGGGAACGTGGCGCGGAATCCGCGTGCGTCTGCATTTCTGGTTGATATTGGCGATCATCTTTGATCTGGCCGCGGCCCTGCGAACCGGCAACTGGATCGCCAGTTTCAGCCTGGCCGGCTTGACGATCCTGGTGGTGTTGCTGCATGAATTCGGCCACCGGACTACGGCCCAATGGGTCGGCGGTCGGCATGACGATTTTCTGCTGTGGCCGGCGGGAGGGCTGGTGCCGCCGCTAAGTCCGCCGCAACCCTGGCCGACGTTTGTTACAAACGTCGGCGGTATTGCCATCAACTTACTCATCTGCCTCGGTGGCCGGGAACTGCTGTGGTGGAACTGGCATTATCCGCCGCCAACGCCGTGGAACCCGCTGTTGGTCTTCAGCGTCAATCCATTCTGGAACCCCATCCACGGACCGGCGTTCACGCTGCTGCTGATGATATACCGGCTTAGCCTTTCCCTGGTGCTCATCAACCTCTTGCCGTTCTACTGGTTTGATGGCGGCCCGCTGCTGCAATCGATATTGTGGCGCTGGACGGGCTTGTACCAGGCCATCAATATCACCTGTATTGCGGGGATGGTGATCGCCGCGCCGATGACGGTTTTTGCCCTTTATCAGGGATCAATTCTGGCCGTGGTTTTCTGGGCACTGCTTTTCTTTGCGGCTTGGATGAAACGCCGGGATCTTCAATCACAGGGGCCGGATGGTTATGAAGCTGGTTTGACCTTAAGTGCGGGTTTCCGCGATTTGCCTACACCCAAACGACGGAAACTTGCCCGTCGCTGGTTCCGCTGGACTCTCATCGACGAACATCGCGAGGTACGCGATCAACAGCAAATTGACGCAATTTTAGCCAAGGTTCATGAACATGGTCTTCATAGTCTGACCTGGTTTGAAAAGCGGGCTTTACGCCGGGCGACAGCGCGCCAACGGCAGCGCGATAAACTCGATCGCGTCAGCCGCTAAGCGCTGGGCAGTCACCCGCTACTACCTGGGCACTCCAACGATGATGGTGGTTAAGTTTTTTCCAGGCGGCCTTAATTCCCCGTGTTGCGGCCTACTTGCGATATTTGATATCACTGAGATAAAAAGTAAACGGTGCGCCATCGGCCCCGGCGGTCCAGAAGAAACCCGCGACAATTCTTTTCATATTTCGCCCGCTAAGGTTGATATGGTACGCCTTCCAGTGTGTGGTCAGGCTTATTTTCACAGAGGCCTTGCTGCTGTCGTGGTACCTCATATCTGAGCCTACCAGACCATAGCCAAAAGTGACCCGTACTCCCGGTTTAGCCGCCCGGGCCCAGAAAGAAAGGACTTTGGCCCCGGTAAGATTGAATCCTCCGGCGAGCTTACCCCAGTTGTTAGCCGGGTTTTGCCATGCAATGCCACCCCATCCGCGATCACGATTGTAGCTGATTTTCAGACACTCCCGACCGCTGTGCGGTTGGACCCGGCAATGAGGGTCGTAGGATATGGCCGCGTAGTTCCCCATCCAGCCCGCGGGCACATAGGCGCTGTTGGGATGCGCGGCACTGTAAATGATCAGCGGCAGGTGGGCCGGCGGTGCGGGTTCAGGTCGAATTGGGGCATTAACCCACAACGGTATATTGCCGACCGCCGCGCCATGATGTTGATTATAGACATAACAAAATAGCCGATACGGACCGCCGTTGGTAGGCATGCGCACCGTTACTTTAGGGCTATTGGCCGCACGAATGGCCTTGGGAAAGGCCCATGGCAGCGGCATCGATCGTCCGCCGGTCCACCCCATTTTGGAAACATCGCGCCGCAGTATCCAATGATACGTGATAGCCCCCCCACCCGGCTGATTCGCTTGCGCGATAGCGCGTACTTTTTCGTTTGGGGCCAGCCGGTCCGCTCCCAGCAATTTTAGGCTGGTGAGGTTCGGACACAGATACCGCGGCGAATGGCCGGACCACAGTTTTTGCAACACATCCACTGCCCCCAGACGTCGGCCATCGGGCAGAAAAAGGCCATACCAGGTAGGGGTGGCCTCCACCTTCCAACCCCAGGCAAAGGCATACGAGCCTAAGCACATGCCCCGTGCCGCCAAGACGCTCTTCACGTAGGTTTTCTTATAAAAGTTAGCCTTGGCTGTACTTAGCATTTCCGACGGCAACCCCAGCGAATCGGCGGGAATTTCCCAGGTGCCCGGCGGACCGAATTCCGTAATGACATAAGGTTTTACTCCGCCGGCGTTCAGGTACCGCTTGTACAGCGTTGGACCTCCGCCATAGGAATTAATCCCGATGATATCTACATCGGGACAATACTTGTTTATCTTTTGCACTTTATGACCGCCGATTTCCGCTACCACGGTCATCACCGGATGATTGGGATCGAGCCGATGTATCATCGCGGCGATCTGCTCCACGGCCTGCCAGAGTATTTTATGATCGTAGCCGTTCTCCATTTCGTTGCCCACGCCCCATAACAGCAAGGCTGGATCGTTCCGGTATTCCAGCACATATTTTTTGCACTGCTCGTACTGGGCGCGAACTTGGGCGGCGCCATTGTAGTTGAAGCCATCGGACGCATGGCCAAGCCACATTCCCACCGTCACCGTTAAACCCATCTTGTTGGCTTGAGCCAGCTTAGTGGCCAAACCATCGGCCCCCCATGTGCGCAGTGAATTGCCGCCGCAAGCCTTCAAGATGCGCATGGATTCATCGCCACCCGCCCCTTTGATAAAAAATGGCCTACCACCCCGCAGTAATTGCCAGCCATGGGCGGTTTTTATCAACCTCACCGGAATCGCTTTTGCCCTTGCCTGCCCGGTCAGCCAAAGAACCCCCAGCAGAGCCAGCAGCCCAAAAACACTTGCCCGCGACAGCCGCTTCATTAATGCACGCATTGTTGTTCCTTAAAAACAGATTAATTTTGAATCGAAATATTAAAATAGTGCAGATTCCCGGCCTTGATCGCCGCAGCATGACCATCAAAAAACACACAATTGGCGCTGCCGCTGACGGGCGTGGCATCTCCATGACGGTACCGCAACCCTGTCCCGCTGATCGTGCCACCCGTGGAGTCTGTATTGCAATAGCCGCTCCAGCCGCCAGGCTCAATAACGGTGTCAGGCGGCGTGGTCGTGGGATAAAAATTGCTCTCCCAGTCAAACACCCACCACCCGCCGCCATCCGAAAATGCTTGGTTTACATCGCCGAATGCAATTACCTGTGAGGGCCGCGGCACACTGGCTAATCGGGTAAGATCGGTGAGGTTGTTGGTGCCGAAGGCAATCGGATTGTCTGCATAGTTCAATCCCCATGGGTTGGTCATTGGAACCCTAACCGACGGGCACCAAAACACCTCGTGGAATCTATTTTCGATCGCAGTTTCCGTCAACGGATTACTCGACAATTGGGCCAAGTCATTCAGCGGCACGTTAAATTGATCCGCCAACAAAGCATTGACCGCCCCACCGTATTGGTTATAGCCGGAAGGCAGATCATCTTGATAGTCCGCGGCGTACTCCACCAGCATCTGGCCTTGGCTGCGCAGATTGGTTAGGCATATCACATCCAAGGCAGCTTGATGGGCCGCACCCAGCGCCGGAAGCAGCAGAGCTATCAGGACGGCGATAATGAAAATCACCACCAACAATTCCACCAGAGTAAATCCGCGAATTTTCATGACTGTTCCTCGACTTCGGTGTCCAGCGTCATCCAAAGGGCACTCTGGAAAAGGCCTTTCCGTGGTTTCACCTGCCGCAGACGCCCGCTTCTTGGGCCCTGGCCAGTTGGAATATCCCTACACCAACCGGCCAGGGCACGGCGTGCCATCGGCAACGCCCGTTATCACGAAGTTCTGCGCCGCCTCACCAGCAGTATCGCCGCACCAGCAACGGTCAACAGTCCCAAGGTAGCCGGTTCAGGTACGCTGCTGTTGATGGTAATCAGGGCACCGGACAAATCCCCCTCGCCACCGGCGGGCTGAACCGACGAGATGCTGTAACCCGTGTTACCGCTAAGTGAGCCGAGGTCCACAAAATTGGCCGCATCACCCAGCCCGCTGGGATCGCCGCTAAGGGCAGTGAAGCTGTCAAGCGTGCCGGAAACGCTACCCGTGGTGATTCCATTGACCGTCACCTGATCCGTATTGGGTTCCTGGTAGCTGGAAATAAACTGGAAATCCACTGAGTCACTGGCGCTAAGACCCGAAAGCGTGGCTGTAATCAGATTGCTGCTGCCGCTGGATAAGAAGAATGCGGTGTCAAGCCAGCCGATGTTCGTGGTTGGCGTCCCTTTGGCGATGCCGTTTTGAATGTTGTAATTGTTGCCGGCGGTGAATGTGAGCGTCGCGGTGCCCAGATCGAAGGTCACACCGTTGTCGCTGGTCGCCCCGCTGTTAAATAACGGCGGATTCGCTGCCTGCACGGGCGTTATCCCTGCACCCCAGCCGGTGTACTCAGTGTAACCGGTCGGCGCGAATTGCAGCCCGTAGGTGACGGTATTCGCTCGTGTCAAGCCGGATCCCGCCGCCACCACAATGGTCATTGTGACACCTATGCCAGAAAGAATGAAACGTTTACTCCTCATGGGAGCCTCCTTAAAAAAGGAACACTAAAATATTGCAGCCGACATAGCCGCAATTTACATCGCTATGGAAACACCCTCGTGGCGTAACACCGGCGGCACTGCCGTCGATTCATGTACCTCAAACTCTGTACCTAGCACCCGCTGCACCCGCCTCGTAGATTTCGCTTCGGCTATAAGACTTTGCAAAGCCGCAAAGGCGGCCATGCCGATTTCCCGTGCGTCCTGACATACCGCGGTCATCCGTGGAAAGGTTAAAAAACGCAACTGCGCATCATCAAAGCCTATGATGGAAAGATCGTGCGGCACACGCATTCCACGGCGCTGGGCTTCCACCATCGCCGCCACGGCCGCCACCGGGTCGGTTAGATACACCGCCGTGGGCCGATCCGGCATCACCTCAAGTCGCCGGATGAATTGTTCACCACCGTCGCGCCGCGCCGGTACCTGCAGTACCAACCGTGAATCAAAGGACAGTTGATGCGCAGCCAGCGCATCTTTGTAGCCCTGCAGGCGGTCCAGATGATCCGAATCCTCTACGACGTTTAGGCCAACGGCAATCTTCCGGTGCCCCAGGTTGATCAGATGTTCCACTGCCTCGCGGCTGGACCGCCGCGAATCGGCGTAGATAAAATTCACCAGGGGATTGTCAAACCTCTCACCGACGACCACGGATGGGAATCCTTCCGCGGCAATCCTCTCGCATACCTTTTTGGACTGCGAACTCGTCCGCAACACCGCACCGCATATCCCTTTGCGAATAAACATCTGTGAATATGTTTCGTGCGGTTGTAAAACCCGCTTCAAATCCAGCACCATTAAATCAAATTCAAATCGTTCCATACATTCGCTCATGCCATGCATGAGCGCTGCGTCAAAAGGAGAACCCAGCGAAATATCATCCGCATAAGCAAACGCGATATTGGTAATTTGCCGTCGGCCGACGCTGGGCACGTAGCGTTTCTCATTCATCAGACTGATCACTTTTTCCCGGACTTCCTTACCCACCGTGGGATGGTTGTTGATAGCCCGGGAAACGGTCGCGGGCGATACGCCCGCCATTCTCGCAATATCTCGAACTGATGGCATGTACAATCGTCCTACATCAGACAAACAAAAAACGATGATGACGAGGCCTTCGGATTAAAGCTGCTTGGGCAATCATATTTGTGGCCACCGCCATCCATCTCATCAACACTCCGCCATGATAAACTGTTTCTGAAACAGTTTCTATAAAGCAAATCTTACGGCATTTACCAGCACATGTCAAGAAAAAAGAATTCAAATCACAAACCGCGGTGATGCCAACCAAGGATGTTCGATGTAACTCCTGTAAATACAAAACTTTATACGCTTTAACCAATCCAATCTATGCTGAAATTCCGCCGTCATCCATCCGTTAGCTATGGAATTATTCGCTTGGCCGGCATATACTTTAATTAAGCGCCCAAGGTTGAAATGGCGCGATCTACAAAGGGGGCGACAGGTATCGACCGGACAGTAGTGTTGATTATGGCATGCCGACCTGCCAAACAAGTCGTAAAACTGAGTGGCAAAAAATCAAATGCTGAGAACTTTAAGTTCCCAACAGCCGGGGGCTTCGGCCTTCGGTTGGCTGCCTAAGATAAGGTAGCCCGGTTCCCGCCGGTAGTCCGCGACCTGCGATGAACTGACGACCAGCGGAATGCTCGAATGACAGAGTTGATCGGTCATTTGCTAAGATTCAGGATCGGCTGGAGCATTCGGTAGTTTGGCTGCGGACGCCCGGACGCTCGACATTAACACGTAGCCTACGCATGTAGAGGTGATCTTCAACCTGCCTCGGGACGAGGGTTCGACTCCCTCCGCCTCCAATAGTTCCATGGTGCCCTGCGGGTTATCCCCCCCACCAGTTCAGGCCCCCGCCGCAAGGAATGGCTGATCCACGCATGCGGTGGCTTTGCAGGCAGATTCGGCCCCTGGCTTCAACACCACGTGTCGATCAAGTTGCTCGTTATCCGGAGACACGCCATGATGACTCTTCCCGCCCGAAAGCCTGTGATGGTTGGCTTGGGTGAAATTCTCTGGGATCTTTTACCCACCGGTAAGGCTTTGGGGGGAGCGCCCGCGAATTTTGCCTACCACGCCCACGCCCTGGGAGCCGTCGCCTCGGTGGTCAGCGCGGTGGGCCGCGACAACTTAGGACAGGAAATTCTCCAGCGTCTGGACCACCTGGGGGTGGATCGTGATTTTGTCGCGGAGGATTCCTTGCATCCCACCGGTACCGTTTCAGTCCATGTCGATAAGCGCGGAATTCCGGAATACATCATTCATGAAGACGTGGCTTGGGATTTTATCCCGTATGAGCCGGGCTTGGATTCCCTGGCCGCCGCCGCCGATGCCGTATGTTTCGGCTCGCTGGGCCAACGCTCGCCGGTTTCCCGGACCACGATTCGACGCTTTTTGGCAGCCACACGGCCGGAATGCCAACATGTGTTGGATATTAACCTGCGGCAACACTTTTACACGCCCGACATCATCAGCCATTCACTGGAGTTAGCCCACATTCTCAAACTCAATGAGGATGAATTACCGGTGCTGGCTGCGATGCTTTCCCTGCACGGTCCAGTCCAAGATCAATTATCCCAACTCTTGCAACGGTACCAACTAAAGCTCATCGCCCTCACGCGAGGCAGTCAGGGAGCTATTCTCCAGACGCCCCATGAAACGACCGACTGCCCGGGCTTTTCCGTGGCGGTAGCCGACACTGTTGGAGCCGGCGACGCTTTCACCGCCGCCATGATGATCGGCCTGTTGTCCGGCCGGCCCCTTCCAGAGGTAAACCGCCAAGCCTGCCGGATAGCGGCTTTTGTCTGCGCGCAGCACGGTGCCACCCCGGTTATTCCCGCCAATCTCGTTGCGGATATCCGCTCACCAAGCCAGTCCGGCACGCGGCCCCATCAACCTCGACCATAACCCATATTTCCGTTTATTTCCGGCGGCCAGATCCCATGGTTGGGTACGTATTCAACTGCCAATTTTCCGCCAACATCAATGGAGCATTGCTAAATCCGCCGCGAAACTCGCATCGTGGACACACTTAGACCGCTTCCTAATTTCAGACATTCCGAGCAATAATGTCCGGAATATGTTAACAGAATACCACCACAAAATTAACCCAATCTTAACTTGCGCTTTCGCGCCGCATATGTTCTACTGTCAGCCATGAGTCATGCGGACCAAAAGAACATGGATAAG
>JAJYZF010000004.1 GCA_021800165.1 Planctomycetota bacterium | reverse complement strand
CTCCTGTCGCTGGCGCGTTAAGCGGGCAGAACACATGACCGCCTTGCGCAGTTTGGATTACGCCGGCTTGGTGGAAACTTATTGGACGCAACGCGCCGCCTGATCGCCAACAATAGGAGTTACACCCGTCCAGTTTTGCATTGACGCAAGTGCCGCCGTTCTTATGATCGTGTTATGGTGTGGATGGTAGTTCTGGAGAATTTTGATGTGGACGCGCCAACAGCTTGCCCGGCGTATTGACCATACTTTGCTCAAACCGGAAGCCGGAGAATCGCAAGTTAGATTGCTGGTGGCGGAAGCGTTGCGGTATAACTTTGCCAGCGTGTGTATTAATCCGCGGTGGGTGAAAGTGGCGGCCGGTTTGCTGGCCGCAGCGGGGGCGGGGCGGGAAACGGCCGATGCGGAAAAGCGGACTGCGGTTTGCGCCTGCGTAGGATTTCCGTTTGGAGCGGTGAGTACTGCAAGCAAGGCATTTGAGGCCAAAGAGTGCCTTGGAGACGGAGCGGAGGAAATTGACATGGTAATTTTTTTACCGGCGCTTTTAGCCGGTGATTTAAAGACCGCACGGGCGGATGTGTGCGGGGTGGTGGAGGCGGTGCGGACCATAACAAAAAATATCGTGGTGAAGGTTATTTTGGAAACAGCGCTGCTGACGGCAGAGCAAATTGCCCTGGGCTGTCGGGCGGCAAGCGAGGCGGGAGCGGATTTCGTAAAAACCAGCACGGGCTTTCATCCGGCGGGCGGAGCGAGCGTGGAAGCCGTGCGCCTGTTGAAAGCCCATGCGCCAACCATGCGTGTCAAGGCCGCCGGGGGAATACGTGATTCGGCTACCGCCCGAGCCATGCTCGAAGCCGGTGCGGATCGCCTAGGCTGTTCCGCCAGCGTGGCGATTGTGGACTCATGGGGCGGGGCTTAGTACTACAACGCTAGATTGGTTGTAAGTGGCTTTAAAATATAGACTTACAAGCGTGTAGCATGTCGCTTACATTATAGATTTTTGTACACTCGGCTAAATCTTTGAAAGCCGCGTTCTATCGCATTTTTGCTGCGGTTTTGCTGGATGTACTGCCGGAGAAAACTAGCGTTGTAGTATTAGCCGATCGATTATGGTTAAGCGCCTCGTGGCGTTAAAGCACCCCTTTGGTACTGGGAACTTGATCGGATCGTGGGTCTATGGCCACGGCTTGGCGAAGCGACTTGGCCAGCGCCTTAAAAATAGCTTCCGCCACATGATGGCTGTTGCTGCCGTAGGGCACATTGATATGCAGATTCATTTTGGCCGTGTTGGTGAGGGAACGCAGAGCCTCGGCAATTAATTCTACATCAAAATCACCGATTTTCGGAGTGGGGAATTTGACATTAAATATGAAAGCGGGCCGTCCGGATAGATCAAGGGCTACATTGGCCAAGGCATCCTCCATCGGCACATTGGCCCAACCGTAGCGAAAAATGCCTTTCTTTTCAGCCAGGGACTGGTCAATGGCGGTTCCGAGCACCAGAGCTACGTCCTCCACGGTGTGATGGGCATCAATATGCAGATCACCGGTGGCCTGCACGGACAGATCAAACATGCCGTGCCGGGCCAGGTGATGCAGCATGTGATCAAAAAAGCCTACACCGGAGGCGATATCGGCCTGACCGGTGCCGTCGAGATTCAAGCTAAGGGAAATATCGGTTTCGCGCGTTTTTCTGGTGACGGTGGCGCGACGTTGCATGGAGGGCATGTTGTTACTCATAAGCTGAATCCTTTTCCATAAAGTGTGATCGGTCCAATGCCGTTAACGAGCATGCTGCAGGCCCTTTTTGATTTCTATCAGGGTTTGAACGAGAACTTCATTCTGTTGCTGTGTACCAATGGTGATGCGCAGTTTATCGGTGAGTCGCGGTAAATTGAAATAGCGCACCAGAATATCACGGGATTTGAGCTGCTGATATAAAGTAGCTGCGTCCATGCCGATGGGTACCTGAGCCAGAACAAAGTTGCTGTGACTTTCCGGTACGCCAAAGCCAAGCTTTACAAGTTGGTTGGTCATCCACTGACGCTGCTGGATGACCTTTTGCCACACAGCTTTGGCATAAGCTTGATCGCCGATGGCCGCGGTGGCGGCAGCTATGGATATAACATCGCAGGGATAACTGTCGCGGATCTTGTAGAGTTCGGCAATCAGCGGAGCCTGGGCGATGCCATAGCCAAAACGCATTCCCGCTAGACCATAACCCTTGGACATGGAACGAAGCAGTATCAGGTTGGGAAACCGCGGGACCAGGCCCAAGGCACTGGTGGGAGCGAAATCCACATAGGCTTCATCAATAAGCAGCAGACCGGAGAAGCGGTGGGCAATATCTTCCAGCGCGGACAGGCTGATCAGGGTGCCGGAAGGAGCGTTGGGGTTGACGATGAGTAGAACCGCGGCGTCGATCTTCCAAATATCGTTAGGAACCCGCCACTCCTGCGCGGAAATATCATAGGGTACCGGTACCGGTACGGCCGCCTGCATGTTGGCTAAGACCGGATAGAGCGAATAACCTGGGTCCAGATAGGCCACACGGGCGTTTTCACCGGCGCAGGCCCGTACGACCAGGGCCAGAAGCTCATCGCCACCGTTGGTCGGCATAATCATTTCCGGATCAATGTGATGAACCTCCGCCGCGGCCCGGCGAAAATCCCGGGCGTCCGGGCTGGGGTAGCGCCGCAGTTGTTCCACGGTAATGGCATTGATGGCGGATAGGACACGCGGCGACGGTGGATAAGGATTTTCATTGGTATTGAGTTTCACCACGGCAACGTCTGCCGGTTGCTCCCCGGGCGTATAACCTTGCATCAACGTAATATGTTTTCGAATCGGCACATTCATAGAGTGTGAATTATACATAGTGCAAGGCATTTGGTCGTGGGTATCACAACAGTGGGGGGCGGTTTATGCAGAGATACACGTTACGTCGTGTTACGCGGCTGTTTAATGGAACTATTCCTGCAGCAGCGGCTGGCAGGTGGTTTCAACACGCAAAACCCAGGTCAACACGCCGCCCAAAAGGCTACCCCCGGCCAGCCATAACATTAACACGGGCGTGCCTATATGCTGTTCAACCACCGGGAGAAAAAAGGTGCTGGCCACCGCCCCCAGGCGTGAAAAGGCCGTGGCAAATCCGTGCCCCGTTGCGCGCACGTCAGTTGGGTAGACCTCCGAGGCCAAAAGATAGGTTGTGTTGCCGGGGCCAAAGCTGTTAAGAATCTGAGATATGAGCATGCCGGCAAACATGATAACAATTGCTGCAGTGCTGAACATCGCCACCTGTTCCACTTGGCCCCCGTGAATGACGGTTTTGGTGGGGGATTGCAGCGCGGTCAGGCCGACAATTGCCAATCCGACCCCGCCGCCGATAAAGCCCAGAATCTGCGGCCATACGCGCCCAATCTGGTCCACCCAAAGTGCCAGCGGAATATAGCCGATGAGAAAACTGGCACTTAAAATCATACTGCCAAGCAGTTTGCTGGTAGATCCATGGAAACCCAGGTGCCCGAGAATTTGCGGAATATAAATGGTTACGTAATAACCCACCAGGTCCATCATAAACCAGGGCAGGCAGACAAACAGGGTAGCCCGCAAAAAGCGGCGTCCAAATAAAACCCGCACCGGGGCAGTTGGCGCGTGGATGGTTTGCCCTTGCGCTGCAAGAGTCGTCGAGATTTGCGAATCGGTCAGTCCGGGAACGAGTTGCTGAAGCACCTGTGCGGCTTTTTCCACCTCGCCGTGGCGCAAATACCAGCGTGGCGATTCCGGAAGGCTGCGCCGCAACCACACCACCAGCAGTGCCGGTACGGCTCCGACCAAAAACATCAATCGCCAGGCCCATGGCCCCAGGTGAACCAGCGTAAAGCCCACCAAGCCCGCGAAAATCGCCCCCGCGGTCCACAGGCCGAAGGTCCAGGTGATGACGCCACCGCGTTTCACTGTGGGCATAAACTCCGCCATGTAGGTGGCGCTAAGCGGATAATCCGCTCCGATACCCACTCCCAGAAGAAATCGAAATATCACCAATGATGTGATATTCCACGCCGAGGCGCAGAGAATGGCCGCGAAAAAAAACGTGATAAGGTCAATGAGATAAATTGCTTTGCGGCCGAAGTGATCGGCGATTCGGCCACCGATGAGTGCTCCGGCGAACGCCCCCGCCAGAGCTGCGCTGCCCAACCATCCCACGGCATGAGCGTCCAAATGCCACACGGGTTTTAACAACAGCAATACGGCACCAATAATCATGATGTCGTAACCATCAAGAAAGATGCCCAGCCCCGCGGACCAGGCCAGCCGTCGATGCAGGGCGGTCATAGGTGCCTGATTCATCTCATCCAGGATTTCGTTCATAAAATGGGTTCCAAAGGGTTGCCATGGTGTGAGTTTGTGGGTTCGTCCGAGCCTGGTTAGTTACCGGCATCATCGTCAGCAGTAGCCAAATAATGGCTCATTGGCTGATGATGCCGCCGAGCATAGCTTTGCAAGTACGCCATCACCTGCCGGTAAGAACGGAGGCCTTTGGTGGCAATCCATTCCTGGAGCATCTGTTCCGGCCCAGGAACTTTTAAGAGTGTGGTGGGGGTGTAATGATCGCTTCTCTTGGGTTGGGAGCGGTGGCGCAGTCCTACCGCGTCGTGCCGGGCCAGCCATCGGGGTGAGAGCCAATGGCCATTCTGGCCCGCTTTGCGCCTAAGTCGTTGGATATGAGTGGACCTGCCTGGATTCAACGCCATCGGAATCTCAATGGGTTGCAGGATAAATGGGGCGAAGTTGGGGTGGTGGCTCCAAATTCCGCTTAATACACGGGCATTGGCATCCCATTGCGACATAGGAGGCACCTTTTCAGCCGCTTCCATAGTACGCATGATATCCACCTGGGAATAGCGACGGGTTATCAGCAGGCCCGCTTTTACCCAGGGGCTTATGACCAGGGCCAGGGAGCGGTGAGCGCCAATATGATCCGCACCGGATTGAGCATCGTCCTCGGTGATGAAAATAAGCGTATGATTCCATTGGGGCATACGACTTAGTGCCGCAACCAGCTCCCCTGTGGCCAGGTCATTGTTGGCTACATAATAAGCGGGAGTGTAATAACCTGCGGAGCGCCCCGCAGTATGATCATCGGGCAGCCAGACATACATCAGCCGAGGCATGGTGTGCCGGGGGTTTTTGAGCCATGCTAAAATGCGTCCGACACGCCAGGTATCAAGGATATAGCGATTCCACCCGGGAAATGTGGTGCCCAGATGCTGCTTCATGGCCTGAGAGATTTCTCCGGCTTCATCGCGGGAAACAAATTCCCCGAAATCCATGAACGATACGTGATGGGCCAGGAGATCATTGAATAAAAATAACCCTCCTGGGTAGGAAATCCAGGGGTTGGAGTAGGCCCCCAGTTTGGACAAGTTCTCATAATCTGTATACGGGTTATCCGTGCCGATAAAGCCGGTAGCAGCCCCTATGACATTGTGATCCGTCAGGCTTTGGGTCCAACCGGGGTTGGGCGTGATTCCGCGGCCGGAATAATACATCGGCCAGGTGCGTTGTACCCAATCGGAATCCGAAGCTGCTGTAGTCCACTGGTGGGCCTGCGCAGTCACTTCGCCGTCCACGCGGTAGTTGACCATTAATCCGAAACGGTTGGCTAAAGCATAGAGATTCGGCAGATCGCGACCATTGTATAAATCCAGATGTGGATCGGCCCAATGGCCGGCGCGACGGTAGGTGCCGAAGTCCTCGTCAAAGGTTTTGTTTTCACGCAGTATAAAAACCACATGGCGGACATGCTTGCGCAGGGCAAGCGCGGCCCGGTGATTCTGCGCAGCCCGGCGAGTCCGCTGGGCGCGGGAGAAGCCATCATTGTGCAAGGCTTGAATGGTCCATCCGGGAAGAGCGTGCGTGAGGGTGGAGAGTGCGACTCTCTCCACCGTGCCCGGCATGGAAGTGCCGACCCACTGATAGTTGGGATTGGCGGTAGAGCCCAACCCTTTGGCACAGGCAATGTACAAAGCATCATGACCGACGCATAGGGCTGACGGATACCATCCGGTGGGAATAAGGCCCAAGCGCCGGCCGGAATGGGCGTTGTAGACGGCCACATCATTATTGCCCGCGTTGGCCACGAATAAATGGTGCTGCCAGAGAGCCAGTCCATCCGGATATGATCCGGGTGGGGCGTTGCGGTAAGGGGCATCGTCGATGCGCCGGACTATGGTCAATCGATGAACATCGATGGCCACGACTTGGTCGGTATTGGCACAGGCCACCCAAACAATATCGGAATGGTGCTGCGCAACCAAGGCCGTTGGATGGACGCCGGCCCGGCGATTCCGCGGTCCCGCCGGCGGGCCGATGGCCACCGATCCCAGTGGTTTCATGGTGCTGGCTTGGAGTAGCGTGACGTTGTTGCCGCCCCAGTCACTGATAACAAGCGTCCGGCCATGATTGCAAAGCACCACGGCAAAGGGCATGGAACCAGCATTGGCGTAAAGCGCATGTCCGGTCTTCAGGTTGATGCGGGCGATGCTGTTGGCAAGCAGCCCCGTGACAAAGATGTGCGCCCCGGTGGCCCCCATTGCTACCGAATCTGGATAGAAGTGGTAGGGCTGGACGTGGCGCGATTGATATTGATAGGGATATTGACTGGCCGGAAATGGTTGCCAGCGTAGAGGAAAGCAATGCCGCAATTTCAGTTTGCCACCGGCAAGATGCAGGGCCACGACGTTATCCGTAACGCCACCGGCAAGATAAACCATTCCGTCTGGTCCGGTAGCCATACCCTGAAACAAGCTTTGACGGGCGATTTGTGCTTCCGGTCCAGGCAGCGCTGCGCCTTTCACGAAATCCACCTGATCGGTAAGTGCCAGGGTGTGCGCATGGAGGACCAGCAAGGACTGGGCTTGAGATGCGCCTCCACATTCCACCAGCAGTGTGTTATGCAGTCGCGCCACACCGATGGCAAAGTTGGGTGTTTGCTGAACTTGGCCCACCGGGGCGACGAGGCGCGAATCCGGCAAGGTACGCGGGAGTGTGGCAGCGTAGTCGGCTGCGGGAAACAGGCCCGATATGATTAGCATCGCTCCGATCAGGACCAGCAGATATATCGGTCTGCGAATGCCTTTATTCTGTCGGGCCATCCAAGCCCATGCAGTGTAGTTTTTCATCATGATATCCACCCCTGTCTTTTGCGAGCAGCACTACCAACGCCGAGATTATAATGGGAAATTGTTAGCTTGTGATAAAGGCGTGCCTGAATTATATGACGCGTGGAATGGCCGACACGGCCGCCGACCGTGTCCTCAGTGTTCGGCCGTCGCGGATGCCGCGTTTTACTGATTCGGGACCCGCGGCCAGAAGATGGCCGAGTGAAAATCATCATTTGCGGAAGAACGTTTTTCCCGGAGCTACCACTTTGCTCAAGCGATTGTTTACGTAAAGTGCTTCCAGGAGAAATTCGCCCACGGAAACCAGCAGGGCCGCATCCAGTGCCTTCAGGCCAAGCTCCTGAGCCAGCTTGGTGGTTGCAGCCTTCAAGCCTTTCACCAGCCCATAATTCTCCGCCAAAGTTGTGGTGGGTACCTCATCGCCGACTTGTAACGTCAAGCCGTTCTTGAACTGCTGCACCAGTTCCGTGTAATCTTCCAACTCTGCATGTCGGTCAAACACCTTTTTCACCGCCTCGCCCAGCAGGGCCGCGATGAGCTTATCTTCCGCAGCATCACCTTCGGCCAGCATCAACTCGATTTTTCCGCGGCAACCGGCGCTGATGAAAGCCAAGTCATCCATCCGCGCAACGACGCGGTTTTCTCCCAAAACAATGCCGCGGCGTTCCGCGCTGGAAACCAGATTTTCCGCATTGGCAATTGAGCAGCGTACACTAACGCCGCTGGCCTGATTGATATGCGGACTGGTGCGCGTCAAGCATACGAATTCCTCCATCAGTTCCAGCATAAAAGTGGGGATTTCAACACGTACATCGGCATTTCGCTCCAACCAGGCATTTTCAGAGGTGATTTTAATGGCTTCGGCCAAACGACGCGGATAATGGGTGCGAATCACCGAACCGATGCGATCCTTGAGCGGTGTGACAATGCGCCCACGATTCGTGTAATCCTCAGGATTGGCCGAAAATACCATGCACACATCAATCTCCAGTCGGATAGGATAGCCCCGGATCTGTACGTCGCGTTCCTCCAACACATTAAAAAGGCCGACCTGAATCTTGGCCGCCAGATCCGGCAGTTCGTTGATGGCAAAGATTCCCCGATTGGTCCGCGGAATCAGGCCGAAGTGCATGGTGGTTTCATCAGAAAGATAGCGGCCCTGGGCGTGGCGCACCAAGTCTATTTCGCCAATCAGATCGGCAATGGTGACATCCGGCGTGGCTAATTTTTCGTGATAACGGCGACTGCGATGAAGCCATTCTATACCCGCATCGTCTCCCTGTTCGGAAATGATTCGTCGGCCCATGGCCAATGTCGGATGGATCGGATCGTCCGGCAGTTCACAACCCGCCAGCACCGGTATCCACTCATCGAGCAGGTACGGCAGCATCCGCAGAATGCGCGTTTTGGCTTGGCCGCGCAAGCCCAGCAAAAGCATATCGTGTCGACTCAACAGGGCATGAATAACCTGGGGCAGGACGGTATCTTCATAACCGACCAGCCCTTCAAAAAGAGTCTTGCCATCGCGCAGTCTCGCTATCACATTGCGGCGCAGTTCATCCTTGACGCTGCATGGCCTGTAACCGGCGGCTTTTAATTGCCCAACGGTGCGGGCGGTAGGGGGATTGCTCATGAAATATCCTTGCTAGCTAAACCTGCACAGCTCCGGCGATGGCCCAACCCAGTGGCACCAGCCGCACGCTTATCTTGATACTAGCGCCAAGCCAACGCTGTTTCAAGGATGGTCGTGGAGCGACATTGTACGGAAGGAAAATTCGCACCCATGGGGCTGCATTCTGTTGCGTCGGGCTGATATCGTATAAACTGTGTCATGGGACAGGCGGATGGCCTTTGCCCGGAGTTTCGTAAAGATGGAAGTGCGGATTCTGGACCGGCGCTCTATGGTGGCCACGCTGGGAATTTTGGTGTCAGGATACAGGTGAACATTGGCGGTTGCGGCAGTAGAAAACATCGGCAAGGCGTACGAGGGGCGAACAATCTTCGCGGATATCTCACTGGAGCTTCAGGCGGGGGAACGCATCGGGTTGATCGGCCCGAATGGCGCTGGGAAAACGACACTGTTAAAGATTTTTGCGGGAGTGGAAGAACCCGACCATGGAAAACGCACTTTGTCACGGCAGGCCACATTAGGCTATGTGTCGCAGCAGCCGTTGTTGGACCCCAATGAGACTCTGCATCATCAGGTATCACTGGTCTTTGAGGAACTAAAGGCGGTTGAAACACAGATGCATGAGGCTGCGGATATGATGGCCCGGCATACATCCGGTCCAGAGCATGATGCGGCGATTCGGCGTTACGATTCTTTGCAGCATCATTTTGAACACTTGGGCGGCTGGGAGATTGAGCGGCGTGTTGAAGTGGTTTTGCAGGAACTGGGGTTTTCACAACGGGATTTAACGCTTCCGATTTCAGCCTTGTCAGGCGGGCAAAAGTCGCGGGCGCAACTGGCCCGGATGCTGCTCTCCGGAGCGGATTTGCTGCTGCTGGATGAACCTACCAACCATCTGGATTTGCACATGCTCCAGTGGCTGGAAGAAACACTCAAGGCCATGACTGATGTTACCATGGTGATCGTCAGCCACGACCGATATTTTCTCGATCGGGTGGTCAATAACATTGTGGAAATGCGGGGCGGCGAGATAGAAAGATATCCGGGCAATTATTCGGATTATCTGACCCTGAGTGCGGAGCGCCAATTGACTCGGCGGCGGCAGTTCGCCCAGCAGCAGGCGTTTATTGCCAAGCAGGAGGAATATATCCGACGATTTGGGGCCGGCCAGCGGGCGATGCAGGCTCGCGGTCGTAAAACAAGGTTGGAACGCCTTAAAACCGAATCTTTAGTCGCGCGGCCGCGCGGCCAGGACAAAGCCATGATTCTGAATTTGAAAGTTGCCCGGCCCAGCGGTCAGGAAGCCCTTCGGCTGGATGGTGTTAGCAAGAGTTTCGACGAAAAGAAGCTGTTTGCAGATATCAGCTTCCACCTGCCCCGGGGCACACGACTGGGTATTATTGGTCCCAATGGAGCCGGCAAAAGCACCTTGTTAAATATTTTGGCTGGTGAGTTGACCGCTGATACAGGCGAAATTCGCTGGGGCCACGCCGTAACCGTGCAATACTATCGGCAGGAACATCAGGATTTAAATCCGGAAAACTCCGTGGCCGAGGAACTTCAGAGTGCCCGGCCAACCATGTCGCCGCAGGACATGCGTGATCTGGCGGCGTTGTTTTTGTTTTCCGGAGATACTATCGATAAAAAGATAGCCGTTCTTTCGGGAGGAGAAAAATCACGGGTGGCCATGGCCAAACTATTGCTCAATCCGTCCAATACCATTCTGATGGATGAGCCGACCAATCATTTGGATATGCTGACCTGCCAAGTGGTGGAAACGGCGTTGGATAGTTTTGACGGAACATTGATTTTGGTATCGCATGATCGGTACTTTTTGGATTCGGTATGCGATCAATTGCTGGTACTGGAACCTGCCAAAGAAACCGGTCAAGGGCCGCAGTGGCGTTTGTTCAACGGCAGTTACAGTGATTATCTGGTGGCGGCGGCAAACGAAACTCAACGTGCGGTTCAGCAGCGTCGTGATGTGGAGAATCAGGAAAAGAGGCGCAGAGAGCAACCGCCATCGCGGCAGAATCAACAGACAACAAAGAGTCCTCGGTCAACTCCCGCAACGTCGATGAAATTACCATCCCATTTAAGCCGCCTGAGTTTGAGTGCGGTTGAAGAACTGATTCAAAAGCTGGAACAGCAAAAGCGACAGGCCGAGCAAGCCCTGGCGGATCCAAAGGTGGCGATGATTGCCGAGCAGTTGTGGCAAGCGAAGGCGGACTATAAGCGTGTGCAAAGCGACTTGGCCGAGGCTTTGGAGGCGTGGGAATTCAAAGCCCAGTAAGCTGCGCCGGGTGGCCAGTTGCGTCAATTCCATCTGGAGATACCAGTGAGTCCCAACACCGGTGAAATACAACCCTTGCTGAAAACAGATATGGCCGCAGCGGATTCCGGTGCGGAATTGGTGTTTCGCGGCTTATTCTGGTACGTGACGGTACTGACGGGGTTGGCGATTGTAGCATATCTGCTGGTGTACTGGCACACGCAAATAGGCAAGCCCTGGCCATTTCCATTCAACAGTATTGTCTTTGCGTCCAATATGCGACTTTCGGATTTCACGGAATTCTATCATAAATTTCAGTCGTTTGGCACGCCGCGGTTCTGGAACGGTCATCATGACATGAATTATCCAGCGCCGGATGCGTATGTGTATTTGCTTTATTTTCGCCTGTTTCCAAAAAGTGCCGTAGCGGCGGCTCTGGCCTTTGATACCACCATTGTCGGAATTGCGGTTTTGGCCGCAGGCTTGCTGGTGTGGTCGGTGCGCCGGCATAAACTGGCCGCCCCCGTCTCGGCAGTTTTAGTCTTGATGTTGCTGACCTCTTATCCGCTGATGTTTATGGCGGACCGGGCCAATGTGGAGGGTGCGGCATGGGTGATGGCGTTGGTGGGGGCGTGGGCGTTTGTGAAACATCATGGGCGGATCGCGGCCATATTTTGGGGATGTGTGGCCGCGATGAAACTGGCCCCACTGATTCTGATTGTCTTATTTCTAAGAAGGCGGGACTGGAGAGGCGCTTGGACCTTTGTGGTGGCATTTGTTGCGATTAATTTCGTGGCGATGTGGTTTGCGGCTCCACATATTGCGCAGGTGCTCCATTCCATCGGGCGGGGAATAAAAGTATTTCAAAACACCTATGTGCTGACTTTCAGCCCCGATGGTATTGGGGTTGATCATTCTTTGTTTTCGGTGGTGAAGCAGGTATTGGCATGGGGGGGGTATGTCAACGGGTCCGGTTTAGGCAGCCTCCTGACGATGATTGGAATGTGGTATCACGTTTATACCCTGGGCTGGCTGGTGGCGATGGTGGCGTTGGTGTGGTATTTCCGGCGGATGCCGATTTTGAACTGTGTGTTTGCGGTGTTTATCGTACAAGTGCTGGCTCCCGGTGTATCGTTTGATTATACGTTGCTCTACATGTATATACCATGGGCAATGTTTGTGATCTTCTTTCTCCTGGAGGATGTGTATTCGGGGCGGGTGGGCATTCAACTCTGGAAGATACTGGCAATTTTAATCGCCTGTGCTATTTTATTTACACCACAACAATGTTATATGGTGCTGAACGGTCGGGTGGGCTTTGCCGGACAGTTTAAGGCGTTGACTTTACTGTTTTTGCTCTGGTTTGTGGCGTGTTATGCCATGCCCTGCCGGGTGTTTGGAGAGACCCCGTTGGCGGCGGAAATTCCTACAACATGTGCCAATGCCCCAGAGCAGCCCCAGATCGGTACTTTGTAACCAAGGAAATATGGCGGCGGCAATGACGATGGCCTCAGTAAACCCACAACCACACAGGCTGCGGAGGCTTTTGCTGCTATCGGTCAAGATTTTTATTGCCGGGGTGGGACTGTGGTACGTGATTTCTCAGATATCCTGGCACGATCGGGTGTTTGTGTCGGCGGGCAGCCGGATTCGTGGCGTTGCTATTATGGATACCGTGCCGGTGAGGTTGCTGAATTGGCAAAATGGCATGCCGCGGGTACTTTTGGCGGGGCAGAAACTCACGGTTCGATTGGCCTCCGGCCGGGTGGTTACTGGAGCAGCCGATCGGCCGCCGATCAACTGGCCAAGGGTAGCGAGTTTACCTCTTGCCGACCTGACTTATACGCATGGCCGGCTGGAAATCAGGCGTGGACTCTTTAGCCTGATCCGGTCTGCCAAAACCGGGCCGTTGCTGGCGGCACTGTTGTTGTTAGGATTGCCGACGTTTATAACCACGTGGCGTTGGCGAAAATTGCTGGCGGTGCAGGGCTTGTATTTGACTTATGGCAAATGCCTGACGTTGACATTTGTTGGTCAGTTTTACTCGACGTTTTTGCCGGGTTCGGTCAGCGGTGACGTGGTGAAAGTCATTTACACGGGGCGCATAACTGCCCAGCCGACGAAAGTTGCCGTGACTGTTCTGCTGGACCGGGGTCTTGGTCTGATAGCGTTGATGATCGTGGCGCTGCTGGCGATTACGGCGTTGTTGTTAGACATTCCCTGGCCGCGCCGTGGGTGGACATCGCCGGATCCGCTTCTCATCCATATATTTTGGGTGATTGGGGTGGCCCTGTCGCTGGCGTGCACAGGTGCTATCCTCTATTTTTACCGACCACTGCGGCACCGGCTGGGCATGGATGCTCTGTTGGAACGCCTACCGTTACCGGAATTCATTAAACAAGCGGACCAAAGCCTGCAAGTCTATCGTGGCTACATTCCGTTGATGGGATTGCTGGTATTGGCGAGCATGTTTTCACAGAGCGTGCTTCCGGTAGCAGCGTGGCTGTTGGGGCAGGCGTTTACCATGCATGTACCGTTTGCGACATTTATGGTTTATATAACCGTGGTGGCATTGGCGGTGAGTTTGCCCATTGTGCCGCCCAGTGGCTTGGGGGTTTTGGATGCGCTGCTGCTTTATTTTTTTGTTACACATGGGGCTGATAGTGCCAACCAGGCCTTTGCGTTGGCGCAAGGCTTGCGGTTTTTACCATTACTGTGGACGATTATTGGAGCGTATTGGGTCGTACGTGGAAAGTTTCCGCGACCGATTGCGACACAGTGGAGCGCCGCTACAGAAACTTAAATCGTATCGCGCAAATCCTCGCATCCAGCAGCAGCCATTGCCGGACGCGGTGTCCGAAATTTGGGGTAAGTTCACCGACTTACGAGATGTGGCGTACGGCGGGGCTGAAGGTATCCGTTGAGTCGATGGTCGCATAGAATTACCGGGGCCGATTGGTGCGGGCTGAAAAGGCGGTGTTGGCGTGAAGTTGAGTTATGGCCAGAAAGATTTGCGCCCGTCGCTGAAGCATCGTACGTGCCCGATCTGCGGTTCGCCCCGTCGACGCTTAATTTATAAGCAACATTTCACCGGGTCCACGCTGCTCTCGGGCTACCACGTGGTTAGTTGTGCTAATTGCGGCTTCGCTTATGCGGATATGATTCCGCCGCAGGCGGCGTTTGACCGCTACTATCGTCATTTTTCCAAATACGAATACCGCCACCACGGCGGAGAGGTATCCGCAAACGACCTGCGGATTTTCGAGCGTCTGGCTGATTTTATATGTCGATCTGGGATCAGCCCCCGCTCGGCCACCTTGGATGTCGGCTGCGCAACGGGTGCTTTTCTTCATGTGCTGGCCAGCCGGGGCTTTAAGAATCTCCATGGACTGGATCCATCGCCGGACTGCGCCAAAACCGCCGCAAGATTATATAAAATACGGGTAGTGACGGGCACTGTTTTTGATCTGGACCGTCGGCACGGTCGATATGACCTGATTATGCTAACCGGTGTTCTGGAACACCTGTGCGATGTCAGGCTCGCCGTGCAGCGCATCGTAGATCGGCTCACGCCTAACGGGCAGTTGTTTCTGGCAGTTCCGGATGTGATGAGTTTGGGATCTTCCCGCAATGCGCCGTTTCAACAATTCAGTACCGAGCATATCAATTTTTTCACGGCGACATCGCTGCGGAATCTTATGGCAGTGGCTGGTTTTGAGCGGATCGCACAGACGAGGATGATGCGCCAGCAGGGAGCAGGCGCAACCGAACCAGTCGTGGGCGGTCTGTATCGTCGCGCAGCGAGGATGGTTAAAATGCGTATTGATTGTCAGGGCCACGCCGCCTTGCAACGCTATGTTGCGGCATCCCAAGATGCCGATCGTCGCACACGCCGGGTGATCGCAAATGCCTCTCGCGGCGGAAAACAGATCATCGTCTGGGGTGTAGGTTCCCTTACTCAGCGTTTGCTGGCGGCCGGGTTGCTTAAGGCCAGCGCGGTAGAGGCGTTTGTCGATTCCAGCGTGCGAATGCAGGGGCGGCGTATCGCGGGTCGGCGAATCTTGCCGCCGGCGGCATTGCACGGGCGCAGCGAGCCAATTCTGATTTCATCGTGGATGTTTCAAGAGGAAATATTCCAGGAGATAAAACAGAAAATGAAGCTTCCGAACCGGGTGATAAAACTATTTAACCGTGTTTATATGTGAGTATTCAATTAACGCGTTGAACCCTCATAGCCGAGTCCATGACCGCCTCTATGGCCAAAGCCGCTAGCGGAATCGGGCGGACACTGGAGCGGTAGATAACGCGGGTATTGCGTTCTACCGGAATATCCGCCAAATCGCCGGCACTTGGGGCTACAAGCGGCCTTGAGAAAAATTCAGTCGCTCCTTTTCGATCACCAAGGGGCGGTTCTGCACTTGCGTGTGGATTGCTCCGATGTATTCGCCCAGGATGCCGATGAAAAAAAGCTGCACGGATGAGAAAAAGAACAAACCGATGATGACCGGGGCCATGCCCAAAGTAAAATGGTTCCAGAAAACCAGTTTGGCAACCAAATAGCCCAGTGCTACCAGTAAACTCAATGCCGACATGGCAAAGCCAGCCATGGTGGCCAAACGCAGTGGAACCTTGGAATGATTGGTGATACCAAGCATAGCCACATCGTAGAGCGTGTAGAAATTATTTTTGGTGAGACCTCGACGGCGGGCTGGCTGATGGTAAGCAATGGTGGCGATCGGGTAACCGATGTCGGCCAGCAGGCCGCGGAAATAAGGATAGGGATCATCGATTTTCCGCAAGTTCTCAATGACGGAGTGGTCATAAAGACCAAACCCGGTGGCGTTCCTAACCAGATCCAGTTCCGCGAGCCGGTTAATCAGGTGGTAGTATGCACTGCGGCATGCGAACATGAGCGCAGATTCGTCGGAGGCAGCCTTTACGCCAAGAACCACCTTGCAGCCTTGTTCCCACTTGCCGAGAAACTCGGGGATCAATGCGGGGGGATCTTGAAAATCACACGCCAGGCCAATGGTTGCGTCGCCGGCGGTTTGCAGCAGCCCGTGGTAAGGCGAACGGACATGGCCGAAGTTGCGGGTATTGAAAATCACTTTGACATTCTTGTCCTGCGTGGCAATTTCCCGCAAGATGGCACCAGTTTTGTCTTTGGAGGCGTTGTCAATAAAAAGATGCTCATAGGCATACTGCGGTAGGCCGGAAAAAATGTTTTTGACGGCCTCATACATTTCGCGGACGTTGGCTTCTTCGTTGTAGCAGGGGGTGAGTATGCTGATATGTTTCATAGGTGGCTCGCGTTCGATACGGTTATCCGAGGTAATTTCGCGTTAGGAAAGTTCGTCGGCTTCGGCGATATCCCCATTAAAACGCGGGCGGCCGTGGAAAGCAACGGCATAGCCACCGACGATCACATATTGAACGTTAGCAGCGTTTAACGATGCGATAAACGCGTGCAAGTCGCTGGTAAGCTTCATTATGACTCCGCTGCGTTTCGACCAGTTTTAGAAGAATATCCAACCGTTGCTGCGGCGAGAGGGATTTATAATATTGGCGATCCGCCGCATCCGCGCCAGTGTGGGAGGAGAATTGGCGAATAACATCTTCCATAACCTTATTATAACAGACTGCTGGAAGTTCCGCAGCAGGCATTTTGCCTGCGGCTGGTGGCTTTAGAATTATTTGCCAGGTATTACCGGTAGCCGGCGAGAATCAGATCGCAGACTTCCCGCACCGCGCCATTGCCACCCGACGCTTGCAGAACCAGCTTCGCCACCGCCTTCACGGGAGGGAAGGCGTCAGCCACGGCGACTGGAAAGCCGACGGCAGCCATACATTCCAAATCATTTATATCATTGCCAACATAAACGGCCCGCTGGATATTGAGCTTCCGGTCGGCGAGCCATTGCCGCAATGCGGGGAGTTTATCTTTTACGCCGTGGATACATTCAATGGACAGCTTGCGGCAACGGGCTGCCACCACCGAGTTTTCCTCCGCAGAAAGAACCAGCAGAGGCAGATTGATTTTACGCAGCATACTGATGCCGTAGCCGTCGGAGCGATTGCACGCCACGGCTTCGCGGCCATCTTGCAGGACGTAGACCTTGTTGTCCGTAAAAACGCCGTCGAAATCAAAAATCACTGCCGACGCAAGCATTGGGTTCAACATTTCGGTCATCATATTCGCATTCCAGTCAAAAAATCTCCTTCATCTAACCTCATGGCTAAGAGCATGGTCTCAATCCGTGCCCAACTAGGTCAAGAAAGCGGGCGTGGACGGCAATTTTTTAAGTGATGGTCCAGCCTCCGTCGACGACCAAGGTTTGGCCGGTCACATAAGAAGATGCCTCTGATGCTAGAAATAAAATGGCACCGGCGAGTTCTGTGGGTTGACCAATTCGCCCCAGGCATGTTCGCGCCCGGAGTCTATCAAGGAAACCATCGCTGCTCTTGACGCTATTGGGGCCTGAATCCTGGGTGTTGGAGAATGGTCCGGGTGCGATGGCGTTGGTGCGGATTCCAGCCGCTCCCCAAAAAGAAGCCATGTAGCGGGTTAAGGACAACATAGCCGCCTTGGCCGCACCGTACGCGGGCGGATTGAGAAATGTGGTCCCCTCGTACAAGTTGGGGTTTGGTGCCACCAAGGCGTACATCGTGGCAATATTGATAATGCTGCCGCGATGGTGGGCCTTCATGGCTGGTGCAAGTTTCTGAGCCAGCAGCAGAGGCCAGTGAACTCCGCCGGAAAAGTGCCGTGTCCATTGATCAGGCGTGGTGTTTTCGATGGATCCCATCGGAGTGTTGAAGCCGGTGGAGAGGCCGAGTTCATGGGCATTGTTGATCAGAACCTCAATAAAGCCTTCCTGACGAACGATCTGGTCGCAAAGTGCAGTGAGCTTGTTCGTATCAGCCATGTTAATGCGGTGACCGCTTACCCTACCTTGACCGAATTTATCCGCCCATTGGCGGCATTGACTGAATAACTTTTCTGAGCGTCCGAAAGCGATCAGGCGGCCATTGTTGGCCAGGATGGCTTCGGCCATGGTTCGGCCGAGAAACCCTGAGGCTCCGGTCAGGAGCACGGTTTTGCCAGCGAGAGAAAAAAGGGAACCAGCATCTAAATTCACCAGCAACTCCTTCCACCGTCGATTACCAAATTTGCTCCATTCATATACGACGAGGCATCAGAGCATAGAAATATCATGGCCGCTTGATATTCGGTGAGTCTGGCCATGCGGTCCATGGGGATCAGCTTCTTGAGCCGTGCCACAAATTCATCCGATTGTCCATTATAAATTCCTCCCGGCGAGATCGCATTGGCCCGTACGCCGCGATCCGCCCAGTAAGTGGCCAGATATCGCGTTAACCCGAGCAGGCCGGATTTTACGACGGAGTAGGTGACAGGTTTCACCGGTTGCCGATTTCGAGCAATGCCTTTGCGCCGGTAAAGCCGTTGGTCTGGCGCGATGATTGCCAGATCCGAAGCGACGTTAATGATAACACCACGGCCCTGGCGGGCCATGATGGATCCTAATTCGCGGCTGCACAAAAAAGCTCCGGTCAGACCAACCGCCAGATCCGCTTCCCAAACAGCCATGGGAAAATCCTCAAGCCGGCTCCACGGAGTTTTACCTCCACCTTCAACTTTGGGGTTGTTAGCGGCATTGTTGATTAAAATGTCCACTTGCCCAAAGCGTTTCAGGACGGTGCCAGCCAAGTCTTTAACTTGTGCGGCATTGGTTATGTCCGCCACCACTCCCATCGCTTGAACTTTCCAGATGCGAGCCAACTCACGGGCCTGTCTGGCGGGCTGCGCCGCAGCGAGATCCACAATCACAGGCACGCCGCCGGCACTTGCAATCGCCTGGGCATGCTGTCTCCCAAGCAGTCCCGCACCTCCAGTAATGACTGCCGTGCGCCCGGTCAAATCGAAATGGCTGGCGAAGGTGGGTGAAGGTTTGCTGGTAATTTCTTGCGGCAAGCAGAATTCTCCACGTTCATAAACTGCGGGTTTGACCGCCATCGGCTACGATGCATGAGCCAGTGATGAAATTGGCACGGTCTGAGGAAAGAAAGACTACACAATCCGCAATCTCTTCCGGGTTGCCGAAACGCCCAAGCGGCACCTCGGCCGCTATATAGCTGGCAACTTTCTCAGGATTTTCGGTCTTTCGCCGGTCCCAGGATCCACCCGGAAACAATATGTTTCCGGGGGCCACGGAATTTACCCGCACATGGTATGGACCCACCTGTCGGGCCACATTCTTGGCATAGCTTAGCAGTGCGGCCTTGGCGGCACTGTACGGCAGCGGGGCGGCAGTACTTTCCAGGCCGGTAATTGAGGAGATGAATACCACACTGCCGCGTTGGCGGCGAACCATTGCTGTAAGTATCTCGGAAATGAGGCGGATGCTGCTCCAGAGGTTCATCCGAAAAAGTTCGGTCCATTGCGTGTCGCTGATATCCCAGCCGGTTTGGCCGCGCCCGGTCCCAATGTTGGCCACAGCGCAGTCGATATTACCCCATTGCGATTCAACCTGCATGAGAATGTGCCGGATGGCTCCCAGATCTGTTAAATCACCTTGCAAAGCCATCAGACGACTGGTTCCGAAACGCTGCGTCAGCTCCGCTTGGGCGGTCTGGAGATCCCCTTCACTTCGACCGGTAATCACGGTGCGGCATCCCTCCAGCAGAAATTTCTCGGCGATTGCTTTCCCGATTCCCCGCGAAGAACCGGCGACAAACGCGACTTGATCGGTCAGGTTCAAATCCATACTTTTCTCAGTTTAGAATCCAGGGCTGAAGGTAAGGTTTCACTAGCTCTATGTTCTGCTTGACCCACGCCAGTTCATCCCCAGCGGTACCGCGCGCCGCCTGAAGAATAAAATCACCCTCGTAACGGACTGATTGCAGACATTCAAAGAGCGCCTTAAAATCCGCATTTCCCTTTCCCAATGGCACTGTTCCGCCAGCATACTGGCGATCCTTGAGATGCACACTGCCAATTCTTTTACCATACGCGCTAAATTCCTCCCGAACATCATACCCCAGTGCGGCGCTATTGCCAGAATCGTAATTGATCTTGAGGAGCGGGTGTGGAATCTTGGCCAGCAGTTCGGCAACGCAATGGGGCGCAAGCGACGTTTCCAAGTGCAGTTCCACGGCCAACCTTTCGGCTAAGGGCAACACACGATTCAATATCTCAATCACGCTATGGGTGTCCTGATCATCGGTAATTTTTGAGGCATCCACAAATGGTAGCACCACCCGGCTGATGCCTGCTTTTCGACTTTGGCCTAATAACCAGTACAACTGGCGCATCCGGTCCGCAGCCTGCTCGGGGGTTGTGCGGACCACGGGAAAGTCCATGAACCAGTCCGCACACAAAGATTTTATTTGAACCCGATATTCTTTTGAAAGAGCCAGAATATGAGCAATTCCGGCATCCGTTCCCAGCGGATTTTCATCCGCTCCGTAGGCGTCGAAGATCCACTCAATGGTATCGAGTTTTGCTTCAGCGGCGAGCGGAAATTCTTGCTGCCAATGGCCCCGCGGAAAACACTGAAAACGCCCAGCCATGGGAGGCAATAACCGCCCTTGCATAATGCCCAGCAGTGCCATCGTCAACTCCAATTGCGAAAAAAACGCATATTATTCCGTCGCCGGTGGAATAAGCATATTGGCCCGGAATTCGTCCCGGTCAAGAAACGGATAAAGATCCTCCAGCGGCTTTGAAACCATGGTACCGTCAGACCTCTGCGTCGAGATGATCCGAGGGATGCGCTCTTCATTTGCCGCCACGAGCACCTCAACTACCATTGGACCTGGGGAACGCAAGGCTTCTCGAATACCATCGCGTAGCCGAGCCGGTTGGTCAATGCGCGTGGTCGTAATTCCGTATGCCGCCGCTACTTTTGTGACCTCCGGCAACGTCAAGCCGCTGGTAGGGTCCGCACCTACCAACCGCTTGAAATATATGCTTTGAGACGCTCGGATGGATGCAAAGCCGCCGTTATTGATGACAAAAATTTTGGTAGGTAGTTTGAGTGCCGCGACGCTGGCAAGTTCCTGTACATTCATCTGGAAACCGCCATCACCGTCGACACAAATGGTTCTTCTGCCGCCGCTGGCCAGACAAGCACCAATCGCTGCAGGAAGGCCCAAGCCCATGGATCCGGTTCCGCGATTATGGAAGATCCGCTGGCCTGATTTGGTCTTGAATACCAGAAGAAAAATTTCGGCTGCGAATCCGGAACTGCCTGGGGCAAATATATCGTCTTCTCCAGCTTCCTCTGATAATACCTCGGAAAACAGGTACATGCTGATCGGTTTAGTTAGATCGCGATGTTCCGGCAACACCAGGGGATAGCGGGCTTTCCATTCTCGGCAGCGCCTTATCCAGCTCGGCCAGGCACACGCTGGCACAGTGGGCAGTTGCCGCAGTACTTCCCGGAGAAAGTCATGGGCATCGGCGCAAACGCGCAAGGCAATGGGAGTTTGCATTTTGTCGATTTCAGCGGCGTCCACATCCACCATGACCTTCAGAGCTTCTGGGGCAAAGTGGGCATGGGCATAAGCGGTCATGGCCATATCCAGCCGTGAACCCACCACCAGCAGAAAATCGGAATTTTGCAGTGTAAAATTAGCGCCACGTGGGGCTAGCGATCCCGGTCGCCCCATAAAGTACGGATGATCATCGGCGATCAGATCCATCCCCAACCAACTGGTTAGAACGGGTATTTTTACCCGCCGGAGGAAGTCGTGTAATTCCGGTACCGCCCCGGCGAGACGCACGCCGTTACCCACCAGCAGCACTGGCCGCTGTGCGGCCGTGAGGTTCTCCAAGACTTGGTTGACCTGAGTTGAAAGTCCACTGGGCTGGGCCGGCGGCTTGGGCTCAAAACCAGCCAACTGGTCCGGCTCGATCAGCGCGGCTTGCACATCCAGCGGTATATCAATCCACACCGGCCCCTTTCGGCCGGACGTTGCCAGATGAAAGGCCTTTTCCAGATGGAAACGAATGGTTGAAGGATCCAAGATAGTCACAGCATATTTGGTGATGCTGGAGACCATGGTAACGATATCGATTTCCTGCACGCCCAACATCCGCACCTGGCGATCGCCCTTTAAATCCGGTCGTTTGACTTGGCCGGAAATTACCATCATGGGGGTAGAATCCAGCCAAGCTCCAGCCACACCGGTAATGGTGTTGGTACCGCCAGGCCCCGCGGTTACCATGGCTACACCAAGATTGTTCGTAATTTTGCCATAAGCTTCGGCGCAAATGGCACTGGCTTGTTCATGGAGATTGCATACATATTTGATGCGGTCAGCTTTCCCCAGCGAGTCGTTCAGATGCATCGCTGCACCACCAGGAATGAAAAATAGATGGGCCACGCCATGATCCGCGAGAAAATTGATGACGTAATCGGATAGTTTTACGGTCACGCCCAAAAGTCCTTCCATGTCCGAGGGTATATCGGATTTTTTGCAATTGACTCAGAGACAATTTACGACACGCGGCGAAGCTTCTTGAGGATCGGTTCCTCCCGCGGATGCACACATTTTACTCCGTCGCCAAACGAAGTTTCGACCAATCGAATATCCCGGACCAACCGGGTAATGCCGTTAGGTTCCACCGAAGCTGCATGGTCCGAGCCCCACATGGCGCGATCCAGCGTAATATGTCGCTCCACCACGCACGCGCCAAGGGCGACTGCCGCGACCGACGACGGCAGGCCGGTTTCATGGCCGGAATAACCAATCGGGACGCCGTAGCGCTGCCGCAAAGCCGGAATACAGCGGAGATTGAGCTCTGTATACGCGGCCGGATACGTGCTGGTTGTGTGCAGCAGTATCAGATTCTGTTTTCCAAGCACTTCCACTGCGTGGTCAATTTGTTCCAGCGTACTCATGCCGGTGGAAAGAATTATCGGTTTACCTTTGGTTCGGTGATAACGCAGCAGGTTATCATCCGTGAGCGACGCGGAAGCAATTTTGTAACAAGGCGGATTGAATTGGGATATAAAATCGACCGACGCTTCATCCCAACAGGAGGCAAACCATGGCATATCCATTTCTCGGCAGTATGCGTCAATTTCCCGATACGCGGCTAGGTCAAGCTCAAGCCCGCGCTTCAAATCACCGTTGGTCTGGCCAAACGGACTTTCACGTGGTTTGGCCAGTTCCTCCTTGGTATAGACCACATCCACCGTGCGCTTCTGAAATTTAACGGCGTTGCAACCCGCGGCGTCGGCGGTATCAATTAATTTTTTGGCGATCTCGACATCACCATTGTGGTTGATGCCGATCTCGGCGATGACGTAACAGGAATGTCCATCACCGATGACATCCTTGCCGATTTTTATTTCCGCCATGCGTAATCCTTTCGCAAACTCCGCTGCGTCCAGTTATCATCCGGTGGGGCGATGCCAGCGTCAAGCGAATAGGCAAAGGCTGTAATCAGATTATAATCTTGTTGGTGTTCTGATGAATTTGAAGGCGTTGCAGTTTCTTGTTACCGGTGTCGGCGGCTGGCTGGGACGCGTTACACTGGAGGTGCTCACCTCGACCTGCGGGCCAGACGCGGCGGCCCGCATTATCGCGGTGGGGCGGCGGGAAGGTATGATCCACTTGGCTGGTGGCCAAAAAATAGTGGTCTATCCGTGGCATTGGCTACGATCTATCAAGGGTGTTTCGCCAGTGGTGGTTTTTCACCATGCGTTTGTCACCAAGGGGCAAGCCGGCAATCAATCCGAAGGCAGTTATCGTCAAGCCAACCTCGAGATTCAACAGGTGATGGCACAATTTTTATCGCAGAACAATGTGGCTGGCCTGATGGTTCCATCCTCTGGCGCGGTTTATACATTCCTGAATAAGACCGCTGCCGCCACGGAACCGCTTTTCCAATATGGGCGGTGCAAATATGAGGATGAGCGGGTGTTTGCGGAGTTGGCCGACCAAGGCGGTTTTCGCGCGGTCATTCCCCGAATATTTAATTTAAGCGGGCCATATATTAATAACCATCAAGGTTACGCGTTGTCGTCTTTCATCCTCAATTGCCTTAACCTTGAAGATATTCACGTGCGGGCGGACCACGAGGTCTGGCGGTCCTACTACTCCGCGGACGCCTTGGTGCGGCTAGTGCTGGGGATCATATCGGCACCGGTGTGGGATCAGCCACTGGTTTTTGATACCGTCGGTGAGGAGGTAGTAGAGGTTGGCGAATTGGCGCAGCGGTGCCTGCATCTCCTGGACAATGGGCAAAGAGAGGTGCGGCGGCCGATTATCAAACCGATGGGAAAAGATTATTATGTGGGTACCCCGGCCGTCATCCGGGACATCGAGCGCGTTTTAGGGATGCCTCCTGTCGCCCTCGATGCGCAGATCCTGGAGACAGCGGAATTTCTTAAAAAGGAACGCGGCCTTTGAAAGCGGTAATTTTAGCGGGTGGCATGGGCACACGCCTGGCCGAAGAAACCGTAGCCCGGCCCAAACCGATGGTGGAAATCGGCGGCCGGCCGATTCTCTGGCATATCATGAAATTGTATGCCGCCTATGACGTTCAAGACTTTATTATCTGCCTGGGCTACAAGGGCTACATGATCAAGGAGTATTTTTTTAATTATTCCTTGCACAACTCTGACGTAACTCTGGATCTGGCCAAAAATGCTCTCACCGTCCACCAGAATCAAACCGAGCCATGGCGGGTTACCTTGGTGGATACCGGCGAAATGACACAAACCGGCGGACGGATACGGCGTGTTGGCGATTACATCGGAGCGGATGATTTCTGCCTGACTTATGGTGACGGCGTAGCCGACGTGAACATCCGCGATCTCATTGCGTTTCACAAAAGCCATCAGCGTATGGCTACAGTAACGGCGGTGCGACCGCCGGGGCGGTTTGGCTCCCTGAACGTACAGGGCCAAACCGTAACTAGTTTTCTGGAAAAGCCGCAGGACCAAGGTGCTTGGATCAACGGTGGCTTTTTCGTGCTCAAGTCAGCCATACTTGATTATATCGCCGGCGATGACACACTGTGGGAGGCCCAGCCGCTGGAACAACTTGCCAAAGAACGGCAACTGCAGGCCTTTGAACACCGTGGATTCTGGAGGCCCATGGATACGCTGCGCGACAAGCAGCATCTGGAAATGCTTTGGCAGGAGGGTACGGCTCCGTGGAAGATATGGTAATGGATGTGCATTTCTGGAAAGGGCGCCAAGTGCTGCTGACCGGCCACACCGGTTTCAAAGGCGGCATGTTGGGGCTGTGGTTGGCCGCCTTGGGAGCAAAGGTAACGGGCTTGGCGCTGGAACCTCCAACTGACCCTTCGCTTTTTAAGCTGGCCCGCGTTGGCACGGCCGTGCGCAGCATCTTGGGCGATATACGCAATGCTGACGGCGTCAAGCACACCATGCGGGAAACTTGTCCAGAGATAGTCTTTCACATGGCTGCCCAGCCTCTAGTGCGACAATCCTACCGCCAACCGGTGGAGACATATTCCACCAATGTCATGGGCACCGTGAACGTTCTCGAGGCGGTGCGACACGTCAGCTCGGTACGGGCTTGCGTGGTGGTTACCAGTGACAAATGTTATGAAAATCGTGAATGGCTATGGGGCTACCGCGAAAACGAGCCGTTGGGCGGCGTGGATCCATATAGCAGCAGCAAGGCCTGCGCGGAAATCGTGGCCGCCGCCTATCGCCACTCCTACTTTCATCCCACACGCTGGGCGGAACATCGTACCGGTCTGGCCACCGCCCGAGCGGGCAATGTCATCGGCGGGGGAGATTTTGCGCCAGACCGACTGGTGCCGGATCTGGTTCGGGCGTTTGTTGCCGGCCAACCCGCGTTGATCCGTCGCCCTCAGGCCATTCGCCCTTGGCAACATGTGTTGGATCCGCTGGCGGGCTACATCCTGTTGGCTCAGCGGTTATGCACCGACGGCGCGGCTTTTGCCCAGGCGTGGAATTTTGGTCCCACTGCGGAAGACGGCTGCAGTGTTCTAGTGCTGGCGAAAATGGTTGCCGACCAATGGGGGAAAGATGCCACCATTGTAGTCGATTCCGGTAGTTCCACCGAACACGAAGCCCACGAGTTGCGGTTGGATAGTTCTCGTGCCAGAAGTCTTTTGGGTTGGCAGCCGCGATGGGACATTCAACGTGCCGTTCAAGAAACGGTGATCTGGCACCAGGCACTCCGGGAGGATGCGGACATGTACGAATTTACTCTGCGCCAAATCCGCGAATATCAGGCCATTCTTGTGCCGGGAGGGGCATCTTATGAACAAGCTTGACTCATTGCGGCAGCAGATTCTTCAAGCCGTTAAAGAATACTCCACGCTTGCGTTTGAAATGAAGCCGTTTCAGCCGGGGGTGTCGTCCATTCCCGCATCCGGAAAGGTGCTCGACCAGATGGAGATCATGCTCATGGTGGACGCCGTTCTGGATGGCTGGCTGACCACTGGCCGATTTAACGAACAATTTCAAACCCGCTTGGCGGAATTTCTGGCCGTTCGTTACGCCATGACCGTCAATTCTGGTTCCTCGGCCAATTTGTTGGCTTTCACTTGCCTGTGTTCCTCCAAACTTGGATCGCGCGCCATTCAACCTGGCGATGAAGTTATCACAGTGGCCACCGGCTTTCCCACCACCGTTAATCCGATCATGCAAAACGGCGCAATCCCGGTTTTTGTGGACGTTGAAATCCCCACGTACAATATCGATGTGCGGCATCTTGAAGCTGCCTTAAGCCCTCGGACCCGGGCCATCATGCTTGCGCATACGCTGGGCAATCCATTTGATCTCGGGCAGGTTACCGCATTTTGCAAGAAGCATCATCTGTGGTTGGTTGAAGATTGTTGTGATGCGTTAGGCTCTACCTACCAAGGTAGGGGTGTGGGCACGTTTGGCGACGTGGGTACCTTGAGCTTCTATCCGGCCCATCACATTACCATGGGCGAGGGTGGGGCAGTTTTTACAGCAAATCCGCTGTTGAAACAAATAATTGAGTCCTACCGGGATTGGGGGCGAGACTGTTACTGCCCGCCGGGACATGACAATACGTGCGGCAAACGCTTTGGTTGGAAGCTGGGCGAGTTGCCACTGGCGTACGATCACAAATACACCTATTCTCACGCCGGGTATAATCTAAAAATAACCGACATGCAGGCGGCCTGTGCACTGGCCCAACTGGACAAACTTCCGACTTTTATAGCGGCCCGCAAGCGCAATTTCGCCTTGCTCCACGCGGGTCTGGTGGGTCTTCAGCAATTTTTAGTTCTGCCGGAGTCGACACCGGGAAGTGATCCTTCATGGTTTGGCTTTCCTATTACCATTCGTGATGGTGCCCCGTTTACCAGAGCAGATTTGATTCATCATCTGGAGGAAAAAAAGATCGGCACCCGTCTGCTTTTTGCCGGCAATCTTATCCGTCAGCCGTACATGCGTGGTCGGCAATACCGGGTTGTAGGAGAATTGACCAGTGCGGATAGGGTGATGAACCAGAGCCTGTGGTTGGGCGTGTATCCGGGGCTGTCCACCTCGATGATTACCTACGTTCTGGAGCAAATTCATCAGTTGGCCCGCAAGCCACCGACCAAGGCGTCCAACTGAAAGTACCCACGTTAATGCCGGCCCACGCTGTGCATCGCCGCCATCTCTCTGGCCCGAAGATCCCGGAATAAGCGGTCCCAAGTTTTAACCTTGCCGGTTTTGATGTCAGTGGCGGTCGCTTTGAGTACCGCAGCGGTCCGCCTATTCATCAGCAAATGGTGGGCAAAAAGTGCCGCCGACATTTTGTTGACGTGCTGGAGATGAAAAAGCTTTTCGCCGTCCATTTTCCAGTTGTGGCCGACTTTCTTAAAATAAAGTTTTCCGGACTCCGTTGGCATAGTCACTCTGGCCACGTTTCCGTTGATCTGTACCTTGGCCTTTTTGAGTTTGGCCTTCATGGTTTGAAAACCGGTGAAATCGCTGGCCATATACCGAGCGGCGCTGGTTTTGGGTGGGCCAAGCCTGGCGACCGCGAACGCGGAGAGCTGCTGATGGGCCACAAGGATTTCAAGCGTGGTCTTCACCATGTCTGTTTCACGTTTGTTGTTGCTGGAAATGCAAGCCATAGCTTCATTCAAGTTTTGCGCGTGAATGGCCCGGGCGTAAGAGCGAAGTGTCGCAATAGGAGTGGCGCAATTGATGGCCGCTTGAACGATCGATACGCTCAAGAGAGTTGCGGCGACCATTCCGTAGAAGAATAACTTCTTTGACATAGATGTGGCTCCTTGAAACAACAACTTTAGATATTCTACTTGCGCAAAGATACCGTTCGCGATCAAAAATGCAATTCGGTTTGATTCGACTATTTACTCAGAATGGTCCAATGTCCAGGACCGACCACGTGAATATAGCTGCGCTTACCTGTGTGCCGAATAATCGTTATAGCCTTGCCGTTGACAAGGATCGTATTTCCGGGCAAGCCGACGGTTGCGGTCACATTCCGCGGCAATACCAAATCAAGACCTTCGCCATGGCGCGCCTTTTTGACCCATAGCTGAATATTTCCTCGCGGGGTGGGTACGCGGCCGCGTGCCCAGATTAAATTGCCCAAGTGCGGCACAATTCGGGCGCGGGTAAAACCGCCGGTTCGCGCTTGTACGCCCAGCACCTCCTCGGTAAGCCAATTGGTAACTCCAGAGGACCAACCATGGCACAGGCTTACAAAATATCCCTGGCCGTTATCCGCCCGCAGGTACTTGTGAAAATGTTTTTTCGGCCAGGATGGGTCATACGCTTCCCAAAAGGTGGTGGCCCCTTCGCGAATCATGCCGCCCCAGTAGGCACGGACAAAATTCATGGCTTGTTGGGTGCGCCCCAGATCACTTAATGCAAATAAAACAAAGTTGTTGTAGTAAGGGGTGGCGATTTGTTTCCACGATGAGCAACTCGGCCCCAGAATGGTCTTGAAAATAGCCCGGCGCTGTTGGGGGTCGGCTACGTCCGAATACACCGCCATGGCATTCACCTGGCGCAGGCTGGTGTACGTATGCGTTGTCGGATTGGTCAGATATTTACGAGCGGCTGCGATGAGTTGCTTATCCCAGTGGGCATACTTTCTGGCATTGGCATTGTCGCCCATGGCACGCAACAGAAACACCGCCCGCCGCACCGCCAGGCAGGTGTAGAGATCCGTGGCCATGTAAGCTTGGGCCGTGTTGCCGTTGAGTTTATTGGCCCAGTCCACAAAGCACCAGTGCCGGTGCCGGTTCACGAAGATATTGTGTTTATTAAAAGCCTGTTGCATATAGCGCAGCATGGAAAGCAGCAGTTGATGTTGTGACCGCACGTAGTTTATCGCTCCGGTATGTCGATAAAAGTCACTCAGCCCGCAAATCCACGCGCAAGAGTAGCCTGGGATGCCATTGACATCGTTGGCAGGCAACGCGGTGGGCGGCCTTCCACCCTGGGCCTGTAGACGCAATTCGCGCATCGTCAGTTCCATCAACCGTCGATTCAAAAACACATTGTTAATAACCTGGCCCGAAATTTGCAGATCGCCCATCCACATCGCCCGATCGCGTTTGGGGGCATCCCATATTTGCTCCTGCATGCACAAATGCGTGGTGTAAGCACCCGTGTACCAGATTTTGGTCAGCAGCGGACTGCTGCACGAAAACGCTCCGCGGTACTGCACCGGGGTATACTTAAAATTGAGTCTGAGGCGATTTAGGGTGATAGTTTCCGGACCGCGAAAGCTCACCGCAACATACCGAAACGCGCTGTAAGGCGTGGATTGTGTCATGTCACGAACCAGCGGCAGCGCATGCACGCCGCCCCACGGTCCGTGAACGGCTTCACCACGCGATTCACCCGTCCCCACCAGTACTGTGCCGTTCTTTCCGCGTACTTGCATACAGCCGGCCATTTCCCGCCCAAAATCCAGCAGCAGTTCCGGTGGAGTGCCATGGGCGGGGGGGTGAATGGTTAAATGGACCGGTCCTTTGCCGGTGAGCGTAGATAATCCGCTGAAGGCGGCTAGGCCATGGAGTACAATAACGTTTGTCGGTTGAAAATACAGGTGGGCCATCGCACCGGGCACGGTTATCGGCCAGGGAGACATCTCCGCGGACCACGGGCCGCCATGCCAGGGTGCTTCCACGGTAGCCAATTTCCAACCCCGTTGCGGCGCGGAGGTCATCCACTTTATTGTGGGCGAAACGGCGATCGCCACGTGCCAGGAACCATCGCTTTTCAGGAGAGTTTTGTGACCGTTGAGCAACCACAGCAGTACACCGGCAGGACCGGTGTCATTGGTAGCGCGGATGGCCAAGATATTCCGGCCCGGCTTTAGATATGTGCTGATGTTGGCCCGCTGAACACGCTTCCACGTATCAGTACCGGATGGCGAGTTTAATACGTGTTTACCATTGATATAAAGACGATAACTGTCGTCGGCGGTTACGTAAATACGGGTAGAAGATGGCACCGTCCGCAGTTGCAAAGATTTTTGCAGATAGATGGTTTGCTTGTTGGCCACATGGGCCGCCCATATCCACGATGGCGTGGCACCAAAATCAAGGTGGTGAATTGCCGGAAGTTTCAGGCCATAGGTGGGATCTACTGTGGGGGGCCGGACATGGCGGTCGGCCCACATCATAAACGGCGCTGTCTTGGCGGTGGCCCAGGCCGCAAGGCTCATTAAAAGGAGAAATTCGAACATGATGAACGGTAAAAGCCGCCAATTAGATTGGCCCAGGCGAGAGGCCTTTGGCAAAGATTGTAATGGCATGAGATACTCCTAAAAGGACGGGTCCATGAACAGCGGCATCGAAGAAAAATTAACGTAGTTCCGAACCAGCGAAGTTATTGACCTGGTCCCGGAGTGTACCATCGAGCCACCTGTATTGCGAATTCCACCGCCGCAGCCGAAATATACTATTGCAGGTTTTTATGGGCGAATTGGCGCCCGGCGGCCAGGGCTTCAACGATTTTGTCGGTCTGCTTCCCGCCAGCCATGGCCAGTTGAGGGCGACCCCCGCCGCTCCCACCCACCACCGGCGCAACAACGCGAATCCAATCACCGGCTTTTAATTTGCTGATAAGCGAATCGCCGACGGCAGCGAGTAGGTTGACTTTTGCGGGCAGGGGGTTGCCTTGCTTATCCATGGGGGTTTCCGTGGAGGCAAGCAGCATGGCAAACATGCCTTGCGGCCGCTTCTTTTTTACCGCGTCCATGGTAGCGCGTAGCTCGTCGGCGGATTTCACTCCCATCTCCGCGACAATTAATTCCGCTTGGCCAATCTGTTCAGCCGCGGCCAAAAGCTGATCCACGTGCGACAGGCTTGCGCCACTGGATTGCTGCGGGGCTTGACGCCGTCTGGCCTGCTCTCTGATTCTTTCCTGCAGCACCTTGATGACCATTTGCGCACGGCGCCGTACTACCACCGGAACGCCCACCTCTTCAAGGGCGTGTTGGATCTCATTGAGTTTAGCTGACAAATCATCTTCGGTGGCGTGCTCCGCGGCGGCGATAAGCTTACCAATATGAGCCGTACGCCTGCGTGCCGCCGCCGCGGCCGCACCTGTATAAGCAACGATGCGGCGTATACCCTTGCTGACCGATTCTTCGGCCACGATGGCAAAATCCTGGGTCTGGCCGGTTTCCGCCAGGTGCGTTCCGCCGCAGAATTCTATGGAAAACTCCCGCCATCGCTGATTTTCCGGTTGGGCCAGAAGCTCCGCAACCGGTACCCCAATGCTGACCACACGTACACGTTCCGGGTATTTTTCGCCAAAAACGGCGCGCAAAGAATAAATGCGCCGCGCTTGTTCCAGCGGAACTTCTGCCGTGTAGACCGGCCACCGCCGGGCAATAACCTCATTGACCTTGTCTTCGACGCACTGAATCTGCTGTTCTTGCAGCGGCTGTGGCTGCACGAAATCAAAGCGGAGTTTCTCCGCATCCACCAAGGATCCCTTTTGCTGGACATGTTCGCCCAGCACTTCCCGCAACGCCCAATTGGCCAGGTGCGTACCGGTGTGATTTTGTTCGATACGGCTACGGTCGCCATGAACCTGCGCCGTAACCGAATCGCCGCACTGTAGCCGGCCCGCCGCCACTTTGCCTAGATGTAAAATGTAATGGCCTACCGCATGCGCGGTTTCCACGGTAAAAATCCCCTGCTCCGAGGCAAGGTTACCGGCGTCGCCGATTTGTCCCCCCATCTGGGCATAAAAGTTCGTGCGGTCCAGAATCAGGGCCACCGGGGCGGCGGCATCCGCAGTGGCATTGTTGCACAGTTCTCGACCATCCCAGATCGCAACCACCGTAGCTTTAATCGGGCCTGACTGATATTTGGCCTGATCGTCGGTGCCTGGTATCTGCTCACGTGCCAAGCGCGCCAGAACATCCGGCGACAGATCTGTCAGCGACGTTTCCGTTGTTTTGCCGCCCGAACGGGCCTTGTGCCTTGCTTCCTCCATGCACGCCTCGTATCCGGTCACATCCACGGCCAGGCCCTGTTCACGGGCCATAACTTGCGTTAAATCAATCGGAAAACCATACGTGTCGTGAAGCTTAAAGGCACTTTCCGCAGAAATAATGCCTTTCATATTACCACCGCGGGCTTCATCTGCCGCCAACTGAAAAAGTTCGATCCCCCGATCCAGCGTGCGGCTGAAACTGTATTCCTCGCCTTTGATGATGTCCGCGACATGGCCGGGGCTTTTGGACAGCTCCGGAAACGCGGTTTGCATGGTATGCAAAACCACCGGGACCAATTGATGCAGGAAGGGCTCGGTAAGCCCCAAGTTCTGTCGGCCAAACCTCACCGCTCGGCGCAGTATTCGTCGCAATACGTAGCCACGGCCCTCGTTGCCGGGTAAGGCTCCATCGGTAAGAGCAAAGGTCAACGCGCGAATATGGTCGGCAATGACGCGAAAGGCAATATCCTGGGCTAGCGTTTTGTTGCCGGATTCCGCCGGTCCGTTGGAATCCGTTGTTGGGAAGGTGCCGTGATACTGATGTCCGCTTAAGTCGGCGATGGCCGAAAAAAGAGGGGTGAACAGATCGGTTGCATAATTGTCCGTGAAGCCACCGAGCACCTGGCAGATTCGCTCCAGCCCCATGCCCGTATCCACATGTCGCTGCGGCAGGGGGGTAAGCTTGCGGCCTTCCTGTCGATTGTACTGAATGAAAACCAGATTCCAGATTTCCATCACGCGGGGATCTGTACCATTCACCTGAGCTGCGCCCGAAAAATCGGGCGTGCGGTCAATAAAAATTTCTGTGCACGGTCCACAGGGCCCTGTTTCCCCCATCTCCCAGAAGTTCTCCTCGACAAATCGATGGATATGATTTTCGGGCAGGCCGGCAATTCGCCGCCATAATTCCGCCGCTTCATCGTCTGCCGGAACCCCATCGTCCGGGCTGCCTTTATAAACTGTTACATGCAATCGCCGGGGATCCAAATGCCACGCTTTGGTCAACAACTCCCACGCCATCTCAATGGCGCCTTCCTTAAAATAATCACCGAAGCTCCAGTTCCCGAGCATCTCAAAAAAAGTGTGGTGACGACGGGAAATTCCTACATCATCCAGATCGTTGTGCTTGCCGCCAGCACGAATACACTTTTGCGTGTTGGCTACACGGGTGGCTTTGGCCTTGGCCGTTCCCAAAAAAAACGGCTTAAACTGATTCATCCCCGCGTTGGCAAAGAGCAAACTGGGGTCATCATGGGGAACCACCGGGCTGGAAGGAATGACCGTATGCCCATGGCGCTGTACGAAAAAGTCGATGAATTCACGGCGTACCTGGCTAGAGATCATTGATATAGGCTCCTTCTTGCCTCAAACGAATTAAGGATTGTAACCGGTTTGGGGGCCGGCGCTAAATTGCCGCAAATTACCTGGGCTTACCATCCCCCCAATGCGGTGTTTCCGTGTAATCAGGCCGATGTCGAATACCGTATCGTTTGGATGCAGCACGCCTCAAGGGTGATTATTTCGGCTCTTTAAGCTGATCTGTTTTCGGTAAATCCTTAAGGTTGGCCAAGCCGAACACTTCCAGAAAATGACGAGTAGTGCCGTAGAGCATAGGCCGGCCGATTTCTTCAGCTCGACCGACGATCTTCACCATATTGTGCTCCATCAGAGAGCGAATCACTTCACCGCACGCCACGCCCCGGATGGCCTCCACATCGACCCGCAAAATGGGTTGTTTGTAGGCGATAATGGCCAGCGTCTCCAGCGAAGCGGGGGTTAACCGGCCTTCGTCCTTTTTGCGCATCAGCCGCTGCACGTATTCGGCATACTGCGGCAGCGTAAGAATCTGGTACCCCCCGGCCCGCTCTTCAATGCGATAAGCGGCCTGACGTTGCACATAGATATCGTTAAGCTCACGGATCGCGTCGGTAACGGGGGCGGTGACATCCAATCCCAGCGTTTGGGCCAGCTTGCCTTTCGAAAGCGGCATATCGCTGGCGAATAAAATGGCTTCAATAACCTGCCGCAGCGGCATCTGGGAAATATCGTCCATACGCAGATGCAACGATCCTTCGCCGGCCTCGGCTGGTGCCTCTCGGCCATTGGCGATCGCATCCTCACAACGGCCTTCATTGACCGCTTTGATGGGCATCAAAGGCGTTGGCTCGACCGGTGGAGAGCTGTCCGCGGGTTTCTCATCGGTTTGGTGGTGGGATATAGCTTCGCTCATGGCCATGAATTTATCGGGTTTTGGGCCATCCGTCCAGCGATTAGGCTTCATCCACTGCGAACTTAATCTGCTTCAGAACGTTTGGTGAGTAGGCAAAAAATTAGAGACAATAATCAACTCCACCCGCGAACGGGCCGGACATTATCGGACCGAATTCGCCAATGATCCATTGGCGAGGTGGGCGTTAACCCAAGTAGATTTCCGACGGGCAAGGTGTCGTCGTCAGCGTCTGGACGATTTCACCAGTCAGTTCGACTGGTGGATCGTCGTGGGATGACGGCTCCGCCGATGTCGCAAAACTCACGCGAATCGGCGCGACTGCATCATCTGCGGTCGTAGGCAGACCTTGCCGCCGCGGTGAAACCGTGCCCGCCACCTGCGACGAACCAATGTCCGTCGCGGGCTTAAGGGCAATTCTTGGGGTGCCGTCCGTGGTTGGATCATACATGTCCATGGCGGACTCCTCGTTTCCACGGCGCTGGAGACCATCACGCACTCCAGTCCATCTGAGTATAGCACTTTCGCGTTGGCAAGGGAAATCGATTTTACTGACGGCGGATGTTTTCACGGGGTAGTTCCAGCAAAAGAACCTCTGCGGTGGAAGGTTGCATGTTGAACCAATCGAGCCAAAAAAACAGCCCGTCGGCTATTCCTCGTGTCAAATCGAGAAATGCCAATCCACCTATTCATCATCGGCCGCTGAATGTGCAAAGTTGAGAAAATTGCCCATATTTATAGACCCCTCCGACGTTGGCGATAACACCTTTCTGGGATGATAATCCGATGTCAGGCATAGGTCAGCGTTTTTAACGAAGCCGCCGCTGTCCGGACCGGTGCGTCAGATCTCCACGCGATTGTAGTGTTAAGCTCACGCCTAGCCAACGCCACCACCAATTGTCCGCTGCGGCCATTGGTGAGGTGGGTGAGCATTTCGGTGGATTCCCGCTGGCCTGCGGCAATGGGCATCAGGCATTGAATCTGGCTGATGGCACAATCTCCGGTAATGCAGCAGACTTGCAGGCTAAGAGCCGGTGCCGCTGAACCAATTTGAGGTTGCGCCGTCAACGACCATACACCGGTAAACGTGGTCTCGGTACCAGTACAGACTGGCGATCCGATGGAACTACCGGAAGGGGCCAAGAGCTGATCCAATGTCCACTCGACCATGGTATCCCGTGAAATGTAAGCTAGATCACCGCTGGTAACGCGTAACAGCGCTGCGGTTTTGTTGTGTTGCAGCGGATTTGCAGGCTCATCGTCAAAGACGCGCAGCGTCATTGAACCAGAGGCGTCACCATCCGCCGGAGAAGCGATTTCCACGCGACCTGCCCGCACCGTAACCTGCACCAGACTCTCCGAAAATTCCGGGGTAATGCCATGGAACCGTGACGCTAAACGAAAACTGCAATCGCCATCTGTATCCAGTCCGCCTAAGTTGGCCAGCCCAGCGCAAAGAGCAGTGCCCGCCTGTACTATCCGATTAAGTTTCTGGTCCACACTCATGAGCCCTCTCCTGTTATTTAAAAACCACTTACCTGCTGAAAATCGAGATGTCCCCGGCAGGATCAATTTGATCTCACGCCACCGCTCCGGCGACCACGCATCGCCGATACTCTGCGGATCATAAAAGCTTCCAATGCTGCTGCATGCTTAAGAAAAGGTAGCAGCGTTTACCACAAAGCCCCTCGAAGTGCCGGTTTCATCCGGACCCTAGCCTATTCGGCGAAATCATTCAAAAGAATGAGAAAATTTGCCTGTCTGCGGCTTGATGCTGCCGATAACATTGTACGCCGGTATTGGGTACGACTGCAGATTAAGCCAGTGCCAAGATCGCGCAAGGCCGGCTTTGTGGCTGAATGAGGTTTTCTGCGATACCATAGCCTTCCAGGGGGCTTGGGAAGTTAGTGCCCGCCAGTGCGGGTCGGGGAAATACACTCCGATTGGCTTTGGGCCGGGCTAAAGGGTGCGGATGATGTAAAATCAGCGGTGCTGGCAACGGCCACACGCCTTTATAAGAGGCTAAAGATGTTTGACAATATCTTCAAGGCTTACGACATTCGGGGCATTTATCCCGACGAACTCAATGAAGAAATCGCATGGAAAGTCGGCCATGCGACGGCGCAATTTTTGCAGATGAACTTAACCGGCTTGGATAAAGCCGATCGGCGAAAGAAAATGGTCGTCGTCGGCCGGGACATGCGGCCCAGCAGCCGGTCAATAAGCCAAGCTCTGATTGAGGGTATTCTTTCCACCGGATCCAACTGCATTGACATTGGGTTGATTGATACCCCGATGATTTATTTTGCGATCAATCATCTGGGGTGCTGTGGTGGCATACAGACCACCGCCTCGCATAATCCAGCGGACTATAATGGCTTCAAGATAAGTGGCATGCTGGCGCGACCTATCGGTGTGGATACCGGACTTCAGGAGATAAAGCGGATCGCTTCGACTTTGCGAAAAAATCCGCCAGTGCAGATGGGGCAGGTCGAATTTCACGATCTGCAAGCCGCCTACCGCGCCCATGTGCTTAAGTTTCTTCGCTTGAGCCGTAAGCTCAAGGTGGTGGTGGACGCCAGCAATGGCATGGCCGGTAAGTTCATCCCGGAGATATTTATGGGCCATCCGGATCTCGAAATTATTCCCTTGAATATGGAAATAACCGGGCGGTTTGTTCATGAGCCCAATCCACTGGTGGATGCCAATCTGCGGCAACTCCAGGAGGCGGTGCTTTCTCATGCGGCGGATCTAGGCGTCTGTTTTGACGGCGACGCGGACCGCTGCATCTTTGTGGATGAACAGGCTCGGGTGATCCGCTGCGATATTGTTACCGCCCTGCTGGCCCGGGACTTTCTCAAAACCAATCACGGTGCGGCTGTGGTGTATGATTTGCGCTCCAGTCGGGTCGTACGGGAGGAAATTCAGAACGCGGGCGGCGTGCCCCGACGCGAACGCGTTGGTCATGCGTTTATGAAAAAGGCTCTGGCCGACAGCAAGGGTGTTTTTGGTGGCGAACTTTCCGGCCATTTTTATTTCCGCGACAACTTCAATACCGATTCCGGGGCTATTGCCTTTGCGTGTTTGCTCTCGGTTCTGTCACGATACGACAGCCCGGTCAGTCACGTGTTTAAGCCGCTGATGCGCTGGCATGGCAGTGGTGAAATTAATTATGCCGTCCGGGACAAAGATGGAACCGTGCGGCAGTTGGCGGATCGCTATAAAGACGCCGCCATTGACTATCTCGATGGAATTACGGTGGAATATGATACATGGTGGTTCAACGTACGGAAAAGCAACACCGAACCGCTGCTGCGTTTGAATTTAGAGGCCAATACATCTGACACCCTCAAAAAGAAACTCGAAGAAGTAGGCCAGCAATTGGGATCACCGGTAGATCATTAAGCGGAATTTTCCATCAATCGCCAACTTTTGAACTGAGGTATTCGTAACACTAAGACTGGGCATGATTTCGTCATTGCCCGGAGACCGGCAAACTTAACCGGTGGGATTATTCGAGGTCTTTCTTTCACAATGCACCCTTACAAGGAGGTATGCGTGCCTGGGTTCTTGAAATTTTCAGTTTATCGTCATCGCGTTAGCGGCCTTTTTTTATGCTGTCTGATTCTTGTCACTGGCAGTTGGCTCTCGGTCGGTGCCGGCACGACGGCCGCGGCAACTTTGGCGGACCGCATCTCATATCTGCTGCGCTCTGATCCAGCGCAGCTCAACGGTTCGCAAATCAGCATCAGCATCGTGAAGGTTTCCCCCGGCATGGCCCTCCCCATTTATGGTTATCACCCGAATTTACCGCTGATGCCCGGCAGCAATGGGAAATTGCTGACGACTTCCGCCGCTTTTGCCAAACTTGGTCCCAAGGGTGTGCTGCACACTTATCTGTACCGTGTGGGCGATGATCTGGTGATTGTTGGTGGCGGTGACCCGGCGTTGGGTGATCCGGTGTTGTGCCGTCAGGTCGGTTGGACCGTTACCACCGCCTTTGACAACTGGGCAGCCTACCTTAAAAAAATTGGGCAAACCCACTTTCATGATGTCATCGTGGATGACCATATTTTCAACCAACATTTTTTCAACCATCAATGGCCGAGAGGCCAATCTCTGGATTGGTACGAAGCCCAGGTGTGCGGGCTGAATTTTTCTGATAACTGCCTGAATTGGCTGCCGACCATTCAACCCAACGGAGCGCCGGGCGTACGGATATTTCCATCCACGCCCTATACGCCGGTGACGATTCAGGCCCGTCGTGGTCCGGTGCAAAGTGTATGGATGTATCGGCAACCGGACAGCAATCATTTTTTTTGTCGTGGACAAATACGCTACTCCGATACCGCGTATCCCTTGCAGGTGACAATCAATAATCCGGCTCTTTACACCGGTGCTGTGCTCAAGCAAAGTTTCCTTTCCCATGGCATCGCGATCAGTGGGGCCGTTCGCAGTGAAGGTCTGACCGCGCTGGCTGCGCAAAAAGGGGTCAGACCCATTTTGCTGGCCTCATACGGTACACCACTGACGGATATTCTGAAACGGGCCCACATCGACAGTTATAATTTGATGGCGGAATGTCTGTGCAAATTGCTCGGCCACGATGCCACCGGTCAACCGGGGAGTTGGGCCAATGGAACCGCGGCGGTAAAGGCGTATCTAGGCACCATTGGCGTAAATGCCGCCCTCACCCACATGGTCGACGGATCCGGGCTTTCCCACCATGATCGCGTGGCCACCTCAGCGATCACCACCATATTGGCGCACGTTGCCGCCGAGCCGCAGGGCCAGGTGTTTATAGACACCATGGCCAAGCCCGGCCAGGGAACCTTTGTCAATCGCCTAACGCGCTCGCCCGCCAGGGTGTTTTTGAGGGTTAAGGATGGTCACGTCACCGGGGCTTCCACACTCAGCGGCTACTTGACACTGGCGCAAGCGCGCTATGCTTTCGCGATTTTTGTCAATCATTATCGTGGTAATGTGAACGGTTGGGAAGATCAAGTGGTAAACGCCCTGTATAATTCCGTTCGCTAAAGCCGCCGGCGCTGCGCCGGGCGCTGGGCACAGGAGTCTTTGGCCATGCCGGAATTCCCGACGGAGTTAGCTCCAGGGCAGATAATCATCGCCGACGCTTTGATGACGCAGCCGCGCGAAATAATTGCCCAGGCGGGTATCGCCGTGGAACATGGACGCATCGCCGCGGTTGGGCCGGCGGTTCAGCTTCGATCCCGCTTTCCGGGAATGCGGGAGCAGCATTTTTCGGACCACATTTTATGTCCCGGTTTTGTCAACGCCCATACCCACTTGGAATTAAGTTTTTTAGTTGGAAAGATCCAGGGGCCCATAGCCTTTCCGGACTGGGTACTGCAACTCATCGCGCAAATGCCGCAACCCGCCGAGGCCGCACACGTCATCCCGGACGCCACCCAAAGGGGGGCTGCGGAGTGTATCCGTTTTGGTGTCACGACTGTCGGTGATATCACCCGCTGGCCGGAGTTGACGCGGCCCATCTTGGCGGGCGGCCCGGTGCGTGTGGTCAGTTTCGGTGAAATTACAGCCTTGGGTAAACGCCGCCACACCCTGCAAGCCCGTCTGGATGCCGCGTTGACTAGCCACGCCGTCGGGGAGTACCTTTCCATTGGTCTCTCTCCGCACGCGCCTTATTCGGTGGAAGGGCCGGCTCTGCGGCGGATTGTAGCTGTGGCGGAAAGTCGTCATCTGCCGCTGGCCATGCATCTGGCGGAAAATGCGGAAGAGGGAGAATTTCTCGCTACGCTGGATGGTCCGCTGGGGCGATCCTGGCCGCTCATGCAAAGGCTCGATATTATTGACGAACAGGTGCCGCGCTTCCGCGGCGGGCCAATCCATTGGGGCCGACACTACGAATTGCTCCTCGATAAACGACGGAAAACCGTGGCTGGGTTAAGCCCCATACCGGTGGTGTTGGCCCACGTCAATTATGCCGACGATACCGATCTGAAAATTCTTGCCGAAAGCGGAGCCAGTGTGGCTTGGTGTCCACGCACGCATGCCTATTTCGACCATTCTCGGCACGGAGAGCATCCGTGGCGAAAGATGTTGTCGCGTTGCATCCCTGTTTGCCTGTCCACCGATTCGCTGGCCAGCAACCCGGATTTATCCCTCTTGCGTGAGGCCCGTCATGTTTTGCAATGCCATCCACAAACTTCTGCGGTGGTGCTGATGGAGATGATCACCACTCTGCCGGCCCAGGCCCTGGGACTCTCTCAACAGGTCGGGCGTTTGGCGGCAGGCTTTTCTGCCGATGCCGTTCTCCTGCCGCTGGATCGATCTGTCGGCACGGATGCCAATGCCGTCTGCCGGGCCATTGTGCATAATGCCCCGGAACCTGCCGCGGTATGGGTGATGGGACGCCGAATGAAATGACGGGGAGCCTGACCGCCGAAGCCTTCACATACCTTTGCTGCCCGGTGCTACTGGGCGGGATGGGCAGTGTGCGTGGTGGGGAGGCTGGGAAATTTTAAAAATGGCAACAAAGCCAAGCTGATTTTTTTGCCTATTCCGGGCACTTTTCTTAGGTCTCTGATACTTCGAAAAACCATCACGCCGGAGTGTAGTTGGAGTTGGCGGGAGCGATAGGCAAGAATCCGCTCGGCCCGGCCGGGTCCAATGCCCGGCAAACGCACGATTGACGCCCAGGTGGCAGTGTTTAGATCAATTCGGTTTTGCAGCACGACATGGCGCATCTCGCCCTGCCTCACCGCAGAGCCTAGCCGAACGGGATGTCGCCAGAGCTGTACCGCTAAAAACACCAGTAAACAGAATGTGAGCATGGCCAAACCAATCTGATGCCGACGGGTCCAGCCCCATTCATCCGCAAATGCCGGTGTCACTGCCTGCTGGTGGGAGGTCGAGTCGGCGGGGACATCGTCAACATTATCTTGATGAGGAGTCATGATTTTATGATCCCGCCGCAACCGCCGAGCGTACTGCCAAACCAGAGTGGCGTCAGGGATGAGCGCCAGAATCAGCCGCTTACAGGCTTAGGCTGGTCTCCCGTTTTGGCCCCACCTTGACGCACCACCATGACCGCGCGGCGCATTGAAATCCAGGTAGCCTGCGCTTTTTTCGGGCTTAAATCCGCATTGCAGAGTCCGGAAAATTGAATGGCATTGCTATCCCGATCCATCACATTGCGCCAAGTCACGGCTTCCACAAATGGTTTGCTTAAGACGATATTGGTGACGGCCTCAAGCCATTTGGCTTGGAGAGCCTCATTCCAGGGCTGCCGCCAAATACCCGCGCCAGCGGCCTCGTCGGTCGTTTGACTTGGCACTTCAATACGGTTAATGGCCACGGGCTTACCCAGTGCCGCAAAGCGATCAATGAGCGCGCTGATCTGAAATAGGTCGCGCTGCCAACATCCATCACGCGGCACTCCAAACGAAAGGGCCAGCCCGAACATGTCAAACGCCACACCGCTTTGGACCACCATCTCGGCATAAACCAAAGGCGGTATGCTGCGTTGATTGCGGGCATAATATTCACCCCAAGGTTGGGTGATTTCGATCATGGTTTGGGCGTTGGGCAAGACACGCTTGACCACGCCGATGGCCATGCGCGTCAGGTCCATCAGTTGGTCAAAAGTGAAGGAAAAGTGGGCATTGACGTGAAGTCCACTAAGAACGTTCCATAAAACCACCTGCGGTCCGTAGCGGGTAACCATGCGCTCAATGTGCTCATAAAGCAGCCCGCGAACCTGCTCATAATCGTGTTCCCAGATATAGAGCCAATCCGGGATGGACAACTCCGTAAAGGCAACCAGAGGCCCGAACACGACAGGCAGTTTGGCCCTTCGCAGAAATTCCATCCACTCATCCACCTGTCCCCAGGCAAAAGCCTGCTCCTGTGGTTCCACGGTTTTCCAATGTATCGGCAGCATCACAAAATCAGAACAGGCCATGAGTTTCTTGCGGTACTGATCGTTGGTGATTTGTAAATCCGCGTGACAGCCAAATACATTGCGTGGAAACGCCTTGGTGGCGATACGCCGCTGCAGCAGCAGTTCCGCGTGAATAACGGCCGCCTGTTCAGAGAGCGGCATCACCAGCGCCAAACATCGGTCGGCCAGCCGACTGGCGGCGGGTGGATCATCCTGTTGCAAGATGGCTTCCACAAGCAAATCGCGTGCCTCGTTAAATTTATCATTAATGCCTTGAGCTTCCGGCAGGTCAAAAAATCCCCATTCCTCTCTCTTTTGAATCAATCGCATCATGCGCGAGCGTGCCAATTCCAGATTCAGTATGTAAGGGTCAGGCCGCTCCGGCAGCCGCGTAGTTTCCAGCAGCACCGCGCCGAACCCTTTGACCTCCCAGAGCAGGGCCAACGCCGAAGGCCCGGCGGCACGCTTTCGACAACGCAGCTCCCCACCGGAATAGCTAAGATCGCCGCGAATCGGGATGCTATCCGAACCCGCAAGGTACGCCGAGGTAATATCCAACTCCGGCGGAGGGTCACCCTCGCGAAATACTTGAAATTTCAGCATCTAACATTCCAACTGTGTTCTGGCCACACCGCCATCGCAGAACCCGTCTCTGGGCTTGGTGGATTTACACCCACCCTCACGCCATGGTGACGTTTATAGCCAGAGTCGATCCACCGCGTCAACCGACCTGATGATCGCCGAACCCGCTCTGAGAGCCGCCGGTGTCTTAAATTCAGGATCGCCTTTCGCTGGATTCAATATCCGACAGATAGGCCATGGTCCGTTCCAACTGACCCTGGAGATGTCTGACTCGAAGCAGACTTTTTACGCGTGTAACCAACTCGAGTTTGTTGATCGGCTTGGATAGAAAATCATCCGTGCCGCTTTCGACACCTTTTTCGATGTCCCCAATTTCGTTCAGGGCGGTTACCATCAAAATAGGAATTTCGCGAGTCTCCGCAGCCGCCTTGATGCGCCGGCAAACTTCAAACCCGCTCATCCGCGGCATCATAATATCCAGGATTATAAGATCAGGCTTGCAAGTGGCGACCTTTTCCAAAGCCTCCACTCCATCCGCCGCGACATCCGTGGTGCAGTTCAAACCCTCAAGATAGGCCTGAATCAATTCTACATTTTGCGGATTATCATCCACGACCAGAATCAGACTTCGTGGCTGGTGGCCATCGTGTGAGGGCGTATTTGGATCGGGCATTGCAACATCCTTCTGCACAACGATCCAATTATAACCGCACTTAAGAAAAAACCCTACCGCTCAACCGGAATATCCGGCTGAAAGATAGGGGGCGGAAAAAGCCACGATCCTATCGTCTGGAACAAGTCGATTCTCGAACGTGCCAAAGGAGAACTTGCTCCCAACGCAAGCCCATGGCCACGGCGCTGAGCCTTTTATTCGGTGATCAGACGCGGTACGTCCACCAGCAATCGCCTGGCTTCGAGACGTGCCTGCTTGCGATGCTGAAAATGAGCCTTGTTAAAACCGATCTTGTGGGAACGGACCTTCGCGCCTGAGGTTCGACGATGGGCCATAACGAACACTCCTTATAAAAAAAGGACTCGGTTTAATGCTCTATTTAAATTCATAACGTCTTTCATCGGTCAATGCAAGAAAATAACTTCCTTTTTTTTCTGCGGCTGCCAACCGATCCAGACCATCTCTCTTGCGACTGATGATCTAGTTGGCCTTAGACCGCAAGAGGCTAGTCCAAAGTCAACTTCCACAGGCGAACACGCCTGAATTGATACGATCAAACCCCATCGCGGGTTTGTTGACCGCTTGGTCCAGGCGGTTGATCCGAGCCGAGAACACATTGTTCCCGTTGCTGGGACCAAGTCGAAGAGATCAATGCAAATTCCGGACCAAACCATCTCTGATCGAGTGTTAGCCAAAGAATCGGGCCAAAGTCGACACCTGCCCAGTTTGTGAAAAGTCAGTGCGGGCGGCCGCGCTGATTGTGGTGCCTGGAGGCCGTAAGGATGATGGTTCCCATGGCCATTGGCGATTCATGAGGCTCACCCAGCATGGTGGGCACCCAGTTCAATTGATGGAGGATGCGCTGGCCCCGCGGACCAGGCAGATAGACATAGCGGACGAAATTGGCCCGCAAGCGCTGATGGCGCTGCAAAGTGTGGGGGCCGGGGCTCAATCTGGCGATCGGTCCGATGGGAATGGCCAAGGTGGCCTCCCAGCCGGTCTTCTTTCCATGTTTTTTAAGCAGGCTCGCGGCGGTTCGCAAGCCGGGAATATGCCAGAGGGATTCCTGATGATTTTTTGCTGCCTGCTGCCAGTTAATGGCGGTTGCGGGATAAGTTGGGGGTTTAACCCAGTGGTGCCGGAACACGGTATGAAACCCATGCGGACTAACTTCAATTTCCACATAATTTTGCATAGTACCGACCACATCCAGAAAAATTTCCACCACATCCTGTTGGTAGAGCTTCTGGTTATTGGCTCGGAAGGTGATGCCGTGAGGTGCGCCACGGCAGGTAAAACGGACATACAGGACGCCGCGACTCCACAGCATCTGCACCCACGTATGGTATTGACTGATCGTCTGAAACCTGTCGGCGGCCCGGTTGATAGCCCGCGTAAAGATAGCGGTGCGTGGGGCGTAGCGCCACGCGGCGGCGGTGGGCAGGGGGTGGCTGCCGGAAGGCTTAGCAGTGAGCCGGGCATATAACGCCGGCGGGGTAACGGCAATGCGCGCAGCGAACGTACCATTGCCAGGCCCCGCCACCAGAACAAGCCAAGTCAGAACAATTCCCGCGTATCTTAGAATCGAGGGTACCGCCATCAGATTTATTTCTCCGTTACGGCCACGGATCAAGGTCATGAACCGACCAACCATTGATTCCTTGATCCAAGGGATCGCTGTGCGGAAGACCCAGACGAATCGTTGAAGACGTTAGCACTTGCCCGGTCGGCAATATAAAAAGCGGGCGAAGGGATTTGAACCCTCGACATTCACGTTGGCAACGTGACGCTCTACCACTGAGCTACGCCCGCAGGCGAATTGCCGGGAATTATACACTAGCTGCGCCGGTATACAACCCGCTGACCGCGGCTCCGGGATGATGCTATATCCCAAACCCATCCGGCTCTTGCACCAGCACCGGTGTATGGAGAAACAGGGGTGATGCCAGCGTGCTTTTATGGATAGAGGTTGGGAGGGTAAGCGGCCTGAGGCTTGGGCGTTGTTTACAGATTGCCCGGTGCGCAGATAATTCACGTGGATTCGAGTTGTTGTCGCACAAGAAGTGTATCATGACTGTAGCCGCCAATCTGCAAGCTGTGAAGAAAGAAATTGCCGCGGCAGCGGCGCGAGCTAGACGCAGTCCAGATGAAATTACCCTGATAGCAGTGGTAAAAAATGCTCTACCGGCCCAAATCGAGGAGCTTCTTCTCGCGGGCGAAACCCATCTGGCGGACAACCGTACCCAGCAATTGCAAACGCATCTGGAGCAGATTGACCATTGGCGGGAGCAGGCCACAATGGAAGGTGGTCGGCCCTGCCAGACCAACATTACTTGGCACATGATCGGCCATCTGCAACGCAACAAAGTGTTGCAAACCTTATCCCTGGCGCACTACATTCATAGCGTGGACTCTTTGCGGTTGGCTGAAGAAATTAACGAACTTGCCGCCCGTCGTGACGAGCCAGCCCAGGTAATGCTACAGGTCAACACCACCGGAGAAGAAAGCAAATACGGCATTGCTCTGCCGGCGGCCATTCATCTGGCGGAGCAAATTGAAACCATGGCCAATCTATCGCTGGTGGGGTTGATGACGATGGCCCGACAATCGAGCGATCCGGAGGAATCGCGTCCCGCCTTTGCACGGTTGCGTGAAATATTTGAGGAAATCAGATTTCATAAACTTGCCGGTCCACAATTCTGTCATCTTTCCATGGGCATGAGCGGCGATTATTCGGTGGCCATCGAGGAGGGGGCCACCATGGTCCGCATCGGTACGGCCCTCTTCGGGGCGGGGCCGGTTCGCACGGAAGCGGCTCGTCCATCGGAAGGAAAAGCATTACAATAATTTCTTGGTTCAGACCTGATCGGATCAAAAGTATGGCCTCGGTAAAGATTCATTCAACCACCATTGTTTCCGTGCGCCGCGGCGGCATGGTGGCCCTGGGCGGCGACGGGCAGGTGACGCTGGGCAACACGAGAGTGAAACAGGATGCCGTCAAAATACGGCGACTTTTTGAAAATCAGATTCTGGCCGGCTTCGCCGGCAGTGCCGCCGACGGTTTAGCTCTGCTCGACCGTTTTGAGGCTAAACTGCGCGAATTCAAGGGCAACACCAAAAAGGCCGCCGTGGAACTGGCCAAAGATTGGCGAACCGATCGAGCCATGCGCCGTCTGGAAGCCATGCTCGCGGTGGCCGACAAGTCCGTCTCACTGCTCATTTCCGGTACGGGCGACGTTATCGAGCCTGATGACGGCGTTCTAGGCATTGGCAGCGGCAGCCCGTATGCTATCGCCGCAGCGCGGGCTTTATTGAAGCACAGTAACCTTACGGCGGAAGAAATCACCCGTGAATCCCTTTTAATTGCCGGCCAAATTTGTATTTACACCAACTCCCACATCACCCTGGAAACGCTCCAATGAAAGTCAGCCTTTTTATCACCTGTCTTACGGACCTCTTTGCGCCAAGTGTCGGCATGGCCGTGGTTAAAACCCTGGAACATTTTGGTTGCGAAGTGGATTTCCCCGCGGATCAAACCTGCTGCGGACAGCCTGCCTTCAATAACGGCTACCCGGAACAGGCCCGCACCTTGGCCCAGCGGATGATCAGGGTGTTTCGTGGAGCAGACTACATTGTTACGCCTTCGGGATCCTGCTGTGCGATGATCCGCGACCATTATCCCCACCTGTTTGCCGACAACGCGATTCACCAGCAGGAAGCATTGGAATTTGTGGCGCGCACTTATGAATATATCGAATTTCTCACCAAAATACTCAAGGTGGACCTTACCTCGTATCGCCTGCCGGAACCGGTTGACTTCACCTACCACTACACTTGCCACCTGCGCGGGTTGGAGTTGACGGGCGAGCCATGTATTGATCTGCTGCGGCAAATCGGCAATTGCCGCTTCGTGCCGCTGGAAAAGGCGGAACAGTGCTGCGGCTTCGGCGGTACTTTCGCCACAAAGTATCCGGATATCAGCGGCGCCATCGTGCGCGATAAGGTGCAATGCGGTAATCGCAGCCAGGCCCAGGTGATGATTGTTAACGATGGCGGCTGTGCTATGAATATCGGCGGAGCGGGCCATCGCTATGGCGGCACCTTTGCCGTACGCCATGCGGCGGAACTTATCGCCGCAGCGCTGGAAGGAGGCCACGGCAATGCCGGCCACTGATTCGCAAAAAAAACCTGCGCCGCCGCGCCTGGCCCTGCCGGTGTTTGTGCCCGATTTTATGGCCAGTGCTGCGGTAGAGTCCGCCAATCAATCCTTGCATGATGCCCTCGATAATTCGGTCACCAAAAAGGATTACAGCCGGAGAACCATGCTGGCGGAATTGCCAGATGCCGAGGGCTTGCGGGCACTAGCGGGTAATATCAAACGCCATACCCTGGATCACTTGGATTATTACCTGGAACTGTTGGAGAAAAATGTGCTGGCCCATGGCGGACAAGTGCATTTTGCCGCCGATAGTCAGCAAGCTAACGATCTGGTGATTGCCATCGCCCGACGCACCAACAGCCGCTTGATTGTGAAAAGTAAAAGCATGGTCAGCGAAGAGATGGAACTGAATAACGCGCTTCAAGCGGCCGGTCTGGAAGTGATTGAAACAGATTTGGGTGAATTTATTCTCCAGGTGGATAAAAGCCACCCGTCACATCTCGTAATGCCGGTGATTCACATGCGGGCCAAGGAGATCGGCGAGGTGTTTGCAGCCCACTTCCAAGTCCCCTATACCGATGATCCACCGACCTTGGCGGAGATGGCCCGGGTTTATCTGCGCCATCGCTTTAACGAGGCGGATATGGGCATTAGTGGGGTTAATTTTGCCATTGCGGAAACCGGCTCCATCTGTATTTGCACCAATGAAGGCAATGGGCGAATGTGTACCTCGCGTCCGCGGGTTCATGTGGCCATTATGGGGATGGAGAAGGTCATTCCCGCCATGGAAGATCTTCCTGTTTTCTTAAAGCTCCTGGCACGCAGTGCTTCCGGCCAAACGCTTACCCAATATACCAACATCATTACTGGCCCTAAACGCCCCGGCGAACATGACGGGCCGGAAGAGTTTCATCTGATTATCATGGACAACGGCCGCTTGCGTATCCTGGCGGGTGAGTATCGCGATACGCTGCGCTGCATTCGATGTGGCGCTTGTTTGAATGCCTGTCCGATCTATCGCAAGGTGGGGGGGCATACCTATGGCAGTATTTATCCCGGCCCTATTGGAGCTTTGATAACCCCGCTGTTCAACGGCTTGGCCGAGCATAAACATTTGCCGCACGCTTCCAGCCTCTGCGGGGCCTGCTACGAGGCGTGCCCGGTAAAAATCAATATTCCGGAAATGTTGATTCTGATGCGCCGCGATCAAGTGCGGGCGGGCATAGCCACGCGCACCGAGCGGTGGATTTTTGGCCTATGGACCTGGGGCCTCCGGCACCGGTGGTCCTATCGACTGGGGCAAGTGGCCCAGCGATTGTTCATGCGCCGATTGCCGGCCAAAGACGATTGGATTTCGAAACTTCCAGGCCCGGCCAAGGGGTGGACCCGCGTGCGTGATTTTCCACGTCCGCCCAAGCATGATTTTCGATATCTCTGGAAAGAACATCAGGCAAAAAAAAGAGCAATGGGGGATGGCAAGGGTATTCTTGGTGAAAGGTCGGGCCTTGAGTGATTCGTACGTCAATTCTCCAAAGCCCATTGAGCTCCCTCGGATGCGAACGCAATTTTTATCCGGAGTTCGTCAGGCCTTGGGCCACGCCGAAACGATCGCGCCCGCGGCGCGGCCGGAGCGTCGTGAGGCGGTGGTCCGTGAGGTGTCGGCCAACGACCCCAAGCGAATCGACCGCTGGATACGATGTGCCGCCGGCAATGGGATGAGTGTAGAGCGAGTGGCCGCGGATGGGGTGGTGGCGGCGATTGAAAAAACTCTCACCGCCCGGAAATCGCGCCGCGTTATGCTCAATTGCCTGACCTGGCCGGTGGAACCGTTGGCCCAGGCTCTAAACGCTGCCGGTATGCAAGTTCACCGCTGGACCGAACCAAGCTGTGTCCGGGATGTATTTGAATGTGACACCGCCGTTACCGACTGCCGTTATGGTTTGGCCGATACCGGCGCATTGATGGTGTGGAGCGATGCCGGGTTTGGACGGTCTTCCACGTTGACGGTAAATTTACACATCGTGATATTGTCGGCGGATAAAATCCTCGGCGATCTGGTGGATGCCATGGTGATGCTGGGGCGCGACACGGCCGGCAAACTACCCTCCAACGTGGTGATCATCAATGGCCCCAGCAAAACCTCGGATATTGAAATGAACCTGGTCACGGGCGTGCATGGGCCGAAGTTTTTATCGGCTATAGTGGTGGATCCGCAGCCGCGGAATGCGGCGTAACCACAGAGGCGGAGTCGGGTGATGGCGGTGGGCCATCGGCCGTGGTTTCCCCTTTGGGCCGGGTTTTCCATCTCCGGTGAATCCACAGATATTGGGTGGGATCTTGGCGCACCATCTTTTCTATCGCCAGCGTGTAACGCTGGGTGATGTAGCGAAGTTCATCCGGCTGATGGCTCCAGTCCTGCGGCTCAATGATATCCGCAATGTCAATATCAAACTCAAAACGGTCGCCGCGCCGCCGGGCACAGCCGACAATCACGGGAACCCGATGCTGGATGGCCAGCAGGCCGATACTTTTATACGTACTGGCCAGGCGTCCAAAAAAAGGTACAAACATTCCCTTAGGCCCGGCATTTTGATCCGCGATGAATCCCAGAATTCCCTTATTTTCCAGCACTTCCTGGGCGGTGGTGGTGACGCCGCGTTTGGACAAGATGATTTGTCCCTTGCGCTGCCGCACGCCCAGCAGCCAGGTGTCGATATACGGATTATCAATGGGACGGGCCACCGAATAGCTGCGCAGCCCCAGCGTGGCCATGGTGTACCCCAGCACTTCCCAGTTGCCGTAATGGCCGGTGAGCAAAATCGCTCCGCGATTTTCCATGGTGATCCGGATGGTCTGGCGAAGATTTTCCTGAAAATGCACATATTGATGCCATCGCTGCACGTTGATGGTGCGGGTGGTGAACATGACATCGATGCCGAGTTGGCAAAAATGCTGCATGGACCGCAGGGCGACCAGGCTCGCATGCTGGGGCGAAAGTTCCGGCAAACTGCGCGAAACATGTTCGATGGCCAGATTCCGGTGCCGCTGATCCAAGGTCCACAGCATGGATCCAAATGCTTTGGCCGTGCGCAGGTTGGCGTTTACTGGAAAAAAGCCCAGCATCATCGCCGCCCAGCGGGCGGCGATATAAGTGCTCAGGTCGGTTAGTGGATGATGCTTTCTCATGATGATATTTCGTTTGCGGTGCCGCTTGGCCGGTGGCGGATCCTACTTGGGCGGGCAAATGAGGCCGCTGGGGATCGAACCCAGGACCCACAGATTAAAAGTCTGTTGCTCTACCAGCTGAGCTACGGCCTCATTGCCCCCGCGCGAGTGCAGTTTATAATTCTAAGGCGGGCAGCGGATTTGGCAAGCGGCAGAGGTTTTTAGTTCGGGCGGGGGTGCGATTAGATTTTGCGGCAACCGCCCGCTTCCGCCTTTTTGCCGCGGGCATCGTGCCGGGCGTCGCGGATGGGACTTTCTGTCAAGCACACCGCTTCCGCGCTTGGCAGAATGTGTGGCGGTACCCTCGGGCGGGTGGAGGGCTGCGGTCGGCAGAGCTGCGGCGATTTTTTACCGCAGGGGACGCGGGGAAGCGGTCAGGTTTCAGTCCCGATGTTTGGCTCCTGCCACATCGGGATTTCGGCATCCGTGCCTTAACGGGGGCGCGACGACGGGTTAAACACGAAGTGACGAAGGCGCGAAGAACGGAGAAGGATGGCGTTTTTTTTACCACAATGGACACAAAGGTTCACGGAGCGCGGACAGGGGGATCCATCCCGATGGACTTCGGGATAAACGCCTTACACAGATTAAATGACGACGGGATAAATATCGGACACGAAGGGACACGGGGCACTGCGTTGGATTTTTGGGCAAGATTATCAAGATCGACAAGATCAACACGTTTTTTTTGGTAAGGAGTTAGGAGTTAGGAGTTGGGAGGTCCCGATACGCCGGTCCTCCAGCATCGATGATTTCGGCGTCCATGCCGCGACGGGAGTTAGGAGTCAGGAGTTCCCGATGCGTGGCTCCTGCCACATCGAGGATTTCGGCATCCATGCCTTCCCGATGCTTGGCTCCTGCCACATCGAGGATTTCGGCATCCATGCCTCAACGGGAGGACGGCGACGGGTAAGATGGCCAAGGTGGCCAAGTTTTTGGGGGTTGGCCATCTTGGACAGGTTGAAAAATGGGCGGTTTTGTTGGGGTTTTGGGGTAAGATGGCCAAGATGGCCAAAGTGTCCAAACATTTTTAATTTTCCGGGTTAGTGGTCGGTTTTGTGCTTGTTTCAGGCGCAGCATGGGCATGAGTCGAATTCCTTATTTTGGTGTGGTGCACGCCTGTGGCTTCGACGGGGCCGCTGTGGCGAGGCACGTATTTACTTGTCAATGATCGCAGGCGGTTTAAGGGCCTGCGGCCAGGCGGAACGAGGCTTGGCTGCGTCCCGATAGCCATCGGGAATGAGCCTTCCATCGGGAGTTCCGCTTGGTTGAGTGATAGGCGGGGTATGGGGGGGGGTAATAGCGGCTGTGGCCGCAGGAGTTAGGATTTGGGAGTTAGGAGTCAGGAGACAGGAGACGGGAGTCGGGAGTCGGGAGTAAAGGCGGCTGCGGCCGCGGGGGGGGCTCACCGTCCCGATAGACATCGGGATAAACTCCGGACGCAGAGGTACGCAGAGCGTGGGCGCGGGGGAATGGGCGTGGGGACGGTCCGGATGGGGATGAGTTGTGGCCATTTTTTGCGGGCCGCAGACATACTCGGCAAATTTCATTCTCAATTTAATGTCCGGAGTAGGGCGGTCAGACCAGTTGAATGCCCAGGCGTCGCAGCATCGCGTAGGTATCGACGTACTGAATGTCGAACGCCCTGCAAACATTGGGAATTTTCACCCTGCGCCTGGTGTTTGCATCAAATACCTCGTGCGTCACTACTGTACATGCGTGCGCAATCGCGTAGGCGACCAGCCATCCATCGGCGCAACGGGCGAATTCATCTTTCGCGGCGGGAATCAATTGCGGTTGTTCTTGGACCCAATTCATCACTTTGCTGTAAGCCTTGATGGTCTTCGCCTCCGCCGAGTTCCGGAAAGCCTCGGAAAAGTCCGTGGAGGCCCATTGGGCCAGCCTATCTTTGCCCCTCCGCAGTTCGTCCCTGATGCGGTCGATGCTGCATAATCGCCCGGCTTTCTCCTGTTCAATCAGCCGCGTCCAAAATTGCGGCACCAAGTCGAAGGCATAATAGCGTTTCGCGGCCTCAATAAAGACATTCGCGTCCAGGAGATACATAATTTGAACTACCTTCACGCACTGTGTTCCGGCAGGTGGCTTATAAAATTATCAAATGTCTTCCCCCGCATGCCGGTGAGTTCATAAGCTTCGGTATAGAGCAGCCTGCCTTCCCGAACCGCTCGTGCAACGGTGGTGCCGAAGAGGCCTCCGAGGCGGGAGCTCTGGGTTAGATAAAAATCGCCGCCGTCGCCCTTGGGCTTTTTTCTTTCCATTCTGATGTAGGTTTCATAGAATTCGCGGAACGTTTCATGGCCGATCAGCTTCAGGTCCAAGGCGCGCCGTGCGGCAACAATTTCGCTGACTTTGAATTGGCGTGCCAGAAATTGCCAGGGGTCGTCTTGGCTTCGGGTCTGCAACCACGCCACCCTGAGTTGTTCGGCCGGCACAAGGAACTCAGCCGCCAGTCGGTTGCATGCACGTTCGATCCCGCCCTGCGCCGGGGCCATTTGCCGCAAATCAAAGGCGGCGCTGCTGCCGAAGAGCACATGTGCCAGTTCGTGTGCCAGGGTGAACATCTGTGCCGCCTTCCCGTCGGCCCCGTTCAGGAATACCAGCGGCGCGTAGTCGTCCACCAAAACAAATCCCCTGAATTCCGCCGGATCAAGTTTTCGGCGTGTGTTGTTGCCCACAATGCCGCTTACCGCGACGAGGATGCCGGCTTGTTCGCTGGCATGTTGAAGCTTACGCAGGGCTGCGGCCCAGTTTGGTGCGGTGACCGCCCAGCCATCGGCAAATCCAAGGATTGTTCTTAGCGTCCGGGCGAGAACCTCCGGGGAATCTGAGGGCTTTGCGCGACCCACGAATGGCAGTGGTGCGTGGCTTTCGGCAATAAGAAATTCCCGCATCCAATCCTGGCGACGTTGCATCGAATAAACGGTTTCCAGAAGATCCGGGCTGGGATCGTTTGGCGTTTCCTCCACGAGCGTGCGAAAATGTGGAATTGGGAGCGCCTCTGTGGGAGGTTTCTCAAGAAAGAAATAGCCGAGCGGAGTGTGCGTGGCCGTGGCCAATTGCTCAAGCTGGTGCAGGGTCGGCATGGCGATGCCTTCTTCCCAATCGCGCAGGTGTGGAAATTTAGGCAAAAACGCATCCGGCGACCGCTTGGAACGTTCCACGGCCCAGCGAAGAATACTTTCTTTTACCGCAACTTTCGCCATTTTTTTGGAGCCTTCGGTATTTGTTCACTAATCCGTTTCGACCAACCCAATAGGTTCTACCCCCTCCGGAGGCCTGAACCCCTTGGATTGTACCAAATGTGAGGGGTTCGGTCGCTCCGGTAGCCCGCCGCCCAGCCCCGGCTCATGGAAAATCCCCGGCCGCTTTTGCCTTTTGGCGGCCAAGCCACGGCTTTGAGTTTAGGCCTGTAAAAGCGAACTTGCGATACCGCGACGGCCAGCCTGGTGGGAGTTTGGACGCGCGGCGGCCGGACCCGCAGCAACACGGGTGGCGGCACACCAACGTCAAAAAACATCTTGCGATAGGCCCGGACCAGACGGGGATTGAGGTGCAACACCTGGGCAATGGTCCTGTCTGATTCTTTGGTCAGAAGCAGAGCCTCCAGACGATGAGTCTGCGGTATTGATCCCGCCACGTTGCCGCAAGTCCCTTTGAGATAAGAATAGCGTGGGAGGGATTGGAAAGGGCTAAATTACCGGCGGGAATCTCATATTTACGGTACACCCAACAACCACCCTAGAGGCATCCCGCTTCGCCCCCACTGTTCTGAGCCTCCGTAACCCGCTGGACCGCGCCCCTGAAGGAAATGTAATATCTTCCGCAGTTCTGCTTGCGTGGCAATAACGAAAAGCTTAGGATTCTTTGCGCTCGGACGTACCGTTGTTGTGTACGGCCTGACTGCCCTCAACGGCTATCCTCCTTGGAGGGGCAAATGGCGCAGAATCGCCCGCAAATTCCCGCAGAAATAAAACGTCGAGTGCGGGAAAGATGTGGCTATGGCTGCGTACTGTGCGGCAGGCCTATTTGCGAATACCACCATATTAATGGCTACAACAGCAAAACGGGCCACGTCGAAAATGATATCACAATGCTCTGCGATGGATGCCACAGAAAGACAACAAACGGGATTTTTTCGCGGAAAGAGATCGGGGCGGCCAATTCTACCCCCTTCAACAAACGCCGGCAGAATTCGCTTAGCACTCCCGATACAGTTTGGCTAACCCACTCCCGTGAGTGCTGCATCTCCGTTGCCAGCAACAGCTTCTCCATGCGCGCCCGCCAGGACGGTTACGTGATAATACTGGCTATGGACGGCAATTCCGTTATCAGCCTACGGTGGGAATCAGATCACTGGCTTTTAAGTCTAAAAATATACGACGAGATGGATAATCCGTTGCTCATCATTCAAAATAATGAGATGTCCTACCGCACCTCAGACGTCGATGACATTGTTTACCACGGCGGGATGTTCACAATAGCCCGAAATGGACAGACGGCATTTCAAGCAAAATTTTTCGGATCCCACTTCTGCTTGATACAGGCGGACCTCTGGTGGAACGGCATCCATTTTCCTATACAGGAAGGTAATCTTGGCGACCAATCGAATTTTTGCGGCAACACGGTAATCAACGAAATCGGAGACTACTCTGTGGCCATTATCGTGGGCCGAAACCCCAACCGCTGCACGTCCCTTTTTGGATTCCCGGCGGCCACGCGCACCTTGGGCGGCAGGTCGAGCGCCGAAACCAGCGTTCCCATAAAGGACTGGGGCACCGTAGCCGACGATCCACCAGCAATGGCACCGGAACGACTGCTCGACGAAGATCAAGCCCATTTGGCCCGTGGGGCCGCGACCTTACCCAGCGAGCCCGCCACGCGAGCGGCGATGCCTGCGGGATGCACGAACGGCCTCATCATCGGCGCCCGAGTTGGCGGAACCGTCTCGCCGCAGCCGGCGGCCGACCCGCCGGAATATGATCGCCACCCAGTCGTCGTTTTCGCCGAGTCGCTTCTGCTGTTCTCGTCCCTCGATCTCTCGGAAAGGTGGGGCGAATATTACCTTCAAGCTGGCCTCGGCTACAGCAATTCCGGCTACGCGAATTGGGCCTGCGATTTCTATACCCTGGCAATTGGCGTCCGGGGCGCGCGCCCGCAGACCACCGCGCACGCGATAAGGAATCGCGGTATCGTCCGGCTACGCTGCGGCCAAGCACATGACGCGATAAGCGATTTCAACGAGGCCATGCAAATTGATGGTGTCCCGCCTAGCCTTGCCCTGAGCGCACTATTCGGCAGAGCTCGCGCCTACCGGAGCGCAGGATTGTGCGACTTCGCCATTGAGGACTTTAATACGATCCTGGCGGCACCCGAAAGCAGCTCCGAAATGAAAGCCGACGCTCTGATCAGTCGCGCCATAACACACGGTATGCGGGGCCGTCCTGACCTCGAGATTGATGATTACGAACGCGTCGCTCAACTCGCCGGTTCAACCGCCACGCAAAGGGCCCACGCACAATACAACCGTGCTGCAGTCCATGCGGAGCAGGGGCGATTTCGGGTGGCCATCCAGGAATACGCCGCGCTGGCCGCGACTGCGGAGGCACCAACCGATCAGAGGGCCAAGGCAATCTTGGCGCAATCGCGTTTGCTCGCTCTTTCTTGTGAATACGCCGATGCTGCCGCCCGTTATCGTGATATACTCAAAATGGGTGATGCCCCGGATAATCTCCGGGAGCAAGCCGCAAGTGAACTCCGCAATATCCCGTCCTCGGTGCCGTAACAGATGCAACACCTGCATGCGCTGGGCCTTCCTTCGTTCCGGCTCGTCAGAACCGCGGGGATCCGATTGGTACCAAACACGCTCTTTCAGACCCGCAGCCCACCCCTGGGGCAAACCGTCCAAATAATCATGTTCTCCCTTCCAACTGGCTGCAGGCTACGTTCCCCCAAGAGGGAATCGTCCGCGCCATTACTGGTGACGAGCGCCCTCTGAGTATCTCCAGCCAAGTACGAGTCAGTGTAGCGATTTCATAGGAGCCTTTCACACTCAATCGCCCATTGACCGCCGAACTTATTAGAGACCTATTCCTTACGGCCCTGCCAACAGGGGCCAATGTGGGCATTTACGTCGCAAGCTTGCGGCAACCATTCGGTAGGCTAAAATATATGGAAACTCGTAAGCCCGTCGCCCGGCCCCCACGAAAAGGAACTTTAACATGTCGACAGAGTCCGTGGAAAAGTGCGAATGCTGTTCCCGTCAAATGGGGAAAGACGAACAAGCGATGGTCTGGCAAAATACAATCGTCTGCTCCAACTGCCACGACCGGCTCAGCCGCCAGGCAGCCCAACGCGAGGCCATAGTGGCCTCAAGGCTCTGGCGATGCTCAGGCTGCGGTGCCCAAATACACCCAACCGCGCTCGCCTGTCCAAAATGCGGTGCTCAACTTGGAACCCCAGAGCGAATTCTTCCAGTCCTACTCCTCTGTTGGTTTCTGGGGATATTGGGTGTCCACCGGTTTTACGTGGGGAAGGTTGGAACAGGGCTACTTATGCCTTTGACCCTTGGTGGTTTCGGTCTCTGGATAATCTGCGACCTCATCATGATCGTGACCGGCAACTTTATTGACCGGGAAGGAAACAAGATCACGCGATGGGTCTGACCGGAGCTATTCGCTGGGTGTCTACAATTTTGCCCCATACCACGCAATGGGCGAAAACCCGGCCATCCGCTCGGCCTTCCCTGCAACGAGGGCCTGACCACCGGATTACCGCCCCTGGCTCCGCTGTTACCGCCGCACCCGGAAAATGAGGCCGCTCCTGTTTGAAATGATCTCCGAAGGCCACAAAACGACCGGCAAGTTAATCCCCGCCTGGTGACGCAAACTATTTCTCAAACGCCCGGGAAAGAGCTGGCTCGTGTGGAAAATGCCGCCCCGAGAACGGAGGCTTGCTGCTCTGCAACTGGCCAACCGGCTTTGCGGCGTTTTGCGTAAGCCGGGGCCGTTGGGTTCGGGAACGGCGCGAGAGGCGGCTCCTTGGCGATGCGGACCATCTTGAAAACGCGTCTTTGCTGAAGGATTTGAAAACCTTGGATCTTAAGTCACCTATCAAAAATGGTGTGGCCTTGAGGTCAGGTGCGGGCATGCTTGTCGCCGGGTGGACACGCGAGAGTGGCAGTCAAGGTGGAATGGAAGTCAGACCGATACCTTGTTTACCAGCCAGTTGGCGCGTACAATAGTGCCATTTGGCCAAATAAGGAGTTGTTATGACGACTACTGAGGCTCATGCGAGAAAGTACAAGATCAAGGGCGCAAAGAGGAGGGTTGCCTCCCGCAGGCTTGGGATTGGCACGAACGATTCGGTCAAGATCGTGCGGTTGGTCCGGGCCGGGTTTCCGTTCAAGAAACTCGCCGGATTTCAGAAGGCGACCCAACTGCCGTGGGCCGAAATCTCACGCTTTGTTGCCATCCCGCAACGTACTCTGACCCGGCGGCAAAGCGAAGGAAAACTGCAACCTGATGAATCCGACCGGGTGTGGCGGGCATCGGCCATATTTGATCAGGCTGTGGATCTGTTTGAGGGGGATGTTGCAGCCGCGAGAAAGTGGATACAGACCCGGCAATCGGGGTTGGGTGGAGAAACCCCGCTGGACTTCGCCGCGACGGACGTTGGAGCACGCGAAGTCGAGAATCTGATTGGCCGATTGGAACACGGGGTCTTCGCATGACGATCCGCGCATGGCGCATCACCAAAAGTAAACATGCGGCGGCGGCATTTTCAGGTGGCGGTGCCAAGGCTTACGGCGGACGTTGGAATAGCCAGGGGACGGCAATGGTCTACACCGCCAGCAGCATTTCATTGGCCATTCTGGAAATTCTGATGCATCTGCAGGCTCCTGAATTAATGAGTCGCTTCGTTAGCTTCGAGGTAACATTCGACGAGTCTTTGATGACAGCCATTGATCCTGCCGCACTTCCAGAGGCCTGGCGAAAGTCGCCGGTACCGGAAGCGGCACAACGGATCGGCGACGCATGGGCGGCCAGCGGAACTTCAGCGGTGTTGCGGCTGCCCAGCGTGATTGTCCCGAGCGAGTGGAATTACCTGCTGAATCCTGCGCATCGGGATTTTGCGAAGATATCGGTCGGAACGAAGCAGCCGATCAAGTTCGACCCACGACTGATCAGGATGTCCGCCTCATGAGATTCGCTGGGTCGAGAAAACCGTGGAGGTGAAAAAGGAGCTCGTCTGGCGCTACCTCAAAACGATAAAGGCTGATCCCAACACCCAAAGTGTTGAAATCAGTTTCTATCCGGCTCTGTTTAGCCAGATAATAGCGGGGGAGGGATTTGAACCCCCGACCTCCGGGTTATGAGCGTTATTCTGGCCAAAAAGCCAAGTCCATGATACCGCGGCACATGCAGTAACCATGAGGGTTTCCGCCCCTTATGCTGACGTATCCAGGTGTACCATGTTGACCATGTTTTGCAAAATTTTGTGTACAGAGTTGTGTACAGTTTCACAAAGCTTCTTCGTGTCTGTATGATGGATTGGCAATTGAGTCAAGGAGTTGGTGTATGCTGGTACTTACGGTTCGGCCTCATGACAAAATAATGATAGGCGACAACATCGAGATCCAATATGTGGAGTGGTTGGATGGACGGATCAGGCTTGGGATTAGCGCGCCCACTTCAGTGCCGGTGCTACGCGAGAAGGTTTTCCGGGAAATGCAGGCGAAGGGGCTTGGCGGAAATGGGATTGGGGAAGAGGCACGCCGTCGGGATGATGTGGGAGGGATATCTGTATCCGATATAGCACCACCCGCCGCACCCGGGCCTACCGGTGGCACTGGGGCGGATTAATCTTTTCGGCTTTATTGGCCATAGCCTGAGGGAACAGTGTAGCCCGTGTTCAAAATGCCAAACAATACAGATCCTCCAAAATAGGGCGGAGAGATCGCAAATAATTGTCTACCTCTTGTCGTGCCTCATAGGATTTTTCGATGTGGTATGGGGGTGAGGGGATTATTAGCTGTGCGTATTGGGATGGCATGCCTGGCAGTATTTCCGGAGCATCGCGATGAACTGGAGCTACCGTAGCATTGGGTTCAAATGAATCGTTAATCGCCGCGTCACTCGTGAATTGCCTGTTTTGCATCGCTCTTTGGCCTTCCTTGAGGAGTCGGCGTACACCGCCAGAATGGCGGGAGAACCTCCGGGTAAGGAATTTCAGGCGGGTGTGGCCGGCTCTGACTGGCCATCCGCCGGATTATGATTATGCGCTGGCCATGGCATCTTTCGGAAAATCGGCTGCGGAGGGATCAGGCCGGGCCGTGAACAACCTGGGGAACATGTATGCCGCTGGTCTGGGGCGTGCCACAGGATTATGCCAGGGTCTTTGGCGTGGTTTCGCGTCAGGGCGCAAAGCAGTTTTCCATGCGTCTGTGCTGCGATTGCCTGATACCCAGCCATTGGCACCTGTGCGTGTGGCCGCGGCAGGGGCAGGGTGAAGATGTTTTTGCGTTCATGCTATGGTTGACGCTTACGCATACCCGCCGCCGCTTTGAAAGTGGATTTCATCCCTGTTAAAGGTACCCGACCCCTTTTCCTTCCCGTCTGTGAGTCACTCACCCAAAAATGACGAATGTCGCCTTTTCGGATTCATTGGTCAATTGGCCAATTTCTACCCGGTCACGAGAGCCTGCATCGTGGGCACCGGGGCTGGAAGCCCAAACAAGATCACCGTCAATTCCTTGTGTTCTACTGCTCAACTCTCACCTGCTCCCGGTGAAGCTGTCGCCTGGTTGGCGATCAAGGTATTCATTTTAGTGGCTAGCCTGTCCGTATTATTAGTGGCAGCCTGATGTTTTCGGGTCGATTCGGGCAGCGAGAACTTTTTCGTTTTTTTAATAAGGCACAAATCGCTTCCCAGCCTCCCTGGTCATTACATACTCCTTTGATTAATGGGGTTTTCCTTTCTTTTCTTGCGGCCAATATTGCTTTAAGCACCGGCGGATGCTGGAATCAGCGATTGCGTGGCGCTCAGAGTGGATTTTCCTGTTGGCGAGCCGAGACATTCACGAGTTTGCCTCCATTACGCCTTTAGGTTAAATATGGGCCTTGTATGGCTTCAAAATACAAGGAAATCGCAGATTCGCTTAAGGCGCTTGATGATGAAACGGCGGCGGCTGCAGGCGGCGCTCTTTAGCCATAACACTGGTGTATTCGTTTTTTCACGTCGATGGGGCGTCCAAATGAACGATGGATCAACACCCCCGGAATTTACGCGGTGGCTGAATATTCTCAGCAACCTAAATTATGACCCCGTCAGCGGTGTCGCACCTCACAAACCACTTTTGCTACTGGTGGTATGCGACCTTGCCGAGGAGGGTAAACTCGCTGGAGCGACGCTCCGCCGTGATGGGGATTTGGCTTTTCGTTTCAGTTCCTACTGGGGCATTGTCGCCGAGCGACGGCGCACGAGGCCGGACGCGAAACTTCCATTCTTTCACCTCCGCACGGAGGGTATTTGGACGCCGCTGGAGGCCGACGGGAGGCCCGCGCATGATCGCACCCGTGCGGTGCTTGCCAAGCTCGACGCGTCATTCTGGGTTTGCCTCAACGACGCGGCCTTTCGCACGCTGGCCCGCCGCACGTTGATCGCACGGTACTTTGAGCCGAACGAACGGGCCGAACTATATAGTCTGGCCGGGCTGGAGGTGCCACCTGACGATATTGCCACGGCGGATGCCACTCGGTTTTTGGAGGCCAACGAGTCGGAGGCCAGGCGTGACGCCAAATTTTCGGTGCGTGTGCTACCGGCCTACAACTACACATGCGCCTTGACGCGATACCGTATGGTGGCGGAAGACGGAACGACCTCCGTCGACGCAGCACACATCCACCAATTCAAAAAGGGCGGCAGCAACCATCCGACCAACGGGATTGCGCTAAGCAAAACGGCACATTGGCTATTTGATCGCGGCTTCTGGTCCATAGCACCAAACCTGCTGGTTATCGTCGCCGAGAACCGCTTTGTTGAAGCCGGTGAGGAGGCCTACCTCCTGAAGAAAATGGCTGGCCGAGAATTACTTCGGCCCCAAAATGATCACTACCTGCCCGACCAGCAATGCTTGGCGTGGCACCGCCGTCAGCACAAGTTCGACTAAGGGAATTGAGCCGTATTTAGCGCGGCATTATTGCTTTCGGTACCACACGATGTAAATATAATCTCCCGCGGCGACGCGCCGATCAGTTCCGCCACTTGCGCGCGGGCCGTTTCCACGACAGCCTTGAGCTTTGCACCGAACCGATAAGTGCTCGACGGATTACCCTAATCCTGGGTGAAGTACGGCAGCATTGCCTCCAGTACTTCCGGAAGGACCGGGGTGGTTGAATTGTGGTCGAGATAAATCATTTCCATATTTTACCCGGCGCGGAGGGCCGGGGCCAACGAGCATTTTGGCGTGGCGGGGGCAACATCGGCAACCTTTATGCCTATGGTCTTGGCGTACCCCAAGATTACACCACGGCGATGCTTTGGTTCCACCAGGGCGCAGCGGCAGGGAGCGGGCTGGCGATGGTCGACATCGGCACGCTCTACCAACAAGGCCAAGGTGTAGCCCCGGGATTAAATCCAGACGATCCAACGGTACAGGCGGGCGGAAAAGCAACTGACGTTGGCGGGGGGGGGAAGCTGTGATGGCCGGCGTCCGAGAATAGATTGAGAACACCAGATTTTCTTGCCCGCGGCTGTAATTTCCCGTGCGGAGAGCGATAGCCAAGGTGGAGCTCCGGATGCTGTTATTTATTGATGAAAGCGGTCACGATCACCACGAGATGCCCTGCGAGGTGCTCGCGGGCGTGGCGGTGTCCGAGTCCAATCTTTGGAATCTGGTAAAGGCTGTCCGGGCGGCTGAAAAAGGTTATTTTGGCGATTATCTTCGCAACCTGCGAGTAACGGAGTTAAAGGCAAAAAAACTCCTGAAACGGAAGCGGTTCCGGAGCGCCGGACGGCACGTTGAGATTGCGGACAGCGAGTTGCCCGAGCTTGCCCATTCCGCCCTGACGAAGGGAATTAGCGCGGCCGAGAACGGTGCTGGCACCAGTGCCATAACCGAGCGGGAACTTGTGGCATACAGCCGTCAAGTGCTTAAGTTCGTCGATGAAGTAATCAATATCGCCGCTTGCTACGAAGTTCGGGTTATCGCCTCGGTTGTGGATATAAAATCGCCGCGACCCGATTCCGGAATGCTGCGTAAGGATTATGTGTATCTTTTCGAGCGATATTTTTACCTGCTGGGGGGCCAGCCACCGCACGAGCGGGGCTTGGTGGTATTCGACGAATTAGAGAAGACCAAAGCCAAGGTTCTAATCCAACAAATGGCCGCGTACTTTCTCGGAACGCAAAATGGACGTTATCGCAGCGCCAGAATAGTGCCCGAGCCGTTCTTCGTTCACTCCGAACTGACTACGGGTGTATTTCTCGCAGATTTGGCAGCATATACGCTTGGGTGGGGTTGGCGGCGTACGCCGATGCCTCAACCGGCACGAGCGGAACTCGCACCCTATGCCACCAAACTTCAGGACATGCAGTTCGTTGGCGAGAAGCCAAAAATTGATGGTTCAGGAAATTGGGATCTTTACGGAATCACGTACTTGGATGATCTGCGGAGCCAATCGGATAGGGCCAATCAGGAAGATTAAAAAAGTAAAGGCAATGACCGGGGCGAACCCCATGCCAAAGCCTCCATTATTATTATCGCCTTCCACGGCCCGAAAATCAAGCCGACTGGGAATCTCACGCCAGGGAATCTCGATGAGCCAATCAAGGCGGCGGAGAAGGAATTGGGGGCCAATGTTGGGGGGCAGCGAAATATAAAAAAGAGCGACCATGGAATTAAATTCCGGGGTCGGCTGCCGCCAGCCCATCCTGGCCGCTGGAATTGTTATAGCTTTGGGGCCCTTTCGGCCAACACGAAACGCGGCGGAGATACTGCCTTTCATGTAGATTCAAAAATAGGAGATAAAGCAGAAGCATATCTGCCAATTGTGGGGGGGGGGCAACAAATACTGCACAACAGGTTGGCTGTTTGGGTTTTGGCCGGTATCCTATTGAAAAGGTTTATCTGGAGGCATTCTTATGGAGCTATGGCCTGATATGACGTTAAGCTTTGATACCGATGAATTCCTAGCCGCGATACAGCGGGCGGTTGGCGAGAGGATATTTGAAATTGCCGAGGATGCTCGTCGGGACATGGGGGTGGATGGAAACCTTATAACCATCCGCCGAAATTTGAACCCCGATCACAGCGGCGACAGCATCAACTTGTTGGAGATCGAAGTGCCCGCCGGACACGATGCTCTCCTGCTACGATTCAGGGAAAATCTGTTTGCGCGGGCAAGGCATTAACGAAAAACGAGGGTTTTTCGCAAGGGGCCTCCGATCGCATTCACAGCTTTGGTTGCGTCTCAGGAAATGACGACATTATTTTGGAGCTACACCATTCCGCCCTCAACCCAACACCCTAGCCAACTGCCGAATAAGCCGGTAAAGCATCACCATGTCAACAGGGCGTACCTCGAACGGTTTTGCCTGCCAGATGGGGAATTGTTCCAGTATTTTATGCGACCTGGAAGGGATGGGGTGATCAAGCCAAAATGGACCGGTGGCAGCCCCAAAAGCGTTGCCTACGTACTCCACCTCTACGACTCCCCAGCAGATTCCGCCGGCCAGTGCCACGTCGAGGGTGAGCTTGGGCAAATTGAACACCCCGCGATGGCCAAAATCGTGGATATCCTGCGGACCAAACCGCGCTCGTTCGACTACAGTTCACATGAACAGGTCGTCGTGTACATCGCGGCAATGGCCATGCGTACCCGCGAAGCTCTGGAGATAAAGGAAAAAATCGATCCCTTGAGTAAGGCGGGGTTGGTGGTGGGCGAGTATCCGAATAATCCTGGTTCGGACGGAATACTCAAGGATGTCGACCATATCCGTAGCCATCTTCAAACAATATGCTGGTACCTTTACTGGTTTGATGAGAAAGATGGCCGAACCTTGGTTACCTCCGACCTCCCCGTGGGACTCTATGCGCTGGCCGAATCGGACCCGCGTGATGGCAACAAGGCGCTTCAGCCGTCGCCGCTGGAAGCGGCGATACCAGAAAATTGGGCGAAGCAGGCGATTTTCACCTTTCCGCTTTCGTCGTGCTGCGCCGCTTTGGGTTTCAAAGGGCCCAAACACAGGCTCGACCAAATTCTCAACAGCCAGCTTAAACTAACCAGCCACGCCAGCCGGGCCGCGTGGATCAACGCCATAACCGCGTGGATGGCAAACCACGTCTATTGCCGCGATCAGTCCGCACTATTCCTGCTTCCGCCCCCAAACAGCCGCGTCGGCACCCTCGACGAGTATGTCCCATTGGTTGACGCCTTTAACAAAGCAAACGTTATACCTCTGTCGCCACCCGCACTGAAAACCGAAAACCCACGCAGTCCGTCTCCCGCCTCCTGAATTCGGCTGGCTCTTTAATTCGCCGTTCTCCATGCACGCCCGGCGGTTTGAAACGCCCGCGATGTTTCGCTACGATAACCATTATGAAGACACTTATTGATCAACACGATGTGCCTAAAAAAGCTGGGAAGCGGGGTGGGCATACTCGCCGTCGGGAAACTGCACCGGTGCCTGCCGCCGCCTCAGTCCAAAAAACGCGAGACCAATGGGTCCGCCGTTTGGAAGCGGCCCGCCAGACCGCACTGAATTTCAACAGGCGATCAATGAGTCCTGATGATATAAGCCGCGAGATACGCTCACGCCGAGGTGAGCGGCCCTGATGGCAAGACTCAAAACCTTTCTTGATGCCAACATTGTGATTACCGCCTTCGCCGGGTTACCATCGCAACGCCTCGCCGCAATCGCTATTTTGCGAGATGCCGGGCGTACCCTGCTGGTCAGTGATTACCTGCGATTGGAACTCATTGCCCGTCCGGCCTACCGCAGTCACCTTGCCAATAGCCGGGAAGCGGCTTTGGCCAAGGCGGAACTTCAATTCATGCTGGAATTTTTTGCCGGCCCCGTTGAAGAAATTCCCGCGTCGCCGGCAATCACCCGCATCGCTGTTGACATCGCCTGCCGATACGGCTTGGGCGCGATGGACGCCCTACACATTGGTACCGCGATTTCGGCAGGAGCGGACGAATTTATCACCAGCGATCAGAAACTGCGACGGGTACGCGAAGTCAGCATAAGGACGATCCAGCAATCCACCTCTGTAACCCCGAAAGATTAAAGCTGAAAACCTGCATCCTGCCCCTGAACACCGAACCCATAGCCCGAAAACTCGCCAATCCGGAATTCTTCCGTTACCATTCCCGGCATTGTGATGCCGAGGAGGCAGGATTTAACGAGACGGGAGGCCGGATGCATTTTTTTAGTGTGGGGTTTTCAGTATGATTTCGCTGGGCAATATTGAAGTGCGTTATGGCGAAAGCAACACCTCAAGACCGTGAGGATTGTAAACGCCCGGCGAAGTACAGGTAGGCACGGCCGGTTTTTTCGTCGCGATTTTCCGATGCTGTCGTGGGGCGGGTGAATGTATGGGCGATCATATTTGACGGGGTGGCACCGCGGCGGTCTCGGCCCGGAAGACCATCGAGCACATCGACGTCAAGGAGGCCAACAGGCAATGACACCCTTTCAGTAGCTAAGAAAAGTGATGGTGTCGTTGCGGCACTATCACTTTTTTCAAGTCCCAGCACCGGTGGCCGGTCAGGGGCGAATTCTCTTCCTTGCCCCTCGCGTAAATAACCTGGGGAACTTACCCGCCCCCGTTGGGGCAGGGAGGCCGAAATCTCCCGACGCATCGGGACAGGAGCCGCCAATCGGGACTGAAAGCTGATCGCTTCGGTACCCCCCAATGGCCCACTTGGCCGTCTGGGCCTCATTGCCCGTCGCCGTAGCGACAATCCTACGCTCGACTTTCCACAAGCTATCCGTCCGCGCAGGGCTGACGAAGACCATGGAAACTTCGCAAATAATCGGCTGGTGCGGAAATCGATTCTGCTGCGCGTCGAGCAATTTGGCGGTGGGGGCAGACGGTGATTTTGCATTTTGTTTGCCCGGCGGAGGTCCCGATCCATCGGGGCGCCACGGCCAAATCCCGAATGTCTCCGGGACCGGGCTGGACGACGGCGCAATCCCGAGGCCTCGGGAGATGAGGAGTGGCGGATATTTTCGTCAGCCCAGGGTAAGACAGGGCGGTCATGATGTCCCCGAAGCGGTCAGTCCCGATGAGCGGTGCTGCGGAATTTCAGGCCACTGCGGTAGGCGGAGGCGGAGTGCGCCGCGGCCAATATAATGGCCGGGCTGAACGACGGTGCGCCCCCGATGCATAGGCATGGTGCGGGCGTAGCGGCGGTGCCGGGATGGTTAAGATCACCGGCAGGAGTGCCTGTGCTACCTTGGGGGTAGGCCGCCGGGACGCGAAAAGGGCTGGGCAATCGCCGAGATCGGCACGGCTTGGACTGCGAAATTCTTTCGGCAAGCGTTACCATCGGCAATTATGATCCATATTTCAGCCGCCACACGCAAGTGTCCGGTGGCGATGGAATTGTACGGCGGATGAAATAGACCGTGCGTCGAGTTATCCGATGCACGCGGGATGGTGGAATGGATGGCAAGGCGGTGATGAAGGCTTGTTTGCTGCGGCGACGGGGCGGGCGGGCGTTGGTGGGGATGAGGTTGATGAAAATGGTGCCGGTAAGTAATATTCATTCGGGGTGTACGGCTTTTCGTTGGCAAAGTTAATGAAAAATTCGTGTGAAGCGATTGTATTCCAGGCGAAGAATTCTGTGACCCACGGGCAGTTTGCGCTTGAGGCCTGCGGTGCGGATGAAATTGTGGTTAAAACCGCCTACACGATGGTGTCGCCGGGGACGGAACTGCGGGTGTTGGGCGGGCATTACGGCGCGGAGGGCAACTATCCGTTGATTCCCGGATATTGCGTGGTGGGGCAGGTGGTGGAAGTAGGACGGGAGGTGAAAGGATGGAGGGTCGGGGATTGGATTACGGGGCGCAATCCGAAAGCGATTGCCGGCATTAAATCGCAGTGGGGCGGGCAGGCGTCCATGCACCTGTATCGCACGAGCGGGGAAGATCGTCCGGTACTGCTGCCGAAAGGTGCCGAGCCAAGGGATTATGCAATTGCGGAGGTGGCGGCGATCAGCCTGCGCGGCGTCGAGGCGGCGCGCCCGGTAGTGGGTGAAACGGCGGTGGTGATCGGGCAGGGGATGATCGGAGCGTTTTCGGCGGCGTGGCTGGTCAGCCGCGGTTGCCGCGTCTGTGTGGTTGATCTGGAGGAAAGCCGGCTGGAGCGGGCCTTGAATTTTGGGGTGGCGGCGGCGTTTTCGGCGCGCGACGCGGATATCGCCGAGCGTGTGGGTGTATTTTGCAACAATGGAGCGGATATTGTGGTGGAGGCGTCCGGGGTTATTCCCGGAGTGGAGCTGGCCTATAAGCTTGTTCGGCGAAAGCCGCAAGCGTACGGCACGCAATATGTGAAGGAGCCGATTAGCTTCTACCATGGTGACTGGCCGCGAATCGTCATGCAGGCGAATTACATTGATAAGATCACGCTGAATCCGTTTGGCTTTATACCGGGGGAAGCGGCGATTATTGCCAGCCCGTTTGACCGCGGCGTGGAAGACAGGCAGGCAGCGGTGGAGGCTATACGGACAAAGCGTATTGATCCGGCGCACTTTATTGATCTGGTGGCACCGTACAAGCAGGCCGCGGAAGCGTATGCAGGCCTGCGTGAGCGAACGCGATTTTCGGCGATTTTCGATTGGAGCGGTGCGCACCACGCATAACAGCGGCTCCGGCGAGTCCGCGCGAATGATAAAAGCGATAACCTTCTTGCGGGATTGTTGTGGGTGGATCGTTTTTTTTACGTGTAAGGCGTAGGAAACTTTTTTTACAGGATAAAGATATGACAACCTCATTTAATGGTTTGGGAATGAACCTGGGAAATTTATCACGGCTTTCGGCCGCTAAAACGCGCTCGATTAGTCCGGAGAATTTCAGCGGAGAGAAGGGGAAAGCCGGCATGTCCACGGATGGTCCGGCGGCACCGGCGGCGCGCGATCTTGGCCAGGGCTGGAAGGTATCGCCGTACATCAAAATTGCCGCCGGAGCGACTTTCACGCTGGCGGAAATAAACGGTTCGGGCGCTATTCAGCAGATCTGGATGACGCCGGGAGGGCACTGGAGATTCGCGATTTTGCGGATGTACTGGGATGACCAGACCGTGCCTTCGGTGGAATGTCCGGTGGGGGATTTTTTTGCGTGCGGGTGGAATCGATTTTCGCCGCTGTCGTCGCTGGCGATCTGTGTGAATCCCGGTAGCGCGCTGAATTGTTACTGGGAAATGCCGTTTCGTCGCAAGTGTCGTATCACCATGACGAATATCGCCGATACGGAGATGAGTCTGTATTACCAGATCAACTATACGCTGACGGAGGTTCCGGATGACGCGGCCTATTTTCATGCGCAGTTTCGACGGGTGAATCCGCTGCCGTATAAGCAGGTGTACACCATTGTGGACGGGGTGGCGGGCCGTGGACAATACGTGGGCACGTATATGGCATGGGGGGTCAACAGCAATGGGTGGTGGGGTGAAGGGGAAATCAAATTTTTTATGGATGGTGATGGGCGGTTTCCCACCATCTGCGGCACGGGTACGGAGGATTATTTCTGCGGCAGCTACAATTTTGAAAATCAGGTGACGCATCAGTACCAGGAATTCAGCACGCCGTATGCGGGACTATCGCAGGTGTGGAGGCCCAACGGATTGTATGAAGCGCAGCAGCGTTTCGGGTTGTATCGCTGGCACATCATGGATCCGGTGCGTTTTGAGGAGAACCTGCGGGTGACGATTCAGGCCTTGGGGTGGCGATCGGGCGGGCGCTATCTGCCGTTGCAGGATGATATAGCGTCGGTGGCGTACTGGTATCAAACGTTGCCGACAACACCTTTTCCGCCGCTGCCGCAGCGCGATCAACTGGAAGTAAATTAAGTTTGAGATTATCCAACAGGAGTTTTTGATGAAGACGAAAACAATGGTCTGGCCGGTCCTGAAATCTTATCCGCAAAGCCACCTGGCTCATCTTGCCATGCCGGTGGGGGGTATCGGAACGGGAACCATTTCCATTGGCGGGCGCGGCAACCTGCGTGATTGGGAGATTTGCAATCGCCCGGCGAAGGGCTTTGATCTGGTGCAGGGTCGGCAGGCCGCGTGCTTTTTTGCTTTGTGGACCAAGGATGCCGTGGGAAAAACCGTGACGCGCGCTCTGGAGGGCATTATCGGCCCGGAGCAATATGACGGAAAAGGGCACGGAACGGAGGTCGTTAACGCCATGCTTCCGCGGTTCCGCAAGTGTGAGTTTCAGGGGGCGTATCCGCTGGGGCAAGTGGTGATGTCGGATCCGGATGTTCCGCTGAATGTGCGACTGGAAACGTTCAATCCACTGATACCGACGGATGTGGAGGCCAGCGGGATTCCGGTGATGGTGTTGCGGTATGTGCTGGAGAATCGTTCGTCCAAACCGGTGGCGGCGTCGGTATGCGGCGCGTTGCCGAATTTTATCGGAGCGGACGGTCGTCTGACGCCCGAGAAGCACTTTGAGGGTTACGAAGCCTATGATCGCCAGGCCCGCGAAAACCGAAATGTTTTCAGAAAGGATGCCAAGGTACAAGGGTTGTACATGTATTCGGAAGGGTTGGAGAAAACGGCTGCGCAATGGGGCAGCCTGGCTTTGACTACGACCGCCGAGAGGGGGGTGACGTATCGGGAAGCATGGGGAAAATTGGATTGGGGCAACAGCCTGCTGGATTTCTGGGATGATTTTTCGGGTGACGGAAGGCTGGAAAATCGACAACGTGACGGGCAGCAGAATCCTCGGGCTTCACTGGCGGTACGGATACAGGTTCCGGCAAAATCGGTCCGTAGTGTGACTTTCATGATCACCTGGCATTTTCCCAATCGCAGCGGCTGGGCCAAGCTGCCGGACTTGCCGCCTACGGCAACCGAGGCTGAAGTTCAGGCCAAGAAGATTTTTGAAGAGGTCGGTAATTATTATTGCACGCAATATGCGGATGCCTGGGATGTTGCGGTGCGCACGGCCCGGGACTTGCCGCGGTTGGAAGCCAAGACGGTGGAGTTTGTCGAGGCATTTTGCGGTAGTGACTTGCCGGAGGCGGTAAAGGAAGCGGCCCTGTTTAATTTAAGCACGCTGCGCACCGAGACGTGCTTTCGGACCGCGGATGGGCGGTTTTTTGGTTGGGAGGGGTGCCATGATCTGGGGGGATGCTGCCATGGATCATGCACGCATGTATGGAACTATGAACAGACCACGGCGTTTGTGTTTGGTCAGTTGGCCAAGTCGATGCGTGATACAGATTTTAATGTGGCCACGGGCGATACGGGGCTGATGAGTTTTCGGGTGGGTTTGCCGGTACTTAGCCAAGGGCGCGAGTGGAAGGGTGCGGCCGCGGACGGCCAAATGGGCACTTTGATGCGGCTGTACCGGGAATGGCAGCTTTCCGGGGATGATGAATTCTTGAAAAAATGTTGGCCCAGCGCCCGTAAAGCGATGGAATTCTGCTGGCTCAAGCATGGATGGGATGGCGATCAGGACGGGGTGATGGAGGGATCGCAGCACAATACGATGGATGTGGAATATTTCGGCCCGAATCCGGAGGTGGGCTTTTGGTATCTGGGAGCGTTGCGGGCGGTGGAGGAGATGGCTGGATATCTGGGGGAGGATGCGCTGGCCCGGAAGTGCCGGGATATTTTTGCTCGGGGGTCGCAATGGCTGGATAAGCATCTTTTTAACGGCGAATATTATGAGCAGCAAATTTTGCCGCCGGAGGATACATCGGCCATTCATCCGGAGCTGATGTGGAATATCGGGGAGAGAGATCTGCACAATCCGGTACATCAGATCGGCGCGGGTTGTCTGGCGGATCAATTGGTGGGACAGACGATGGCCCATGTGCTGGGCCTGGGGGATCTGGCGCGGCGGGAGCATGTTCAAAAGGCGCTGCAGTCGCTGATGAAATATAATTTTAAGTCGTCGATGTTCGGTCATTTCAATCATCTACGCACGTATGCGCTCAATGAGGAAGGGGGAATGTTGGTATGTACGTATCCGCGGGGTAAAAGGCCGCAATTTCCATTTCCGTACTGCCATGAGGTATGGAGCGGCTTTGAATATGCCGCGGCGACGGAACTCATCTATGCCGGGCGCATCGGGGACGCGGTTAAAATTGTGAAAACGGTTCGTGCCCGGCACGACGGCAAAAAGCGCTCGCCATTTGATGAACCGGAATGCGGGCATCATTATGTACGGCCGATGGCGGCATGGGGAACTGTGCTGGCCCTGACGGGCTTTCATTATTCGGGCGTAACGGGAAGCATGGTGTTCAATCCGCCGGCGGAAAAATCAGCAACCTGGTTTTGGTCCACCGGATATGCCTGGGGTACCGTGGCGATCAAGAAAAAGGCGGGTGGTGCCGCCGAGGTAACCGTGTCCGTTTTGGGAGGCACAGTGAAGCTAAAAACGGTGGAACTGGCCGCTTTTGGGAAAGCCGATCTGGGGCGGGAGCGGATCATCGGTTCACATAACCCGTTGCGGCTGAAGATACTTGGGCAGGTTTGACGGGCTGCGGTACCAGGCCGGAGGAGGGCGATGGTGGACTGATGAAAACCTTGAGAATTGGGCAAATAACGGGGGTGGTGCGAAAGTTGATTCTGTTGCGCGTTGGGGGATTCGGCGGCGGGAGCAGACGGTGATTTTGCATTTTGTTTGCCCGGCGGAAGTCCCGATCCATCGGGACGCCACGGCCAAATCCCGAAAGTCTTCGGGACCGGGCTGGACGACGGCGCAATCCCGAGGCCTCGGGAGATGAGAAGTGGCGGATATTTTCGTCAGCCCAGGGCGATGGGGCCGCTCCGGCGGATTTAAGGTGTTCACCGGGGTTGACGGGTATAAAAGGCGAGTTCATGGTCAAAATGGGGGAGTGGGCCGATCTGGGCGTGAAAGCCACCGCGGGCTAAACGAGCCTCCAGTTCGGCTTTTCGATGATCAACTGGGCCGTGAATTTCCAGCACCAAAGCGTTGATGCGTTCAAACTGGTCTTCCAAATCCGCCAACAATTGGAATTCCGCACCCTCAATATCCAACTTGAGCAGATCGGCGGGGCGGGTGCGGAGTTCCGCGGCAAGATCAAATTGTTGAACTGGAAATGGCCGGGCGTCGCGAAACGGCTCGAGGCTGGCGGTCATGTAAGTGCGGGGGTGAATCCAAAGTGTCTGCTGGCCGGGTTTAGCACCCACGACCGCTGGAACCACCCGGGCGTTGAGGTGGGCCTGGCGCAGGGTTCGGCGGAGCACGGGTGCAAGCCGGGGATTGGGTTCAATGAGCAGGAATTCACAGGTGGAATCGGGAAAGCGTCGGCGCAGCGTCTGATCGGCTAGAACGGCAAAGTGACCGCAATTGGCACCGCAATCGACAATATAGCGCGGAGCAGACTTCAGAGTGCCGAAGACCTGCCAATAGAAGAAATGGCAGAACACATCCTTAAAACTTTCAACTTCATAGCGATTGCGTAAACCGAGCCGGGCATCGCGGCTGAATTCAAATTCACAGGTGATCCAGCGGCCCAGACGTCGGTAGAGGCTTTGTCGCAGGTGCATGAATAAATTCTCCATGAAAGGGTTGAGACTTCGGGCGGTCAAGGCGGGGCTGGCCAGGTAAGACATTATGCCTACCGGCCGGTTTTTGGGGTGGTGAGCTTTGCTTATTGCCCGGATGCCCGTGGGGGGACGGGAAGAGACCTCCTGACTTATTCGCCGGGTTCGAGTACGGCCATGAATGCCTCCTGGGGAATTTCGACCCGTCCGACCTGCTTCATGCGCTTTTTGCCTTCCTTTTGTTTTTCCAGGAGTTTGCGTTTTCGGCTCACGTCGCCGCCGTAGCACTTGGCGGTTACATTTTTACGCATGGCACTGATGGTTTCGCGGGCGATGACGCGTGAACCGATTGCGGCCTGGAGCGGTACTTCAAAGAGATGGCGTCCGATTTCGGCTTTGAGCTTGCGGATGATGGCGCGGCCACGGCTTTCGGCCTTGGATTTGTGAACAATCAGGCTTAAGGCACCGATGGCCTGACCATTGACGAGAATATCCATACGTACCAGATCATCGGCCTGGAATCCCAAAAAGTTGTAATCGAGGGTGCCGTAGCCGCGGGTGGCGGTTTTCAGGCGATCGAAAAAATCAAAAATAACCTCCGCCAGCGGGAGGTCATATTCAAGAATCACACGTTGGGGGCCAATATATTCAGTCTTACGGTAAACGCCGCGGCGATCTTGGCAGAGCTTGGAAATATCGCCAATATTTTCGCCGGGGATGATGATATTGGCACGAATCATCGGCTCGCGAATTTCCTTGAGTTTGCTGGGATCCGGCAGTTCCGAAGCGCTGTCAATGGTTTTAACCGTATCGTCGTTGAGTACGACCTCGTAAGGCACGGTAGGGGCGGTTTGTACGACTTGCACCTTTTGTTCCCGTTCCAGGCGTTCCTGCACAATTTCCATGTGCAACAATCCCAGAAAACCACAACGGAAGCCAAAACCCAAGGCGTCGGAATTTTCAGGCTCAAAGGTGAAGGAGGAATCGTTGAGGCGCAAACGCTCGAGGGCTTCGCGCAGTTGGGTGTACTCGGTATCCGGCCCGGGGTAAAAATCGCAGTAAACCATCTGTTTGGGGGGGCGGTACCCGGCGAGGGGTTCAGCGGCGGGATTGTTGACATCGGTGACGGTATCGCCAATGGTAACGTCGCCCAAGGCCTTGATGTTGGCGACAAAGAAACCGACTTCTCCGGCGGCCAGATTGGGCACGGAGATGGTTTTGGGGGCGAATTTTCCCATTGCGGTAATTTGATAAACCCGCTGCTGGCCCATCATGCGAATTTTCTGGCCCATGCCGATGCGGCCATTCATGACGCGGACATAAACAATTACGCCGCGGTACTCGTCATATTTGCTGTCAAAAATCAGGGCTTGGAGCGGCGCGTCGGCATCGCCTTGGGGTCCGGGCAGTTTGAGGCAGATGGCGCGAAAAAGGTCGTCAATTCCCAAGCCGCTTTTGGCGGATATGCGAACGCAGGAGAGAGCGTCGATGCCCAGGACTTGCTCCATCTCTTCGGCCACTTCATCGGGCCGCGCACTGGGTAGATCAATTTTATTGATGACGGGAATAATTTCCAGACCGGCTTCAATGGCGGCGTAGGCATTGGCGACGGTTTGAGCCTGTACACCCTGCGTGGCGTCCACCACCAGCAAAGCACCTTCACAGGCTTGGAGGGCCTTGGCCACTTCATAGTGGAAATCGACGTGGCCGGGGGTGTCGATCAGGTTGAGCATGTAATCTTGGCCATCAAGCTGATAGCGGACCGAGACCGCGCTGGCTTTGATGGTGATGCCACGTTCGCGTTCCAGTTCCATATCATCAAGAAATTGGGCCTGCATTTCGCGTTCGGTGATGGCACCGGATCGTTCCAAGAGCCGGTCGGCCAACGTGGACTTGCCGTGGTCTATATGAGCAATGATACAAAAGTTACGAATTTTCATGAAAGGTTCAACAGCCTTGCCACGGGAAAAACTAAGGGAATGATAACCGATTTTGGCTAAGAGCGCAAGCGAAAAGGCGGAGGGGCCGGCGGGGGCGGCCGCACTGGGCGATTCCTGGTTCAGGTTTTGATGCCCTCGAGCATGACCACGGCCAGGGGAGTGAAAAGCAGCACCGGCAACCAAGCCCCCACGATGGGGGAAACGGCGGTGCCGGCCAATTGGAATAACACAAACGTCGTGATAAAGCATATCCCGGTAACTACGGTACATGCGAGCATGTTTTTGATCAGGGCGCCGGGTTCGCGGGTGAGCAGAAACGGTATGCCAATAAGCAATAAGAGTAGATTGACTATCAACTGCGTGAAACGGGTGTACATGATTTTTTCCAGAGCATCGCGGGTGGATGGGGGGCTGTCCATCATCAGCCGGTTGATTTGGGCGGTGGAGAGATAATCGACGGTTTTTTTTGCGAAAATCAGTTTGAGTTGATGGGGATTCAGAGGGGTATAGTAAATCATGTGGTGTTCCGGCCGGGGGATTTCGCCCGGATCCAGGCTTTTCAGGTCATTGATTTGGGTCACATCGGTCATAAGCCAGCCACCGGGATGAGGACCTTCACCGATATCTGGTTTCCAGACCGCGCGGCGGGCGATGATTCTGGAAATGGGGAGGCCGGCTTTGTTGCGTTGAATGATTCGCACGGCGGTTAAAGTTTTGGTGGCCGGGTTGTAGCGAGATGCCAGGACCAGAGAATTGTCGCTTTCCGGTATGAAGTAAATTGGTTGCGGATGAAGCGTGGCGGCATCCACTTCGCTGTGGGTGCGCAACAGCTTGTTGATATTGTCGGGCATGAGGACTTCCTGATCCAAGACGACAAGCATATTAAAGCCGATGGCGCAGATGATGATGGGCACGGCCACACGATAGAGCGAAATGCCGCTGGCCAGCAGGGCTGTAAGCTCGCGGTTGCGGGTCATGCGGAACATGGTAAAACCAGCCGCCAGCAGGGGGATAACGCCGCACACCTGCTGAAAAATCAGCAACGTGCGATACATGTAGAAGCTGGAGATTTCCCCGACCAAGCCTGCAAAAGAGGACCAGTTACCGGCATGGGCCACAGCCTGGGCGTGGGTAAATTGATCAAAATTGACAATCAGGTCCAGGAGGATGTAAAGTCCCACCACCACCGTAAAAGCGAGCAGGTAGTTGAAGAGAAAACTGCGAACAATATAGCGATCAATCAAACGCATTGAACATCCAAATAACAGCGGCGCATGGTTCTAAAGGTTATTTTCGCAGGAGCCTGCTATACACGATCAGGTTCAGCAAGACAATAATGCCATTGCCCATCCAGATTACCCATAGTCCGGGCATGGCCGACCCGGTGGCGCGCACCACCATGGTGCGCCCGGTAGTGATGAGCAAAATCAGAATCATCGCGGGGAAAAAACCGACCACGAACACGGCCAGGGGGTTATGCCCTTGCAGCAAAATACCCAAGGCCGCCCCCAGCATGACCAACACCAGGCAGGAAAATGCGAAGGAACGGCGACTTTGCACTTCCGATTCGATGACATGATCGAGTCTGCTGATGTGCCGGGCGATTTGGGCTTTTAAGTTAACTATCGTCGGCGATTCCGCTGCGGTCAGCGGGGCCAGGCCGATGCGGGGTGTCGGTGGAAGAGTGGCAAACTGGTGTGGAATGGCCAGGTCACCAAGTACGATGGTGGCGGGTCCGGCATGAAATCCCTTGCCAATGGAGGGATTATTCATGCGTACGTTGCCCGAGAGGGTAAGGGAACCGCGGATCGACTGTTGAGCGTTCCAACTGCCATGAAGCGTAAGTGCGGCAAAATCGGCGGTGTAAATGACGGTAACTTTGTGATGTCGGTAAACCCACAGGCGGATAGTCTTGTTGCCATGGGCGGCCAGGCAAAACACATCATCCGGGTTCACAAATGCCGCTGGGGCGTAGACGACAATATGGCCGGCGGCGCGATTCAAACGGTTGAAGCGCAGGGCTTTTGCAGGAGAGTATTGTCGCAGATAGTTATTTCCCACGGCGGCAAAGCGCTGCAGCCGGTCGAGATTGCTTTTAAGCGCGGCGATGGGCCGGAACTGGTAAGGGTTCTGGTAAAGGCGATTCAACTTGGTGATGCTGAAAAACTTGGGGACGTTTTGCAGCAAGGATCCGATGACATAAGGTTTACCGTCCGCCGGTAGATAACGCACGGTGCCATGGAGCTGCCGGACGCTGTTGGGATCGAAGGCGGTTCCATCATCCAATTGGACGGCTACCTCCACCTGGTTGCGGGCGCGCACCTTGTCGATGAGCACGTTGGCACCCTTGGCCAGCACCACCGCGGTTGGCTTGCCATTGGTCAGGGTGGTGGCCGCCAACCCGCGCAGTTGAAGAATGGTGCGGCGGATGCCCTGGGGCGGCTGGAGCTGCTTGGGCACTGGAATTCGATAGGCTTGATTGGCGTAGACGACCATATCCCCAACCTGGAAGGGTTCATGCTTGTCGAGATGATCAAGAAGTACAGAGGCCACATCACTTTGAATGGCATGGGACGATTTTTGTAGAAATGCGGGGACCACAAAATCAACAAAGGCCAAGTCGATTGCCGCCACAGCCAGCCCCAGCACCAGCGCCGGCACCAGTAAGAATTGAAAACTGATTCCGCTGGCTCTGGCTCCGGTGATTTCGTTGTCCGTACTTAACCGCCAATAGACCATGACGGCCGCAAAAAGGGCGGCCAGCGGAATGGAATAGGCCAGCATCGCGGGCATAAGATAGGTCAGCACCCGCATGAGCTGAACCAAGGTTAATCCCTGTTTGGTGAGCGGTTTGAAGGTACCACCGAATGCCAGAATGGTGGTAAGCACGCCGGTGGTCAACACAAAAATGCGTCCCAGTTCGCGCAGAAAGTACCAATGGAGTGTTTTGATCATCATTGTTCCTGACCGAAAGCCCTGGTTTCCAGCGACGCCACCATTTTTATCAAACCGCCCAAGGCCTCATGTTCGAGCGGCTGAAACTTCCAGTCGCCGGGCCAGCAACGCTGCATAATTGCCGCCAGTTCCGCTTGGCCGCCCATGGTATAAATGGGACTGCGGAGAGGATGAATCTTGGCAAGGCGTGCAAACCGTTCTTGACTGGCTTTCGCCAGGGCCATTATGGCCGCCTGGAGCATGGCGCGGCGATCGGTGGCCAAGGTCAGGTTTGCAAAGGCGGCGGCGCGGTTGTCCATACTGGTGCGATCTCCCGCCAGATACGGTTGGAAGGTTACCGGGGTTGCGGAATCGGCGTCTGGGAGGAGGGTCTGGTCCGGCCCGGTCAGTAGCACGTGCTGACCGATGCGCATGGTCAGTTTGGAAAACGCTTTGGCCGAAAGATCGTGGAATAAATTCTCATGCAGCCATTTCATGGTGGATCCACCGGCGGCAATGGTACTTACCGCCAGCCAACGTCGCGGCACGTACTTCCCAGGCCCCAGGGGGCGGGTGAGAATGTCGGGTGCGGGCTGCGGGACTTTAAGGCAAAGGGCCAACACATCACTGGAGCCGGCGCTGTGGACCAAGGTGCCCGGCTGGGCGGATGTAGCCAGCATGGCGGCACTGGTATCCACTAGCGAGGCGAAGACCGGCGTGCCGCTGGGAATGCCCAGGCGCTGGGAAACTGGCGGGAGGGTTTTTCCAGCGACCTCATCGGCGAATAGTATCTGAGGCAGTTGCGGCACTTTAATGCCTACGGCGTCGCATAATTCAGCGGACCATCCAGCCAAACTCAGGGCTTCGTACAATCCTAAGAAGGCTGCCTGGGATGGGTCAATCGTCCATTGACCGGTCAGGTGATGGACCAGCAGGGTGGTGGGTTGTCCGATTTTGGCAATTTTTTTAAATCGGCCGGGTTGTCGCTGTTTAATCCATAACAGTGATGTGGATGCGATACCGCCGGGAAATGGCCGATTGCCCGTAATTTTCAGGTGCCGGTCGGCCCCGATTCGGGCTTCGAGCTGGCAGGCCTGTTGTTGGCTGCGCCGATCCTGGTGGGTAATGCAGCCGACAATCGGTTGGCCCTGCTTGTCGAGTGCCACCAAGCCGGGTGAAAATGTATCCAAGGCAATGGCATCAAGTTTTTTATGGGAGGCCATGGCTTTGCTGATGGCTTTTTCAAAGGCGGCCAGCAAGCCGGCAGCGGGTACTTCCACCTCGCTGGTCTGTAACAAACTCACGACGGGGATATGGGCGAAATCTTTAAGGCGGCCATTTTTGAAATAGCCCGCCTTGATGGAAGAAGACCCCACGTCTATGGCCAGAATTCGCACAATCATTCCTTTTTGTTGGAGGGCGTCGCTTGGGGCCGGAGCTGGTCGGTCAGGACTTCAGCCATGGCAGTACCGCGGGCAGCATATCCGCACCCGATTGATGCGGTTCCGGCTCCAGCCAGTGTATGCCGGAAAAGCGCTTCAGCCAGGTGCGCTGGAGCTTGGCCAGATGCCGCGTGCGTATTTTAATCGCTTCGGTGGCATCTTCCAGCGTGCAGCGGCCGGAGAGGTATTCGAGTATTTGCCGGTAGCCCACGGCGCTGGCGGCTTCAGCGGAAAGGGGGTTTTTGCCGGCGATCAGGGTCTGCACCTCCGCAACGAGTCCGGCGGTGATCATGGCCTTGACGCGGCGATTGATACGACCGTTTAAATCATCACGCCGGCGCTGAATTCCCAGCCATAGGATGGAATCATCGCCTGGCCGAGCGGACCATTGCGTTTGCAATTCGCTGATGGGCTGGCCGGTGGCATGAAAAACTTCCAGGGCGCGAACGATGCGGCGTAAGTCGTTGGGGTGAATTTTCTCGGCGGCTGCGGGGTCTACCTGCCGCAATTCCCGATGTAAAATTGCGGATCCTTCTTGCGCGGCCCGCGTTTGCAACATGGCGCGAAAGGCCGTATCCGAGGCTGGTCCGGCAAACAAACCCTCCAACAATGCGCGCAGGTAAAGTACGGTTCCGGTTACGAGAATCAGGGGTTGATGGCCACGGCGGTGCGCTTGCAGAAGCGGGGCGGCGAGTTGCACAAACCGGGCCGCGGAAAATGTTTCCCAGGGGTCGGCCACATCAATCATCAGATGTTTGATCCGCTGTCGCACCGTCGGATCGGGCTTGGCTGTGCCGATATCCATGCCGCGATAAACCTGCATCGAATCAACCGCCATGATCGTCGCGGGCTGGCTGTTGGCGGTTGGGAAGGATTCCGCCAGCGCTTCAGCCAAATCTGATTTTCCCGACGCGGTGCAGCCAACGATAACAACAATGGGCGTTTTCATAACAGATGGCATGATAACGGTTCGGTGAGCAACATGCAGCCCGCCCGGTCTTGGACGAGGTGTGCAGGGCGGGTTGAGGGGGGAGAATTTTTCAGGATCGTTTTGGCTTGGCTGCTGTACTTCATGGAAAATGTTGAGTATGATTCGTGGTCTGAAGTGGTTGGTCCGAAGCGGCCTTATCATCAGGAGTTTGTTGCATGCCGGAGCCAGTGATTAAGTCTTCCTCAAGCCCTGCCGGACTGCGCGATGTGGTGGCTTTGAGTTCAGATATATGCTCCATCGAAAATGGAGTTCTGACTTATCGGGGTATTACCATCGACGAAATGGCGGATCATGGCACGTTTGAGGAAGTGGTATACCTGCTTTGGCACGGTCATCTGCCCAACAGGTCGGAACTGGCTGAATTCAAGACCGGTCTGGCTGCCCAGTCGCAGGTTCCATCCGGGCTGCTGGCCCTGATGAAATCTTTCCCGCGCCGTATCACACCGATGGAGGCGTTGCGGACGGCGGTGAGTGCCATGGGCATGTTTGATCCAGAATCAGAAGATAACTCTCCGGCCGCCAACCAGCGCAAAAGCATTCGTATTCTGGGCCAAATGGCGGGCATCGTCGCCGCCTACGATCGTATTCGCAACGATCGCTCACCGGTCGAGCCGCGGCACGATTTGGGTCTGGCCGGCAATTTTTTGTTTATGTTGCGTGGCACGGAGCCGGAACCGCTGGCGGTTCGGGCCTTGGATAAAGCCTACATTTTACATGCGGATCACGAACTCAACGCCAGTACTTTTACCGCCCGCGTTTCGGCGGCGACGCTGACCGACATGCACTCGGCTATTACCGCGGCGATTTGCGCGCTGAAGGGGCCCTTGCATGGCGGAGCCAATGAGCAGGTCATGAAAATGCTTAACGAGATTGGTACGGTGGCCGGTGCCGAACCATACATCCGTAACCGTCTGGCGGCGGGAGAAAAAATTATGGGCTTCGGCCATGCGGTTTATAAGGACGGCGATCCGCGGGCCCGGCACCTGCGGGAGATGTCGCGGCAACTTGGAACCTTGACCCGGCAGGAACAGTGGTACGAAATGTCGGTAAAAATTGAGCAGATCGTCGCAGGGAGCAAAGGGCTTAAACCCAATGTCGACTTTTACAGTGCCTCGGTTTATCACTACCTCAATATTCCTTCGGACCTTTTCACGCCGATTTTTGCCATCAGCCGCACCAGCGGCTGGATTGCCCACATTCTGGAGCAGTATGCCCACAACAAGCTCATTCGACCGCGGGCGGAATACATCGGGCGGCGCAACGAGCATTGGATTCCCATGGCAGAGCGGTAGGAAGTCTGGTGTCGGGACTGCGTTCCTGGGCGATTGGCGGGCTGGACCGGCTTGGATGGATGAAATATGAACATACTGGTGGTTGGGCCGCATCCGGATGATCAGGAGTTGGCGATGGGGGGGACGATTGTGCGGTTGCGCCAGGCTGGACATCGCGTGGTCCTTCTGGATATGACCGATGGAGAGCCTACCCCGTTTGGATCGCCGGAGTTGCGAGCCAGGGAGGCTCACGCCGCGGCCAGCGCTCTGGGCGTGTCGCGGCAGCAGGCGGGGTTTAAAAATCGTCAAGTCATACATTCGCTGGAGGCACGACACCGTGTCGCGGCTATTTATCGGCAGCACCGACCGGATATTCTCTTTATTCCTTATGCGCACGATGCCCACCCGGATCATCTGGCGGTCACCCGCATTTGTGAAGATGCCCGATTTGATGCGAAACTCACACGCAGTGATATTCCCGGCGAGCCGTTTTATCCGCCGCGGCTGATTTATTATTTTTGCACGCATTTGCGCATCAATTTTCCGGCCCGGTTTTGCCTGGATATTTCGGACGTGATGGAGACTAAAATTGCCGCGCTGTCCTGCTATCAATCGCAATTTTTTACCGGACGCGATGCCGCCCATGCCGGGGAAACCATTGCGTATGTGCGTCAGATAGCGGCTTATTTTGGCGGCACTATTCGGCGAGCCTATGGCGAACCTTTCTATGTGGAGGAAATGCTTGGTCTGACCGGGTTGGAGCAATTGGTTATCTGATCGATGCGGCGGTAAAACCAGGAGTGAAATTTCAAGATGGAACCGGTATGATGTCGAAGTTCTTAGGTGGAGTCTAATGCGCATGGCTAGCGAAAACGAATTGGTGGCAGTGGAATCTTCGCCTGTTGAGCCGGTGGTCACCCGTGCGGCTCGGCCGCGCATTCATAAATTTTTGGATGCGGTTACCAAACTCGAAGGCAGCGATCTACACCTGAAGGCGGATGCGGTACCGCGCATTCGCAAGGGTGGCAAACTGATGCAGACCACCCACATGGCCCTGACCAATACGGAAATAGAAGCCATGGTGGATGAAATTCTCACGCCGGAACAGCGTGTGGATTTGCGACATCTGGGGGCCTTGGATATAGCCCATGCCGTCACGCCCACGGAACGATTCCGTATGAACATTTTTCGCCAACGCGGCAACATCAGCGTGGCGGCCCGGCGGATCAATCCCAAAATTCCCAACTTTGCCCAACTGCATCTGCCCGCGATCTTTGAAAAGATCGCCGAACAGGAACAGGGTCTGGTGCTGTTGGCGGGCATCACGGGCAGTGGAAAAAGCACCACCATTGCCGCGATGCTTGAGCAGGTCAATGAGCGGCGATCCTGTCATGTCGTAACGGTGGAGGATCCGATTGAATATTTATATGTTGATAAAAAGGCTTTTATAAATCAGCGTGAAATCGGCCTGGATGTTGAAAGTTATGATCTGGCCATTCGCTCACTGATGCGCGAAGATCCGGATGTTATTCTTATCGGGGAAATGCGCGACCGCAATACGTTTCAGGCCGGGGTGCAGGCGGCGGAAACCGGCCATATGGTCTATTCAACGATTCACGCGGGTAGTGCCAGCGGGGCGATCACGCGCATTCTTGAATTGTTTCCGCCGGACATGCATGTGAACATCCGTCAGGCCCTGGCCACCAACATGAAGGCCATTGTGTTTCAAAAGTTGGTGCCATCGCTGAAGACCGGCGGAGATCGTGTGCCGGTGGTGGAATTGTTATTGAATTCCCCATCCGTGAAAAAATACATTCTGGAAGGTCGTGAAAATGAACTTGTTTCGGTCATTCGTCAGGAGCGCACCGCGGGAATGATCGACTTTAACGATAATCTGGTGGAACTTATTGAAAGTCATACCATTTCTCCCAAAGAGGCGTATATAGTCTCGCCCAATCCGGATGAATTGCGTATGCGCATGAAAGGCATTAAGACTTCTACGTGAGCCGTAGTGTACGCCTTGTTTTGCGCTTGGGCGTGGGCTGTTATCGCAGTGGGGGGGGGCGCAGAAGCAACAAAATCAGAACGATGTGAAGTTGGAGAAGGGATATTGGGGCGGCAATATCCATCCGGGCCACGACCGGCTATCGAGCGCGCAATAATTTATCTGTGACTTTAGGGGAGTTGCCCGTGGCTGATGGCACGGTTCGGCCGGATGAAGCTTCAGGCCAGAACCGAGGCGGCTGCCGCGGCGGCAGTTTGTTGCTCACGGTGCCCCCGGCGCGATGGCGCGGCCCAAAGATATTTTCGGTGGTGGGGTGTCACTGCGATAAGGCAATATTTTTGCTTGACAGTTACGGGGCAGTGGTTAATATGGCTATTATAGGGCTGGTGTGATGGCGAATTGCTTGAGGGTTGGGGAGAGAAGGAATCGTGCGTAAGGTTGTTGCCAGGCTTGCGCTGTGCCGCGATTCCAAGTGTGGTGAAGGAGGCGGTGGTGGACAAAGAGCCTCTTTTGTGCCCGGCGTGTGCGTCGCCGTTGGAATTTCAAGCCCGCAAGCTTGGACCGTGGAAGTTCTATACGCCAAGACAGCGGGTGTGTGGACAATGCGGGTTTCGGACGGATGCGTGCAGTGCGCTGAAAATGGGCCATGCCTTCGGCAGTCGGTTTGATCAGTTGCATGCACAATTGTCGGCCACTTTAAACTATGTTCCGCAGCTTCCTTATCAGGAAGCGGTGCGGGTGTTGAATCCGTCGCATTTTGATGATGACATCCATCAGCTCAACCGGTATCGGGATTTGCTCCATTATTGTGCGCATCTGTACAGGCCGGTGCTGCGCGATCTGGCTTTGTCCATTCCGGATACGCAATTGGATATGGCTCCAATCAAACACCAGGATGTCATTAAAGCCTTGGCGTTGTATGGGCATAGCGGTTCGCATCCGGATACGGAATCTTGGACCCTGCTGGTTGCTCGGGTGCTTCCCAAGGGGTTCTTTACCTACCTATGGACCGGCGAGGCCAGGGGCTTGGAGCAGGTGATCAGGAATCACAAATCCCGTCTACCGGCCGATGCCCTGTGCGTTCATCGGCCTGGATCTTCCGGGCCCACCGCGATGTGAGTTGGCCATCTTCATGGGGATATGAAAATATCAGCTATCCGCTAAGACCAGGTATTACCCATGGTTTAAGAAATATACTCTACATATTTATATTATTATATTATATCTAATGATTCCGCCAAGCTCCCAGGTTCGGCTTCATTGGAGCTGTGCTGGTACCGTCGCAAAAAACGCATTTCTATTGTCTGCTACCAGTTGACGCTGGGTGGTTTGCCGACGAGATCCGCAACGCGTTTAGCAATAATTTCCGCCTGGTTTTTTTGGCGGCGGGCGTACTGGGCTTTTAGCGCATTGATCTTCCGCATTAACTGGTCCAGTTCCAGCTTACGAATCTGTTGTCTAACGCCAAACTGCTCCGAGACGATATTGAGCAAGCGGGTGCGCAGACGCTGGTTTTGTTGCCTGGTGAGTCCCGGCTGGCGCAGCCGATCTGCCAGGTTAAACGATTGATGGGTGAGAGAAAGATCTTGGATGGTTAGCGAGAAGAGTTTAGGATCGGATTTTTGTAAACTCTCCAGGCGGCGAAAGTTGGGTGCCGCGGCGCTGATGAGTCTGACGAATTTGGCCGGGTTGGACCGCCGCAGGGTCAGGGCTTCGTGATAGACGGATGGATCAGTGGTTTCCAAAAACTGCAGAATTTTCTGAATCTGCGGCGCTGTCAATTGGGATGGCCGGTGCAGCGGCGCGCCACGGACGGTACCGGTCAAAGTTAAGGTCAGCAGGGCGGCGCAAGCCACCATGCTGATGCTTGCGAATTTTACACCATGGTGGAGAGGGGAATTGGAAGAAAGCTTGAACATCAATTCAACTCCTAAGCAAGGTCGAGCAAGGTCGGGCGATCAAGCGCTTACAAAGCCGCCGATATTTATTTAAACCACCGGGTCCGCCAATGCAACATCACTGGCCCACGTGTGGACCGCTGTGAAACTGAACCGTGGTCATTTATTCAGACGGCTGGCCGGTGGCCGAAGAGGCGGCGGCGGTAGCCACCTTATCCAGAGCCTGCAGGAGCCTCATCATGTGGATGTTGCCAATACTGGAGGTCGCAGCCAGACCGTGAGTCGCCCGCAAAGCGGCGATTTCGTGTGAAACCACGGCATAGGTGGAATCGGGCTGATTGGGCAGTGAGGCATGGGCCACATCGCGGAAGGCGGATTCCGCATCCAACATGCGTTGATGGCGCGCCAAGGTGCGCATTTGGACGGCATAAATACCGCCGGCAATAACCAGACATGCGGCCATTCCGGACGCCACCGAAAGCGCCTGAAAACACAGGCGACTCCATTGGCGGTGGCGTTGTTGCCGACGTTGCTCCCGAAGTGCGGCATGAATTCCGGATTTGATCGATTCGGCTACACGGGTCTTGGCTGCTTCGTCGGCCTGATCTTGAAAACGCGGCAAAGATCGAAGCATGTTAAAGCGGCTGCGGATCAACTCATATTCAAGATGAGCCGCGGGATAAAGATCCACATGCGTGTGCAACCGACGGGCCGCCTGCGGCCCGAGTTCCCCCGATACATCCAACAAGCAGGTCTGGGATAGGCTAAGATTTTTCATCGGTTACCTCCATAAGTAGACGGAGCTTGCCCATGGCCCGGTGAGCCCTGGCAAGCACGGTTCCAATGGGGCAGTTGAGAACGCGGGCAATATCCTTAAACGGCATGTCGCCATAGTGTCGGAGCAACAAAACCTGACGGTCCATCTCTGAAAGGCGGCCCAAAGCCGCCTCCATCCGCAGGACATCCTCATCGTGCTGAAGGAAGTCCGCAGGCAACGATGATTTGCCCGGTAAATCGTCGGTAATGTCATTGGTTCCGTCACCATCTTTACTCACAATCGACCGCACAGGCCTGCGCGCACTGACGCGCCCGTGGTCTCTGACCAGATTTACCAGAATGCGAAAAAGCCATGCCTCAAACTTGCCCTGATGGTCGTACTTTTCCAATTTTTGTACGATTCTCAGGAACGTTTCCTGGACTAAGTCCCGGGCCAATTCGCTGTTCTTAGTAGCCCGTAAGGCATAGCCATAAAGCCTTTGCCAATAGGCATCCACCAGCGCATCCCAAGCGGCGGTGTCACCGCGTCGGCATCCTGCCAGCATGATCGCAATGGCGTCCGAATCCATAAGATGCCATACCTCTTGTTACAACGACACGCCTGCTCCGCTATTGCAGGGCAAGGCTTAATTTTATATCGACTTAATCGCACCTTCTGGTCCAAGGCCATACCTCCGGCCAAGCCGTCAAGTGCAACTTGCAACTCCTGCACCCATCCATTATAATAACTTTCCCGGATTTAAGAATGGTTTAATAAAGGCTGGTCTGGTATGCTCAAAGTGAAGGCTCGTGGGAACGAAACCGTTGAACAAATGCTGCGCCGCTTCAAAAAGCTCTGCGAAAAAGAGGGGCTTATCAAAGACATGAAGCGCATTGCCTATTATGAAAAGCCCAGCGAGCGAAATCGTCGGCAGTTACGCAAGGCTCAGAAGCGTGAACAACGCACCTTGTTTGAAGCCAATACTCCGCCTCCTGTTAATACCGGCACCTGAACCAGGTTGGCTCGGCCCTCCATGCAAGCTTACGACGAAGAATCTCGCCGCATCTGGTTTGAAAAGATATGGATCGAGCGGGAAGAGCACGTCTATCCTGCTATCTTCGGCACCTTTTCCGAAAAAATATTTCCCTTGGCGGCACCGCTGTTCCATCAATTGGGTTGCAACGCGGTAGACCTGAGCTGGCTAACCCATGCCGTGCTCGAATCTCCGCCGCAGCCCAACCGGCCGAATTGGGCCTATGTTACCACGGCACTGTCTAATCCATGGGGAATACATCCACAGGATATCCAGCCAGGGCAATACAGTGGCTTAGGCTGCGAATTGGTGATGCAATCACCGCACCGGGCGGCGTGGTGCGTGCGGGTGCTGCAATGGCTGGCCGCGGTGAATATTTTAACCGCCAGCGGAAAGCTGCACGGTGAGCTTATTGAGCCGCTGGATCGCATTGCGTTGGGAGGCCCCTTGGACGGCCTGCCAACGTGCCACATCCGCAATGTTTTGGTCTATACGCCGGATCATATTCCCACGGGCTTTGACCTGGCTTCCGGCCGCGTGGATCTGCTTTTATGCGTTGGCATAACGGATGCGGAAATGGCCTTTGCCCAAGCTCAAAGCAGTGAGGGTCTGCTGAAATTGCTGCGTCATTACCAATATCTTCCCGTTACCGATCCGGATCGACCGAGTTCGGTCTAGCCAATTTGCCGCCCGCCCCGGATGGGCCCGCTGGTCCCAAACATCCGTCGCCGATATGGGGAAATTTCTGCCATATTCGATTCCGGGTTAAAGATGGGTGGATGGGCTTAGTTTGAGGTCTAACTGGTAAAGGCGTTTTGGAGACGCTGGGAGAGTTGTTGAATTTTTGCCGGTGGCAGCACGGGTACGCTGCCGCGCAGATCCAGATCTGCTTGCAGTGGAACCCAACTTTTACAGCCGGCGTACGCGGGATGATTGACAATGGCCGTTGGAGTAGCCAGCAAAAAGGTCTGGAGCAAAATCAGATAGAGCGGGGAATTGGGGCGATACGCAAAACGCATGTCCAGTAGAGGCTTGTCCCACAGATAAAGATCGTCTAAAGCCTCCAAGGAAGGTCGGTTCGGCACACGGAATATCTGCTCCACTCTGGCCCAGGATTTTACCAAAATCTGATCTGGCTCAGCGGGCACCGTGGGAATGTAGCTGCGCCAGGACGGCTTTACGCTGGCTGCTTTCTGATGCAGGTAGGTTGGTAACAGCACAAATTCCCGATGCTCCAGTTCAAATTCACCTGCGGCTTCATATATTCCACCCTTGCGCAGCAAAATTGCCTGTTGGCCTTGCTCCAGAGCCAGGCAAACGACGGCCCATTCTTTGAGGCCAACGCTTAGGGCGGTGGGCGGCAAAGTGACAGCATTCTCTACGGAATCTATTTTCATGGCTGCTATTTTAGCTCAACAGTATGGTCCAATGCCAGTCTTTGCAGGTGTGGAAATTTGACCAAGCGGCAACGATCCAGTTGTACCTGGCCCCGGCGATGCTATAAAATAGTTTGTGTTTGACGGGATCATGGACGATCAGGAGTCTATATTGTGGGCACAAAATTCACCGCCGAAGCACTTCGGAAGCGGCAAATTGCGGTGCATTGGTTGACGGATGGCAGCTTGGCTGGCACGCTGCTGGAGCAGCGTCATCGGCAAAGCATTTTTCTCATCAGCGATGGCACGGTTCTGAATCAAGTTGTGAATATTCTGGCCGGCACCACCCGATGCAGCGGTTCGCTGGTGGTGTTATTTTGTCCGCGTGTGGAAATTCTGCCGTGCTTGCAGCGCGGGATGGAACGCGTGATCTATATGCATACCGCAGGCGCAGGTACCGCAGAACAAACCCTGGAAATTCTATCCGCACCAGATCGGCATGAACGCCTCATCGGCGTGCTGCCCGATGCGGGGACGGCGACCGTCACTCTCTGGTCCGGCGACCTACGCCCACTGGTGGTTCAAGCTCATTGGCTTGACCAGCGCGTGCATGGGGTAAAATTCTCCGCGGGTAGCTGGCGTATCGTCGATGGCGGGCGAAGCGCAGAGATCGGATCAAGCCGGCTCTCTGCCGCCGAGATTCGCTGTCAATGTGATGTTCGGTTTCGCCGGGAATTTCGACGCCGAGAGTGGGCGGCGGACGAATCCCTGGGCGGGCAGGTGCGTATGCTGCGCCGAAGACTGGGCTTGAGGCGGGAGGATTTTCCCGGCATTGACGCTAAAACCGTGGCCCGCATCGAACGTCATGAAATTCGCCGCCCCCAGCGCGAAACCCTCCGACTTATTGCCCAGACATTGAGGCTGTCCGATGAGCACTCCTTTGACGAAAACTGATTGGCCCATTTCGGCCAGCCTGGTGATCGACGCGCTGGGGCCGGACTTGCGTGCGGCGCTGAGCGTGGCTCGCGATGCGGGATTTGCGGGCATTGCCGTGGCCAATGGTCATCCGGAGTTGGCCAGCCTGGATTTCGGATCGACCGCGCGGCGACACTTGCGTCATCTATTGCAGCGGCAGCATTTACGTGTGGCCTGCATTCGGGCGGTTTCCACGCGGGGTGGATTGTTTGATGCCAAAACGCTTGATCGGGTTATGGCCTCGGCGGTTGGGGCCATTCGCCTGGCGCACGATCTGGGAGCTTTTGCGGTAAGCCTTTACGCAGGTTCTCCGGAAAGTTCACCGGGATCAGCTATGACGCTTTCGGAGCCGGTGGTGGCGGCGGTGCAAGCTCTGGCCGGTGAAGCCGACCAGGCAGGTTTAAAATTGTGTCTTTCCAGCAGTTCGGTTGATTTTCTTCTGGCACTGCTGGGCCGTCTCGGTGCCGGGCATTTACGCGCGAATCTGGATACCGCCCGTTTGCCGCTGGATGGTCCGGCATTGCTGCAAGCGGCCGATCGATTGGGCCAGTGGGTGGGAATGTGGACCCTTGCCGATAGCCTCCAGACCGGAACATCGTTTCGCCCGACGGAATTGGGTCAGGGGTATTTGCCGGTTGCGGAAATTCTGGCACGCACCGAGGGCCGCAACTGGGGCGGCGCTTTACTGGTGGATGTGCGTGATCTACCTGATCCGCAGCAGGGAGCCAGAACTGCGGCCCAGGTTCTGCGGAGCGCTTGGTTGCGGTGAACCGGAAATGTGAGATCCCACGGAATCGGGTCCGGTTGGGCGTGCTGTGTTAGCTCCGACCATTCTGGGGGTCCAGGAGCGCTTTTATCTCTACTGCACGGGCATGCCGACACCACGTTGCAGTTTGCCGCCGATGGTCTTCGTTTTCAGAATATCTGTGCGATCAAGCCGGCCACAGCGCCCGGGCCGTAGCGTGAGGACCATTATCGAGACGGCGTTGCACCAGGTCTTCGGTGGGGGCTTGGCCAACAGGTTAATCCCCGGCAAGGGCACCGGCTGGAGGTTCTACCCGGCCGCTACTTGTAACGCGTGATCGTTGGGGTGCTTTTATGGCGGAAAACGCGGGAAGATGATCGATCATGGTCCGAGCCATTATTCCCACGGTTTGTGGCATTAGGCGGGTGTAACTCCTATTGTTGGCGATCAGGCGGCGCGTTGCGTCCAATAAGTCTCCACCAAGCCGGCGTAATCCAAACTGCGCAAGGCGGTCATGTGTTCTGCCCGCTTAACGCGCCAGCGACAGGAGTTGATCTTCAATCGTGCTCCCACCATGTTCTTACAGGCACCTTCAACGGTACCACTGCCGATGACCAGGCCGCGTTGCAGACGCTCGCGATACCATAAAT
>JAJYZF010000143.1 GCA_021800165.1 Planctomycetota bacterium | reverse complement strand
CCTCGCTTTCCAGTACGAAAAGCGTCAAGCCTACGAACTCCTTGCATCGTCCTTAAAGTGGCCGGTTTTCACCTGCCCGCAAGTGGCCGGTTTTGCCCGCCCGCTGACAGAACAGGTCAACAGGCGACGCGCCGGCGAGCGCGTGGCGGAACAATTATTTAACCGCGGACGCGGAGGACTATTTTGGGAACCGCCGGGACTCGGTTTGGAACCGCCAAGACGCCAAGAACGCCAAGAATTTTTTTTAACTACAAATACATTCTTGGCGCCCTTGGCGTCTTGGCGGTTTACAATCGTGCCGTGGTCGTTGATTTTTTCACCTTTCATTCGTGGTTCTTTCTCCATCAGACGCCCTACCGTTCCTTTTGACCACAATTACACGGATTGCACTGATTGGGAGTCAGGATTATTTCACCCAATCTGCATTCCTCGCCGCCGAGCCTGAGGCAAAGGCAATCACCCTGCCGTTACGCAGTTCCGCCGCCATCGGCGTGGCGGCAAACCATTCATGGCTCTCATCCAGCGCGCCGTGCAACGCGAGGTTCGTATGAAAAAGGCCCGCCGGCGGCGGACTAGGCGGCTCCTCGGACGGCACGCGCACAAACGCCACCCGCGGCCCGCCGCCGAAGGCGTCTTGCATGGCCAGGGCCTCGTAAACCGGGATCGTGTGCCGGCAAACATCACAATCAGCGTGATAAAACATCACCACCCATCGGCCCTGCGCAAGCTGCTTGCCGATGCGGATATGTTTGAGCACCGGCAAGCGATGGCCGAGCCATTTATGCGGCGCCAGAATCACGATCTTTCCGCCGTCGGCAATCAGCAGGCCATGGCCCGCGGCAACGGGGCGTGGATGCAGTATAGAAACTGTGATTGATGCAAGTACCCCGGCAATAACCGCCGTGCCCACCGGCCAACGGCTATGGCCGGCATTCTGTTGGGAGGCGGCCTTGGCCGCCATTGTCCTGAGCGTCTGTCGGGCAGGATGCCCGACCCCCTTTGTGGAAGGCGCGGTCCTCGTGCCGTTGCCGCCGGATGGTTCTCGCCGGAAGGCGATCAGCAGGACAACCATCGCCGCATCCAAGGCAGTTGTAATCCACGGATTCACCCGCACCTGGCCGAAGCAACCGCAGGACACTTTTCCCGCCAGCGCTTCCCAGAACGCATAGCTGGCGAACAGAGTAAAGCAGCCTATTGCCGTGCGCCGGGCCGCAGTCGGCAGCGCGCCGCTGAGCAGCCAGAGGCCGAGAAAGATTTCACCACCGATCAGCGCGGGTGTGAATCCGGGTATTCCCAGCGGCTGGGCCATGGGAACCGGCGAATGAATGATTTGCCAAGCCTTCAGTCCCGCGGCCAATAGTAGAAGCAACCCGGCAATAAGGGTGGAAAGCGACAGCAGAAATGGTAACCGTTCACGGGCAAAAGTGGCGTAATCAGCAAAAAAACGCCACTTTTTGCCTTGCAGAGCACTTTTTTTGTGATTTTTATGCTCCATAAACTTCAGATTCCACATTATTTCTTTGGTTTTAAGCGGTTTTTGGCCCGTGAACGGTTACCGGTTACGAATCACTGTCCCATTCCGACGAACATCACCTTGACTGGTTTATTCCATTGCTTAAACCGCAAGAACAGCGTGGCCGAAATGAAGCCCTTACTGGTTGGCAGTGCATCGGCTTTAAGCATCGGTTTTCCATCCATCCGCCGCTTGGACTCCCTGACCGAGACAACCTTGATCCCATGGGACTGGATACGGTAACCTTGCAGCGTGGCTGTGCCGCCCGCAGCCGCACAAATTAACAAGGGGTAGACCTGCTGTCCGGGCATGAGCAGCACTTTATCGGGGACAACACCGATAAGGGGAACGGTATGGCCGGAAATAGGAAGCCGTATAAAATCTCCCGACTCGGCCCCCTGAAAGCGAATTTCTTCGTGAAAGCTACCACTGCCTTGCGGCGGGCGGATGATGACCTTGTATTCCGCAGCCATACTATTACTTCGCCAAGAGTCATAGACCACCTTGATCCACGGCGCCGAAACAATTGCTTTCACTTTTCCGAGATCCACCAGTCCATTCCTTTCAAGACGCACCATCTGGAAAAGCCTTTTCCCGGGTGTCGGGTAGCCAAGATTGATACTGCGGGGAATCGTCAAGAGATTCGTGCTCGAAGTAATGAATTTACCCGCAAGGTCAATCCGCCACACAATTGGTAACGCTGCTGCGGTGTGGCCGACGATCAACACGGTTCCGTCAAAAGTCCCTCCAACGGACAGGCTGTTAATCCGCACCGCAATATCATCCGCACCGCCAGCCGTGACTTTCCATGAAGCCGGCTTAGCTGAGGTGCAGCCGCAGGATGTTTGGATGTCTTTAATCAATACCACCTTCGGCAACGGATTCCGGATGGGCACGTGAAGATGCACCACCGTCCCAGCCGGGCGGTCTCCAAAATTGTAGGGTACTATGACCAGGGAACGCACCGCTGTCGCGGCGTTGGTTGCGCGCACATAATAAAATTGGATGAAGCCAACGATAGTGGTCACCGTTAATAATTGGATTATGGCTGTTCTCATGAGACCTGTTCTCCTGTAAAGCACAATCATCTTCCGGCATTCGCTGCTGACCGAACAAAACACCGATTGCGATGTTGTCATTTCCCTCGCGGCTTTCGCCGCAGAATTAAAATGGCGATTAAAAAGAGAGCAATCGCCCCTATGAAGGCCATTAGAGAGAATAACGTGTACCAGATGCGATCCGAGGGCGCCACCACCGCCTCTGGGGGCATCTGCGCTGTCTTTGGGGGAAGGATTTCCGTGGCTCCGATATTTTCGCCTACCGGCCCCTTAACACGGTATACTTGGTATACACGGTCCGAGATCGAGTCCGAAACATTGGTACCCCTCGGAAAAGCTAATTTGAACGATGCGGGCGGCTCCGGGATGTTAACTTTGGCTTCTGATATCGTGTAAACGATTTTCACAGGTCCCAGCGAATGGGGTACTTTCGAACTTGCCGGAACGTATGTTACGTTCACACAGCGGAATGGAAACCATAGTCCCTTGGCAACCTTCCTGAAACGGCTGAATCTGATAATCCATTGGGGAGCTCGTAGGCCGGGGTGGAAAAACTCATATCGGGTCGGAAGAAATCCAAGGGCCGGTGAAACTCGCGCGATGTTGCGTGACGCACCCAAAGGAGTAGGGACACTTGTGGTGATAACATATCGTTCTGCATGGGAATCCCATACAACCCGGCTATTGGAATCGCCAATCGGCAACCAGAACCAGTCCGCCCAGAGCACCGGTGGAATCAGTGAGCAACGGTGCACGTCGCCGTGCCACACATCACCCACCATACTTGGCTGCGGCTCCCCCAGGTGCGCACCCAAAAAATCATACGATTTGGTGAACGTTCGATTGAAGAGATATCCCAGCCGCCCTGGAACGTGAGTACCATCGGGAAAACGCAGCCACATTTTCGACCGGCATAAAACCCGTGTCGGGGTCCATATCACGCTTGATCGAACACAAGACTCTTGCGTTGCAAATTCCGCGCCGCCAGCTTGGCCGTCGTAGACGGACACGGTCCCCGTGTACACAATCGACCAGTATCGCTGTTGGCCTGCTTCCACGAGCGTCTTGAGCTGTCTAGCTGTTAATACCGCCGATTGGCCTCTCGCGACGTGCCGCGTCTGCAGCATCAAACCGACGGCGAGAATAAAGCCAATTATTCCCAATTTAGCGAACCGCATGGTCTTAAGCATGGTAGACCACCTTATATAATCTCCGGATAAGACCCGGCCTTGATCGAATCTCGATAACTTGTTACGCCGCTGGCGTGGCCCATTGTCAATCGGCGGGGCGGCCAGATGCGAAATAGCTTAAATTTCCTAGCATTGCGGACCATACTCTGGTAAGGAACCACGATGGCGCCGGCGCTTCGTCTCAATTGGTTTGGCACTGCGCGAGAACCTGATTATATGCACACAAGTGTTGAAATGGCGTTCTAAGTGCGCAGACGCCACCTACACAGTACCCAGTATAGATCGCTGCCATATCGCACTGATAATTTGGGGCGGACGAGCAGTTGTCATCCCAAAAGCTCGACTGGCAACCCTGCACCTGGTGGGTGTCGTCGCAGACGCTCACACCTTGAATTCCCGAGCAATTTCCGTTGATAGTACACGAAATGGGGAGCGGAGTGCACATAGTAGATGCACCTTGGTTTTGGCAATATTCATGGTTTGGCGACTCGGTACCTCTACACAGCATCGCATTGCCGCCGAATCCAATACACAACCCCGCGACGCAGACCGCCGAGGCTACGAGCACCTTTGCCTTCCTCATCTGCCAATTGGACCGAATCTTGGTAAACATGATAGAAACTCCTTAAACTGGAACAAACAACATTGCGAATTCCGGAACACCCGGAATCCGATGATTTCCTAATTGACCTCCGCCGTTCGCGGCGTTGTTTTTAATCCTTTCACGTATTTCCGTATCACATAAAACTCATAACGGCGATAGGAATAAGGCCATCCATCCCAACGCAAATCCTTTTCGATTTGCCGGGAAGTCAGAATGTGGCGCGATTTTTCCACCGCCTCCCAGTGATGAAAAAGCCCCAAGTGGTAATAACATTTTTCCGCGAGCACCGCGGCGGCGGGATTTTGCGGAAGCTCGCCGTACTTCGCCACGCACCAGCGCAGAACTGATAGATAAGCCTGCCTCTGATTGGCCGCCCAGGCGGCGGGGTTGCGGTGTTCGAGAACATTAAGAATTTGAAGAATCAGGCGGGCTGTGTGGATGGTCGCAGTATTGCGGACGAGGACGTCCGCTCCCCCGGGGCGCCACGCGGCGACCAACCGGGTGCGCAATTCCGCTCTCCGCCTCTCATGTGCTTGCCAGGCACGGTGGCCGAAATAATAGGGCGCCGGATGCTCGGCCAACGGATCGAGCATCGCCCCCTGAACGATGGTATCGAACGAATAATTTTTCGCCACGCGAATTGCCAGCCTCATCGGCCCGCGAACAAAAAATCTTTTCCATACCCCGCCCCAGAAATTCACCACTCGGCTCTGGGCCGCGCCGCGCATCTTCGCCAGCGGCGCTGTATTGGGCAAAGACCCGCCACCAAGGGGATAGGTTGCGCGCAGGGGAATCATGGAAATCGCGTAATCGCGATTGCGGTTTGGCCCGGTGTGGCCATCCTTGTTGAAAAAATAGAGTGAAAGCGTGTACGCGCCGGGCGGAATATGAAGGAACTCGTATAACCCTGGTCCCTGCCAGGTGAGAGGATACGTCTCGCCGTGGTCGTCGAGTTCCGCCTCGCGCCGATCCTCAGCGCAAGTCGTCTGATGCATGATGACGCAGCGATCCAGATAAACTTCCGGTAGTTCCAGCACCCGTTTTTTGGCGGTGTAGAGCCATGTCATATGAAATCGGACGGAATCACCACCCCTCACGTAAGTGTCACCATTACCAGGATGCAATTGAACTTCTCTGTGATGCGGGCCGATCGCATCGATGTGCTCCAACCCCACTGAACTTGGCCCCCAGACATAATCGAAAGGCCCCGGCACGCCGCACGCAAACAGACACGCCCAATATCTTCCATAGCGGCCCAGCCACGTGCCCTGCGTCCGCCAATCACTGGTGATGGGGACAACACGCGGGCCGAAATCCTGTTTGGAAACATTGTTGTGGAGCAACTTCCGGCATAAGCCGGCCAGCCTGCCGGCCGTGGGCGCCTGGGCCAGCGCCGGCAGGTTCGCCCGCCAGGACAACCAGGCCAGCGCATCGTGGAATCCGCCGAGCACATAATGGAATAATCTGCTCCACCATGACGGTTCCCAAGTGCGAACCGCCGAGACGCCCGTGCCATAGTGGCCGATCAGCGTTTTTCCATCGCTCCGCGGCAATATGGCGGTGATATATGAACTGCTGAACAGGCTCCCCCCGTGTCGGCTGACCGGCAGGACTTCCGGCATACTTCCCTTTGATTTGTTGACGCGGAATATACCGGTCCAGCAGCCGCTGCGCCACGTGCCCAGCCAGAGCTTGCCCCGGCTATCCTGGGCCAGGCAGGTGATGTGATCGCCGGGCAGCAGCAAATCTCTCGCCGCCGCCGGCACTATCGGCACGTGCAAGGGCGGGCGCCAAAGCTGGCGATCCTTGAGAGCGTAATCCGCCCCGCGCACATAGTGGAAAAGGCCGGGTTTGCGGAGACTGCTCCACGCCAGACCTTCATCCGTGGCCACGTAAATGCGGCCAGTCTTCTGATCCGCCAGCACCGCGTTGATTAAACTGCTCGGCAAGCCGCGGCCATAAGGCGTGATCGGTATTTGCCATGGGCCGCGAATGATCCACCATTTACGGTAAGGATAGGCGGCAAAGGCCAGGCCGTGGCATTGCGTACCCACAAACGCCAGACCGTATCGACCGAAGGCGACGCAGTCCGGGCCTGGAGGCAGCCCATTGGCGCTGGTGGTCCGTTCCGACAACTCTGGTGATGTTGGGGCGATGGGGATGTAACGCCAGGTATGTTTGCCGGTTTGATAGATGC
>JAJYZF010000142.1 GCA_021800165.1 Planctomycetota bacterium | reverse complement strand
TGGATTTATCATGGAGTTATGCAATGAATAAAATTTCACAGGCTTTGACGGCGGCAATTCTGGTTGGAACGGCGGGGTTATACACGGCGGCCCGGCCGGCGAGTGCGGCACCCGCCGATGCGGGGGTGAAAATCGCGGTAGTTAACATCATCAAGCTGTCCGACCAGTTGGAGGAAAAAACCGCCCAGACGGACAAACTCCAGAAGATGTTGACGATTTTCAAGGCGGAGCAAGCCAAAAAGCAAGAGGTGCTTAAGAAATTGGCCGAGCCGCTTAACCCACAAAGCACCATCGCCTTGAAACCCGGAACGCCGGAATATAAAGCGCAGGAAAAAAAGTGGGAAAAGGCCTCGGTGGCGTATCGGGTATTTATTGAATTCACGCAGCTTCGGATTCGTTCTGAACATGCGCTGCTGGTGGAGAAACTTTATCATGATATTACCTCGGCCATCAAGACCTACGCCAAAGCCCACGGTATCGGCCTGGTATTGCAGAAGGAACCCATGGATACGTCGGTGACCACGGACAAGGCGCTGATGGTTGAAATTCGCTCGCGCAAAGTGTTGTACGCCGCACGGGCGATCAACATCACCGCCCCGCTCCTGCGGATCATGAATCGGCAATGGGAAAAAACCCACGGGCAATAACAGGCCGCAGGATTATCCATGCGGATGCAACCGCAATATCTTCCCGGCGGGAGGTTTATGTGATGGCTTTTTCAGCGGCAACTGCGGCGGGTTGGTGTCGGGGTACGGTGCAGGGTGACGGCGCGCGGATATTCCAGAGCATGGAAGCCTTTGACCGAGCCGACGCCGGGCATTTGACCTTTATAGGCATACCGGAACTGGCCAAAAAAATGCGGGACTGCGCCGCGGGCGGCGCGATATGCAGCCAAGGATTACCGGTGAAGGCGCGCCCGGATCAGGTATTGATCTGGGTGGAGAACGCCGATCTGGCGGTGGCCGAAGTCTTGGGCAAGCTGGCGATGAAACCAGCTTTGCCGGCGCTGGGCATTCATCCGACGGCGGTGGTGGACCCGGCGGCGCATCTGGGTAAGGACGTGCGCATCGGCCCGCTGAGCGTCATTGAAGCCGGGGCAAGGCTGGGAGACCGTACCGTGGTGATGGGGCAGGGCTTTGTGGGACAAAACAGTGTATTGGGCTGCGACTGTTTTCTATGGCCGCAGGTGGTGGTACGGGAGCGCTGCGTACTGGGGCAGCGGGTGATATTGCATTGCGGCTGCGTGATTGGCGCAGATGGCTTTGGTTATCGCCTGTCGGCGGGTCGGTATGTGAAAATTCCGCACATTGGAGGTGTGTGGATTGGGGATGATTGTGAAATTGGGGCCAACGCGACGGTGGATCGGGGAAAATTTTCCGACACGGTGATCGGCGAGGGCAGTAAACTGGATAATTCGGTACAAGTCGGCCATAATGTGGTCTTAGGTCGCCATACCATTTTGGTGTCCCATGTGGCGATCGGCGGATCGGTGCGTGCCGGGGATCATCTGACCATGGGTGGTGGATCGGTGGTGGCCGATCATCTGACGTTGGGGCCGGGAGTAAGGGTGGCAGGATTTTCGGCGGTGACCGGCGACGCGGAGGGCGACGCGCAGTTGGTAGGCGCACCGGCCCGTCCCGGACGGGAGTATTTTTCGGAATTACGAGCTTTGCATCGTCTGCCGCGATTGCCGGTAACGTTGCGTGACCTTGAACAACGGATAGCCGCTCTTGAATCCCTCACAAAAGACCATCATTCGTGAAGTCAGCGTATCGGGCCGCGGGCTTTTCACCAGCGAAGAAGTTACGGCGACCTTTCGACCGGCCCCCCCCGGCCACGGGGTGGTGTTTGTGCGGACGGATTTAGGCCGGGCGGTGCGGATTCCAGCCTTGGTATCCAACATCACCAAACGCGCCCGGCGCAGCAGCTTGCGCAACGGGGCCGACTCCATTGAGACCATCGAGCACTGCATGTCTGCGCTGAACGGACTGGGAATTGACAACATCCTTGTTGAAGTCAGTGGCGGAGAAATGCCGGGGCTGGACGGATCTGCGATTTTGTATGTCAAGGCGCTGCAGGAAGCCGGGGTGGTCGAACAGCCGGCGGAAAAGCAGTTTCTGCGGATCAGCGAACCCATTGAGGTGCGTGATGGCACCTCAACGCTTATCGCCGCCCCACCGGATGGTGATGAATTTCAGATTCTCTACAATCTGGATTATGGCACCCAGGGACCGATCGGTCGGCAGCTTTTTTCTTATGGCATGGGGGATGATTATACGTCGACGATTGCGCCGGCCCGCACGTTTGTGCTTAAACAGGAAGCCGAAGCGCTGCGCCAACGGGGCTTGGGATTGCATTTGAAGCCCGCGGATGTGCTGGTGTTGGATGCCAACGGGCCTATTGATACGCAATGGCGATTTCCGGATGAATGTGTGCGGCACAAGGTGCTGGATTTGCTGGGAGATCTGTACCTGCTGGGCTGTGGCATCCGGGGCAAGGTGATTGCCTATCGGTCGGGTCATGCGCTTAATCACATGCTGGTACGGCGTTTGCTTTCCATGCTTGATGCGCAGCGCAACAAGGCCCTTAGCCTAATGGATCCGGTGATGGATGTGCGGGCCATCGCCAAGGTGCTGCCGCATCGCTATCCGATGTTGCTGGTGGACCGGGTGATCGAAATTGATGCGGATCGCAGGGCGGTAGGCATCAAGAATGTCAGCATCAACGAGCAGTTTTTTCAAGGGCATTATCCGGGCACGCCGGTGATGCCCGGCGTACTGATTGTCGAGGCTCTGGCCCAGCTTTCTGGATTGCTTTTATCACGCAAGCTTGAGCACACCGGCAAACTGGCACTGTTGCTTTCGATGGATAAAGTAAAGCTGCGGCGGCCGGTGGTGCCGGGTGATCAACTGGTGCTGGAAGCACAGACGATTCGCGTGAAGGCCCGCACCGGCCATGTGCGGTGTCGGGCGATGGTGGGCGATCAACTGGCGGCGGAAGCGATCATTAAATTTATGCTGGTGGACGACGAAGCGTAAAATAAAAAAAGCGGCGGCGCGGCCGGGCATGGTGAAGTGCCGGGCCGGCCACGGCCAAAAGTTGGAACGCCCCGGAAGCAGCGAGGAAAAATGGCACAAATTCATCCCATGGCGGTAGTGGATAAAAAAGCGGACCTGGCCGCCGATGTGGTGGTGGGTCCCTTTGCCTACATCGGGCCGCAGGTGCGCCTGGGCGCGGGGTGTGTGGTGGAACATCATGCCTCTATCGAGGGGCATACGCAGGCAGGGACGGGAAATCACTTTTTTCCGTATTGTCAGGTGGGAACGGTGCCGCAGGATCTTAAATACCGCGGCGGGCCATGCCGGGTGGTGATCGGGGATGGCAATAACATCCGCGAGCATGTGACGATTCATATCGGGACGGAGGACGGCGGCGGGCTGACGCAGGTGGGCAACCATAACCTGTTGATGATCGGGATGCACGTAGCCCATGACTGCATCATCGGCGATTACTGCCAACTGGCCAATCAGGTGTTGCTGGCGGGCCACATTGTCGTGGAAGACAGGGCGGTGGTGGCGGGCGGAGTGGCGATTCATCATTTTGTTACGGTGGGGAGAAACTCGTTTGTGGGGGGTACTTCGGGGGTGGTGCATGATGTGCCGCCGTTCATGGTGGTCAATGGTCATCCGGCGGAAGTTTGTGGATTTAATCGCACCGGGCTTAAACGCAGCGGTTTTGGCGACGCGGCGGTGGAAGCCATTCGTCACGCCTATCGCGTGCTTTTTAAGAAGGGATCGCCGGTGGCCCTGGCCTTGAAAGAGCTGGAGGGTCTTTATCCGGAGGTGCCTGAGATCCAGGAACTGGTGGCATTTATCCGGCGGTCCAGCGACGGCAAATTTGGACGTTACCGGGAATCTTTGCGGGAGAAAGCGTTTCAGGATTCTCCGGATTCGACTCTGGCTACGTGAGTACGGGCATGATCAATGGCGATAAACAGAGCGGCGACTTGAAGGTTGCGGTGGTGGGAGCGGGACGCATGGGCCGCCACCATGCCCGCAATTACCGCCAGATTCCACGTTGCCGCCTGGTAGCGGTGGTGGATGGCGACCTGGGCCGGGCCCAGAGCGCGGCCCAGGAATTTGGCTGCCAGGCGTTTGGCGCAGCGGCGGAACTACTGGCCTGTCCGCAGCGGCCCGATGCGGTGAGTATTGCGGTACCGACCATCCATCATCGATCGGTGGCGGAGGAATTTCTGGCGGCGGGGGTGCATCTTTTAGTCGAAAAGCCGCTGGCCCCGACGCCGCAGGATGCCCGGGCCATGGTGGAATTGGCCAAGCGTTGCGGATGTGTATTGCAGGCGGGCCATTCGGAACGTTTTAATCCGGTGGTTCGGGCGCTCAATGCCTATCAACTCCACCCGCAATTTTTGGAGGTGCACCGGATCAGCCCGATGACCTTTCGCAGCATCGATGTGGGGGTGGTGCTGGACATGATGATTCACGATATTGACATTGTGCATCACTTTGTTCAATCGCCGGTGCAATCGGTGGCGGCGGTCGGCGTTTCAGTCATCGGTCCATGTGAAGATGTAGCCAACGCCCGGCTGGTTTTCGCCAACGGTTGTGTGGCCAATCTGACCGCGTCGCGATTGGCGATGAAGACGGAGCGGCGGATGCGGCTTTTTAGCCCGGATGCTTACGTGAGTGTGGACTATCAAAAAAAGTCGGGCGTCGTGATTCAGCGCCGGGCCAATGCGGCGGAACTGGAAAAAATCCGGGAGAAGGTGCGGGCTGGGCAAATTGCGGATCTTTCCGATCTTAACTATCCGGACCTGGTGAAGTATGACCAGCTTACGGTGGATGACCGGGAGCCGCTACGGGTGGAGTTGGAGTCATTTTTGCAGGCCGTACGCAACGCCAGCACACCGGAAGTCACCGGCGAGGACGGTTGCGTGGCGGTGGAGGTGGCCACGCGCATCATGGAATCCATCGCGGACCATCAGCGACAGTTGCGTGCGGATTGAGCATTCCGCCAACCGCAAGGTTATTTCATCCAGTAAAGAGCAATGGCCACACGGGTGGTTTCCCGGATCATCTGGGCGAGAGCCGTTCGGGATGAATTGCTGTAAAGGTGGCGGTAGTAGCGTCCCACAAGCTTGCGGTAAAGCCGCAGGCGCAGGGTTTTGGCGATGGCCCGCTGCGCCACCGAAAACGGAATCACCCGGTGCGGGGTAACCTTGGTGACGCGAATGATTTCCACCATATCCCGCCGGGGATTGGCGGGATCGGCCAGCAGCACCGGGGGAGCCATGGTATGGGGTTTGAGGGAAAAGGCAATTTTTTCAATCTGGGCATTGGTGAGACTGCCACGGTGCGTATCCGGCCAATGGCCGCCGTTATCCGCTTGCGGATCGACGGAATTGTCTTCGGCCAGAAATGCGAAACTGGCCCCATGGCGCAGCCGCTGTTCCAGATGCTGACAATAAGCCAGAGCCTTGCGGCGGGCCGCGGCGATCTGGGCCGGCGTTGGATGGGCAATGGGTTTGAGGTGGTCGGGATCGTGGGGGTCTCTGGGCCACTGGCGTATGACCGGATAGCTGATGGTGTACAGGTCTATGCTGGCGTGACGCGTAAATTTAGCCAGATGGGTTTGGTAATACCGGAGAATTTCGCGGCGCGTGACCACCATCTGCGGAAAGGTCAGATTATTGAGGTATATTTGAATGGTGACCTGGCGTCTAAGATGATAAAGTTTTTTATCCAGCGTGGTACCCGCCAACTTCAGTTCGCGGTTGGCCAAAGCCACGGATCCCATGTATTGGTTAAGAATTTTTTCCCGCTGGGCCTGTACATAGATTTTTATTCGGCGGCGGTCGTCCTTGGAAAGCTGACGACGGGCGGCATTGTACAGCAACATGTTGCCGATTTTGGTGTGGATTTCGGCATAAATTGTTTCGGCGGCCCGCTGGGCAAAAAAGCTTTCCGTGCGGCTGGTGGCGGCCTCGTGGCGCAACTCGGCGGCGATGGGACGTATAACATCCTGCACGAAAATCGGGTGGCCGTTAACGGTACCCAAAAGAGCAGCCACCGACAAAGGATGTCCAGGTGATACCTGGGCCGATAGCGGTACCGATTTGACCACTACCGCGGTGGGATGGCCCGGCAACTCGCCCACAGGCCGAGTTGTGGCAGGTGTCGCAGAGGGTTGGCCGGAGGTTACTTTCAACGGGCGAACCGGCGGGCTGGTGGCGGCATTTTGGGTGGCGGCTGTGGGCCGCGGCGCCGACTTGGGAATAAAGGCCTGCGTCGAGATCGTCTGCCTGTGGCGGGGATGGACCCAGCCACAGCCCAGCGGCAACATCACCATGAAACCGAGCAGCCCGAATCGAATTGAACTCATTGCCTGTGTCACGTTCACCTGAAGCTCATGGGTGTTGCGGCAATTTTACCAAGGTGCCGTTTTGCAGGGCCTATTGGAACACAAAACCGCCCCAAATACAAAGCGCCGGCCTGATTGCTCCCGGGACGCAGGAGACGGGGTGTAACTCCTATTGTTGGCGATCAGGCGGCGCGTTGCGTCCAATAAGTCTCCACCAAGCCGGCGTAATCCAAACTGCGCAAGGCGGTCATGTGTTCTGCCCGCTTAAC
>JAJYZF010000141.1 GCA_021800165.1 Planctomycetota bacterium | reverse complement strand
GCCTGCGAAACCTTCTTGCCGCCGGATGCCGCACGATTGAACGCCTGCCCGATATCTTCCAAAGTTTTCAAGACCTTGGCCAATTGTGCAGGCTCATTGACCGGCCAATTCTTTTGCGGAGCCAGGCGAATGCGGCCGCCATTGGCCCCGCCGCGCTTGTCTGATCCGCGGAATGTGGACGCGGAGGCCCACGCGGTGGACACCAACTGTGAAATCGACAGCCCTGATGCCAGGATTTTGCCCTTCAATGCCGCGATGTCCGCTTCACCGATCAGCGGATGGTTCACAGCGGGAATCGGGTCCTGCCAGATCAGCTCTTCCTTGGGCACCAACGTCCCCAGATAACGCACGCGCGGCCCCATGTCGCGATGCGTGAGTTTGAACCAGGCCCGGGCGAAGGCATCGGCGAACTGATCCGGGTGTTCATAAAAATGCCGCGATATTTTTTCATAAATTGGGTCAAATCTCAGGGATAGATCGGTGGTCAACATGGTCGGGGCATGGCGTTTGGACGGATCATGGGCATCGGGAATGTTCCCCGCCGCCGATGGGTTCCTGGCGGTCCACTGTTGGGCACCGGCCGGGCTTTTGGTGAGTTCCCATTCGAAGCCGAAGAGATTTTCAAAAAAGTTATTGCTCCATTTTGTCGGCGTGGAAGTCCAGGTAACTTCCGGGCCGCCACCGATGGTGTCCCCGCCTTTACCGGTGCGAAAGCTGCTTTTCCAGCCCAAGCCCTGCTGTTCAATTCCGGCAGCCTCCGGCTCGGGTCCCACATGAGATACCGGGCCGGCTCCATGGCTTTTGCCAAACGTGTGGCCGCCGGCAATCAGGGCGACGGTCTCTTCATCATTCATGGCCATGCGCGCGAAAGTCTCGCGGATATCTTTGGCGGCCGCGAGCGGATCCGGATTGCCATTGGGGCCTTCGGGGTTGACGTAAATCAGGCCCATCTGCACCGCGGCCAGCGGGTTATCCAACTGCCGGTCACCGCTGTACCGCTGATCCGCCAGCCAGGTATTTTCCGGCCCCCAGTTCACCGATTCATCCGGCTCCCAGGCATCTTTGCGACCGCCGCCAAAACCGAAGGTCTTGAACCCCATGGATTCCAAAGCGACATTGCCGGCGAGAATCATTAGATCCGCCCAGGAAATCTTACGGCCATATTTCTGTTTAATCGGCCAGAGCAACCGGCGTGCTTTGTCCAAATTGACATTGTCAGGCCAACTGTTCAGCGGCGCAAAGCGTTGCTGCCCGGTACCGGCACCGCCCCGGCCATCGCCAATGCGGTAGGTACCGGCGGCGTGCCAGGCCATGCGGATGAACAACGGCCCGTAATGACCGAAGTCCGCCGGCCACCAGTCCTGTGAATCGGTCATCAAGGCTACCAGATCTTTTTGTACTGCGGCCAGGTCCAGGCTCTTAAATTCTTTGGCATAGTCAAAGTCCGCATCCATGGGATTAGAAAGGCGGGAATGCTGGTGCAGCAACTTAAGGTTCAACTGGTTGGGCCACCATTCACGGTTAGGCTTGGCGCTATTGGCGGTTGAATGGAACGGACATTTGGATTCACCTGACATTGGTTTGTTCTCCTGGCAGGACCGATCAGGCCCTGATTGTCATGCAGGCAGCTTCGCTTCCGGACGGCCTTGGACCGTCTCCACAGAAGCTACAACAATCCCGCAGGCCTTGTAATATAGGAACCCGTTCGCGAGATGTAAAACGTCGCGCCCAATAAACCCAAACGCGATGAAGGAAAACATTTAAGCGCGGAGGGCAAGGGCATGTTCTAGGCGGTCGCAGAAACGATTGCAGAGTGTTTCCTGACTGAGCCGTTCGCGCAGCAGATGCTGGGCATTTCGGCCCATGCGGCTAAGCTGCGCCTGCGGAGTGCTGCGAATGCGCATAATCGCCTCCACGGCACCGTTGGTATCGCCATGTCGAATTTGCCAGCCTATTTCATGCTCCTGGAAAATATCCGCAATATGGCTGGGGCTGGGACCCAGAAAAAGTATAGGCTTTCCGGCGGCCATGGCTCCATAGATTTTGCAGGGATGAATAATCCCGACCATATTTTCTCCGAGACTTACCAGATGCACATCCGCGGCGGAGAGTGAAAATTTGAGGGATTCCAGCGGTTGATAGGGTAATGACAGCACATTGGTTAATTGATGCTCTAAAATGCAGGCCTGAATTTGCTTTTTTCCCAATCCGCCTCCGACAAAAACAAATCGCAGGTCAGTATCATTTTTTAATGCTATGGCGGCATGAAGGACGGTATCCAGTGGATTGGCGGGGCTGTGATTGCCGCTGTACATGATAACAAATTTGCCGCGCAGGCCGTGCTCAATGCGGAAAGGGTTGTTCTGCGGCGGCACCGGTTCAATAACATGTTCATGCGGCCAAGGCGGATCAATGTGGATTTTTTTTGCATAGTCGCCCCGTTTGGCCAAGCGGTCAGCCATGAATCGGTCCAGAACAAATATGGCGGCTGATCGGCCAAGAATAAAACGATTCACGCGTTCCAACATGCGGGCGCGAAAACTGTGGTCTTTAATTTTCCCCATCATGATAAGCTGATCAGGATTCAGATCCATCGCCCAGTAAGCAATGGGCACACGCCGCAGCAAACCAATACATGCGGCGGCAAAGCCGATCATGGGTGGCGAAGTGCTAAAGAGAATGCCTTTTACTTTGGGGGTAAATAAACCAATAAAGAAACATTGAATAAGAAAGCTGGCGGTTCCGATAATGCGGATCAGGAGGTTCTTTTTACCGAAGGAGCTTAAACGCAGGCGTCGAACGTCCACCCCTTGCATGTTTTCTTTTAAGGGGTACTGCCGGGTGGGATCTTCGTATCCGCGGCTTGAGGCGTACACGCGAACTAAGTGGCCGCGTTTGGCCATGGCGATAGCGGCATCGGTGATATGTTGCCCGACGGCCGCCGGATCGGGCGCGAAGGTTTGGCTGAAAATCAGGAGAATTCCAGCGGACGGAGAATTTTTATTTATCATGATCAAGGCGTCCGCTAAGCTACGGTGGAGACTGACAACAATCCACTTCCGTTCATCGTGAAATGTACCATATTTTCTTTAATCTGCCGCTTATTTACGCGAGAACGTGCGAATTTAAGGCATTATTGTATTTTCTGCTGCCTGTTGTACGCACATGTTTTAAAGGAGTGCTGATAATATTACCGTTAATGGGCCGCTCGCTTACATGTTGGGCATGTAAGGGAATTGTTAAGAATCGGTAAAGGCGTTGCTAAAATCAGGTTGACATGAAGGTTATCGAACATTATCCTCAAAAACCGTGTAGGAACGCCTGGAAGATGGAACTTTCCTTCGTCCCATAATTGGCGGGGACGAAAACGGTCGAAACCGTGGCGTTGGTTAGGGTATCCTTTTTTAAGGAGACACATTATGGACAAACGATCGTTGGGTATTTTGCTCGGCGCAGCCGCCATGCTCGCCACATCCGGCCTCACGTGGGCCGACACCTCTTCTGCGGGAACGGCAAATGGTTCCGGGGCGTATACGGCCCAGACCGCTGCGCCGGCTATGAGCACGGAAAATGCTCCGCCGCTGATGTACGGGCTTGATCAGGTCAAGACCGGCGATTCCTCAGTTGGGCAGAATCTGCAAAGCGCCGGTATTGAAATCGGCGGCTACGGAGAGTTGGGATATACCAAGGATTTTGGTAATTCCAACCCGATTCCCGGCCGCTTTTTCACCAGTGAAGCCCATAACAATCTCACACTCAATGCCATTGATGTGTACATAGCCAAAACCATCAATCTGTACGGCCAGCAAATCCACCAGCAAGGTGTGATCTTGGGCGGCAAGGTTGACATGCTGTATGGCTACAATGGTGATTTTATTCATTCCAACGGCTTGAATTTCTATCACAACTACAGCGATAACATCCAGACTTATCCGCTGTATCAATTTGACCTTCAGCAGTTGTATGTAGACGCAGGCTTTGCGTTGGGCAACAACGGTGCCCTGTTGTTGCGCTTCGGTAAGTTTGACAGCCCCATGGGCTATGAACACATCAATCCCACCAAGAATGCGTTTTATTCCCATTCCATTGCCTTTAACAATTTGGTCCCTTACACCCAGACCGGTCTTCTCGCGAAGGTGGTTATGGGGCAGGATATTTCGTTCTGGGCCGGCGTTACACGCGGCTGGAATCAGACCTTCCGCGATAACAACACTGGCGTTGATGGCTTGGTTGGCATTGGCTTTAAGCCCAACAGCCAACTCTGCGGTAAAGTCAATGTTTCTTTTGGCCCACAGGATAACGGCACCAACAATCCGAATCGGTTGGTGGTTGAACCGATTATCACTTATGTTCCGCCGATTCTTAACAACGCGTTGTCCCTCACTTCGGATACCGTGTTTTATTATGATGGCGCGGGCAATACGGTAAATGGTCAGGATAATGGCGCTTTTGATGAAGCCCTGTATCAGACCTATCGCTACAACCGCTTCATCAGCTACAATTTCCGCGAAGAATATGCTTATTTCGGAACCGGCGTTGCAGACGGCTTGGGCAACCAGGGATCTGTGGCGGCCCCTGGTTCTTTCGACCCGTTCGGCGTAACCCCCAATGCGCTGAACCTTGGCGAAGTGACCGTTGGCATCAGCATCACTCCTTTCCCGGATAGCGCTATGTTACACACACTTGTTATCCGCCCGGAACTGCGGGAAGATCTTGCTGACCATGCCATACTTAGCGGTGGCAAGCACTATCAGACCACGTTCGGAGTTGATGCGGTTTACAGCTTCTAAAAATGTAAATCCACCCTACCTGTATTCACCGAAAGGGCGGCGAAATGATTTTTCGCCGCCCTTTTTCGTTATTGCCTGAATAACAGGCTCATTGGTGCGCATCGCCCTTTTTCTACGCAGCGTTTCGTCGGTCTCTGCTTCAAATATCGCACAAATCTCTACCGAATGCGGTTCTGCGCGGCACACCGTGACGTGCAACGACTTGCTGGCACAGCCTTTGCTTATACAACACCCGGTTCTTGCATTTTTGAAGGAGAAACAAATGCGACCATTTACTTCGTTGTTGGCCATGGCCGCTGTGTTGGCGACCGCTGGCCTGTCTCTGGCGGATTCGACCACCCCTACGCCCGCACCGGCGGCGGCACCGGCACCGGCTCCGGCTCCGGCTCCAGCTCCAGCCGCGGCTCCGGCGGACACCAATCCGCTGTTGATGTATTCTCTGGATCAAATTAAGACCGGTGATACATCCGTTGGACAAAGTTTGTCCAATGCGGGCATTGATATCTATGGTTACCTGGAATTGGGCTACACAGCCGACCTTGCGGGTCCACCGCCAGCCGGCACTACCATTCCGGGTCGTGTATTTGACACGGAATATGGCAACCACCTTCAGATGGATCAGTTGGATTTGACGATTGCCAAGGCGATTAACTTTTCAGATCCCAACTATATCAAACGCGGTTGGGATGTCGGCGGCCATTTTGAATTTGTCTATGGCTATGACCCATCCTACGGCGGTGACAGCTTCCATTCCTCGGGGCTGGATTTTGGCTACAATCCGTCAAGCGTGTTTTCACCGCTTTACCAAGCCGATATTGAACAGGCTTATGTCACCTTGGCGCTGCATCTTGGTGGAGCCGGTGATGTGAAGTTCAAAGCCGGCAAATTTGTGACCCTGCTAGGTGAGGAAACCATTAATCCCACCACCAATTACCTCTATTCCCACACCTATTCCTTTGGCTACATGATTCCCTATACGCAAACCGGCGTTCTGGCGGAATACGTGCCCAACAGTCAATGGACGTTTTACGGTGGTGTTACCCGCGGCTGGAATCAGACATTTTATGATAACAACAGCAACGGCGTGGATTTCTTGGGTGAAGTTGGTTATGCGCCAAATTCACAATGGGACTTTATTGTTAATCTATCTGAGGGGCCGCAGGATGGCGCGCTGCAGCCGGGAATTCTCGGCGACAACAACAACTACCGTACAGTGGTTGAACCTTTAATCACGTATACGCCGCCAATTCTTAATAACGCTCTGACTTTGGTTTCAGATACGGTCGTGGCGTACGACGGGGCTGGCAACAGCACCAACGGCAATCAATCCTCCGGCTGGTTCAGCGAAGCGTTGTATCAGAACTATGTTCTTAATAGCTACTTCAGCTTTACCACCCGTGAAGAATATGATTATGTCGGTTCGGGTCTGGGCAGCGCGGGAATTGGAATTAACCCCTTCGGCATTGAAAATTACACCAACATGGGCGACCTGACCTTTGGTGTAAAAATTATTCCCTTCCCCAATGGCAGCCTAAGTAAGAATTTCTATATTCGTCCGGAAATTCGCGAAGACTTGGCCGATCATCAGGTCTTCAACGGCAAGCAGTATCAGACCACTTTTGGTATCGACGCGATCTACCAGTTCTGAGATCGTTTCACTTGCTGAAAGCCAATGAAAATTCCTGGGCGGCGGAGTTCATTACTCCGCCGCCCTTCTTTTCGCTCCGACTTACCCTCCGCACCATTTAAGGTGTCAGGTACCTTTCTTTCGACGAAAAACCGTGGCGGTACGACACGGCGGGCTTTCCATATCCAGTGTCTGGAGTGCAAGGCGATAGGGCAGCAGTTTTAGCCACCTCTAAAGCGATGTCTTGGGAGCGCTGAGGCTTTTGCTGTAAAACCCGGAACGGTCGAAGCAGCATGGGCGTCGCTTGCCCGATGCCAACATGGAACACGCATTACCGATGCGCCGTGTGCGCGTCTCCGCCTGCTTGGCTGACGCAATCCAGTGAATCCAGTCTCGGCGCGCCAGGGGCGTAATATCACGCCAGACCGTTTTCGCCTGGGGGGCCGCCGCGAGGGCCTTTCGCAAATCTGGCGGCAGTGTTGGTTCCGGTTCCTCGGCCAACGGCGTGATTTCCAGCGTGACAACGTCGCCCGCGCCGGT
>JAJYZF010000140.1 GCA_021800165.1 Planctomycetota bacterium | reverse complement strand
GCACGGTGCCACAGGCCGCCAACGAGGCCGCCCTGGCACTCTTCGGGACGGCAGCCCCCATAAACTTGGGTGGTCCCGAAAATGGGTAGGATGGACAAGGGGGCGGCAGGCAGCGCCGTCGAGGCGTGCAATACCGACTCCTACGGCAACACGCTGATCTTCACCGGCCCGGGGCCGGACAATACATGGTTCACGGACGATGATGGGCAGTCGAGCTACGGCGCAAGCGGTATTATTTACTGCGGCTACCGGTATGATGCCGAAACGGAAAATTATTATGTGCGGAATCGGTATTATTCGCCAACCCTTGGACGCTGGCTCACACGCGATCCGATCGATTACGCCGGTGGGATGAATCTGCAGGAGTATGTCGAGGCAATGGTCGCCACATCTACGGACCCATCCGGTCTGGAACAAGTCATGTCAGGTGGTCAGATGTCTGAGCTTGCGACAAGCGTGCTAAGCAGGCTACAAACATACGGGAGTCCCGGTGTCGGAGGCAGTCTCGCGCGTAAGGCGGCGCTTTTCTGCTATGGAATCGCCACTGACGCAAAATCTGCGAAATTAACGCTGGGATTGGGTGAGGCACTGGCAAGGCTGCCCTACACCGTTCTGAAGCAGGTTGTGCCGGAGGGGATGCTCCTGCGGTTGGCCAGGAAATTTGGCCGGACGGTGGCTAAGCATCTCCTCCATTCAGTTGAGAGCGCCCTAAAGCACGACCGGCTAGGGTTATGGGCGAGGAAATATATTGTGAGAGGTCCGAGGTTTGGCGCAGCTGGCAATTGCTCGTATTGGTGCCAGATTGTGATCATCTATAACCCAAATACTGAGAGGTTTCGCGGTTTTATCAGGGGGTTGGTGCCCAATGCAGTTAACGCAAATGGCTTCCCAGATTCAACCAACAACCAAGGGCCACCGCATCCCTTCGACTTTCCTTTCCAGGGCGCTGTTCGATTCTCGCACGGGTGGTTCCTCACGCACTACGGCGGTATAGAAAAGGGTACTTGGAGGTATAATAATGGTAATCCACAGTAGGGTTTGGCGGCCAATCAGGCTATTAGTCGCCAGCTTTTGTCTTGTGACAGGCGGGTGCTCGCAGCGTTTTCATGATTCGGTGGACTCGGTGGTCGAGGCGCAGCGCCCACCTCTTGTCTCGACGCTGCATGTTTCGCCAGCCCGTGCGAGCAAGGTGACGATCGTCAACGGCCTATTGGAGCTCAGATTGCCGGTAGGCTGGCGAGTTGCCGGTGGGTACGTGGATGGAAAGAAGCTCTTGGGGATGGCAGCGCTGGGGCGTACCTCGCCAGCGGCTCTCATTTTGAAGTTCCCGACAAAAGGTGGTGGCGAGGCGATGCTGGGTTACTATATGTTGAGCCAGTACCACGAGTTTGGATTAATGGACGGGCGTCATCTGATTGAATACACGGTTCTTGGTAACCATGCAGCCAGGACACCCTGTGCGAGAGTCTTTTTAGGGCGATACCATACGGATCTCGGTCTGGTGGAGGCAGCACTGCGGGTAACCGGGCTGCGTCTGGGGCGGATGCACGGCGAGCGTAAACATGAAACCATGGCCCTGCTTAGGCTGGCCAGGACGTATTTTTACCCTTCGCGGCGCGTCATTCTGGCACACACCCCGCGCGTTACGGCAATAATCAACAACTGGCCAGCGGGAAATATTAGAGGCGGCCACCGCGTCCACAACGGCATCGGCACGATCTACGCCGTCGGGAGTGTCCAATTTTTGCTCTTTGACAAGGCCGGTACCTATTGCGGACGTGGAGGTTTCAGTTATGCGGGCACGGACCTCCAGGGAGCCGTCAGGGCATTTCTGAAGCTTCTCTCAGTCTCAAAATTCATCGCGGTGCCGGACGTGAGCCCCCTCAAGCAGTGGCCGGGCCGACGGCGCGCAAAATTGGACCTTTATGAAATGAGGCTGGGCGAGTTCAACTGGCTGCAAGCGCACCCGCACGATTGGCAAAACTGAGCCGGCGAAAAATGATCTTCTAGGGCGATGGGTATCCAAATTGTGGACCTTGCGGCAAAAATGGCACGGCAATCGTCCTTTTTTGGGCTACTGTCAAATGTTGTGGATGGAGGACATCACGGCAGCTTCCTCATATCGCCCCGGCGCGTTATACTTTTGTTGGAGATTCCATTTTGAGGCCAGGTTATGGTCGCGATCAATGAAATGCCAATGGCAAGACGGAAGCGGGAATTGCGGCGGGTGCGCAAGACGGTCACCAATGGCGGCCTGGCAGGGAATATCCCGAATGGAACCACGGACTCGATTTGGTTCGGTTGGCAGACGATGGAGGAACGCAACCCCTCGGGCGGTACGGATACGTCGACCAAGCAGTATGTATGGGGCAACTACATTGATGAATGCCTGCAGCTGAATTTGCTTGCTGTGGCCGGGCCGCAGCAACTGGCGGTGGGCGTTTACTACCCGCTGCAGGATACGCTCTACCGCACGATGGCGCTGGTGAATTCAAGCGGCACGCCGGTGGAGACCTACGATACCGACGCCTACGGCAACACCCTGATCTTCACCGGCCCGGGGGCGGACAACACGTGGTTCACGGATGATGATACGCAGTCGAGCTACGGCGCAAGCGGTATTATTTACTGCGGCTATCGATATGATGCCGAAACGGATAATTATTATGTGCGGAATCGGTATTATTCGCCGGTGTTGGGAAGATGGCTCACCCGCGACCCGATCGGGTATAGAGGCGGAATCAATCTTTACGGCTACGTCGATTCCTCGCCGGTGGGGAATGTGGATCCGAGCGGGGAGGCGACAGGGGTCTTAGTCACGGGGCAGGTGATTCCCGCCATCGCGCCCGGGAGCCCAGCCGGGCAGGGTAAAGTTGTCGTTGGGGTTACGACCGGCGTGCCTGGCACTAACGTCAAAGTTGGAGCCAGCGGGACGGTTACCACCGGTGGGACTATCACCGGCAGCGTGAAAGGCGCAGCCACGACGAACGTCGGACACGGCACCATGGTGACGCTGAAGGGTACGGCCAAGGCGACGGACAATCTCACCAAGAGCCGGAACACGCCGAACGTGAATGTGGGCGTGAAATGCCAGGTAAATGTGCCGAGCGAGGGAGGGTTCCCGGCCTTCGTGGCCTCCATGAATGCGGCGATGGGCGCTATCCTTGGTGGCGGCCCCGGCCAAGTCGGCCCGAATTACAGCGTCGGTGGAGGCGCGTCGGTGCCCCTCGGAAGCGGCCTCCAGCTTAGCGGAAGCATAACGCAGAGCTTTGGGCCCGGGCGGCCCTCAACGGTCTTCTGGGTGAAAGTCTTTGATTCCAAATGAGGCGCCAGCGCCGCCGATTTTGAATAAGGGGGCCCATTATGCGAGGAGCCAAACGCCTCATCTCACCTGCCTTTTTTATTTTGGCCACCGCAGCTTTATTGGGATGCAGCCAAGCCGCATCGCTGGCACCGGCCGCCGGGAATAATAGGGGCAATACCCTTTCGGCTCGCCGTGACGCCGACCAATGCGAGGCGATCTTACACCTTGCTGCCCAGCTTTACCCGAAGGCGGCCCCGGCGTTGGCCCCGGGCGTTGGCGGGGGCGGACTCGCCGCGGATGGGTTAGCCGAGGAATGGCAACGTAGTCGGCTGTCCAAGCTCGCGTTCCCCGGTCCGTCGGACCGCCTCCGATTTGTCGCCGAGGGCGCCCAAATATCTGCAAGCGTTCCACCGGGTGGTTGGTCGGCGGAACTCTCGTACATTGCCTGGCGTGATGGAGGCCAATTCGCCGTGCTCGGGAACTTCGACAATCGAATTCTCTACTTCTCGTGTACGACACCGAAGCGAACTCTCTCGGCCGCCCTGCTGGCTCCGGGGATTTGGGGAAAGCAACCGACCCTGGTTTGGTCGAATCGTGCCGGAGTCCGGTTTTTCGAGTCGGCTCAGATTGTTCACGGCAAGCCCGGTTCGAGAGCGGTTACGCTGGAACTCAAGATCGCGCCCAGCGATGGGTTTAAAGGGCTGCCAGGGCTGGCGGCCCGTGTGACGGGGATTGATTTTGCCTTGGCCCACAACAACTTCCTGCCCCCACAGAGGAATCACCGGTATCCCTGCATTTTTCTGGCGGGCCCGACCGTGAGGAATCTGGCCGCATCCCACGGCAATTGGATAGCAGTCGGCCACGACCGAGCGATTCCATGCGGTCGGCCCGGCTTCCTCCTGAGTTTTGGTGCCGTCGGTGTTTCGGAGGGCCGGCCAGTCGCACTCGTAGCGGGGACGCTTGGCGTCGCACCGTTGGCCGCGGGCCGGCGGCCAGATTTTCCAAAGTGCAGCGCGGTACCGGGGAAATTGGCGGGGATCCGCATTGTAGAAAAGCTGCAGCCCACGCAATTGGCAAATGTTCTCACCTCGGGACGCGAACTGGCGGTCGTTGCGCAGTTGCAATCCGGCCACCACCGGCTGGTTGGGCTCCTGTCGCGATATCCCAGCCTCGATCGCAGCCCGCGCGCCCTGTATGCGTACCTTTCCTGGGTTGGAGGCACCGCTGCGGACTGGTACAGGCACCATGGCGTCCGCAGGCTCGCCGCAGCCTGCGCGAGGGCGTCGCACTGCTTGCAACCGGGGCGGTCGCCGGCCCCTTCGCGTATGAGACCGTGATGCCGAGTCACAGGCCGTACGGTCAACGCTGTGGGCGGGCCATCTCGGGCGGTGGATTGCCGTAAACGTCGTAAACGTCCGACGGAGCGCATCTGGCGGGGATTTTTGCGCCGAGCAAATTCTGGCCCGTCGGTTGGATTTTCAGGAGCAGATCGATGGATCAGCGCGGCAGCAGCTTTCCCGCCCCGGCGCGTTATGGTTCTGCCAACGATTCCATTTTGAGGCCGTGTTATGGTCGTGAGTGCCGAAATATTAACCACTGAAGATGAGGTGATGAGCCCCTTCGCCCGCACCGATCCTTGCGCTGGCGATAACGACGTTTGTACGGACAGTTGCGTCCACCACCGCAATGCCGAAAACCGAGCACCGGTAATCCGCAACCATCGCGGCGCCCCAATCCTCGGCCGCTGGCTTACCCGCGACCCGATCGGGTATCAAGGCGGAATCAATCTTTACGGGTATTCGGCGTCGAGGCCCCAAGGGGCGGCGGACCCCGAGGGATTGGTTGCGTGCGAGCCGTGTTGGAAATGCCAGCGAACGCCGGCAAGGAGAGGTTGGACGCCATGAAAGCAATTGCGAGAGAGTCGCAGGGCTCGGGAATACCGTGGGACGCGCGGGCTTGGAGAATTGTCGGGAGCTCTGTAGCGGTGGCGGCATCGGTCGGCCTTTGGGGTGGCGGGATGGGCGGAGCCGTCTTCGTGCTCCTCGGGCTGGCGGGGGGCTTCGGAAAATTGATCGAGCTGAGTGCGTTAATGAAGCAGCAGAGCGCCCTCATCGATTCCGACATTGCTGCCTAAAAGAGGTGCATGGAGAACTGTGTAAACGGGTGACGCAAGATGGGAAAGAACCATATGGTAGCCGGGCTCTCGGCAGCGATCTTGATCACGATGCTTCCCGGGGCCGCTTTGGCCGCGTGGGGCGACTGGATACAAGGTGGTTTTGTGGAAATGGCGATCAACTCGCGCTCCGGGGTTCTGCCTCCCTCGTGGGCAACGGTTCCGCTCACCGGATGCTACCTGGCTGGCATCGTTCTGGGGTTTACCCTGTCCATGGCCCACGACCTGCTTTTCCCCCTCAAGCGGCACCACCACAATGAGGATGCCGGCAACAGACCGGCGCGCAATCGCCGATGGGCTGGGGCCGTCGCGTTCGCCGTGGTTTTCGGTGCGGCGTGGTTCGGCCTGCAGTACAGCATGGGCCTTGGGGGTGATGTGGCCTTCGTAGGGATGTTTCCTGCAGCGGCAGCACGGTGGTGGCTCCGGCGGCACGGGGTTGGTGCGGGTGCCGAGGCGGAGCGGAATCCTATGGCCCCGCCTGCGCCGGAGCGCCAAGGGGAGGCGTAGCGGCGCCGCAGTGCAATGATCGTGTTCCGACAGATCGGTTGCCCATTACGGCTGCCCTGCGGGGGTTGTTGCGGCGCTTTGTGGGCGGAGGCAATCAGGCGGCTGAATGTGCCGCAACCACGCATCACGGCAGCTTTCCCGCCCCGGCGCGTTATGATTCTGGCGACGATTCCATTTTGAGGTCGCGTTATGGCCGCGGCGGCCGGTGCACGGTCCCAGTAACCTCAACCTCTGCGAACCTCTGAGTCCCCTGCGGTGAAAACAATATCAAATCAAGGCTGCAAGGCCCAAAAGGACGGTACGATAAAGCGGGTGGGCCCAGTGCCGGAATCTTCGCGTCTTCGATCCTTCGTGTGAGAAAAAAGCAAATGACATCATGCCGGAGGCATGAGTCCACATCTCGCGCGGAGAGCGCGGAGATCGCGAAGAGATTCCAGAATCGGGCGAGGCGCCCGACCCACAAAACCTCTGCGAGCCTTTGTTACCTCTGCGGTAAAAAAAACATTAATGTTCACCTGCTCAACCGTCATCTGATCTGCGGGTGCCGCCCGCTGCATCCCCTGCGGTGAAAATAATACCCAACCCGCGTCCACCGGCGCGCTGTAAGCGGGGAATATTACAATACCGCCATTGCGTTTTTTGGTAACTCCCTGCCACGACACATCCATATTGGGCCGCCGGGAAAAATTGCCCCGCCAAGGCGATCAAATACCGGATTATCATTTGCGTGCAGGAATTTTCAGATGGGGTGCGGATTTTTGTTCAGTTGAACCGGAAGCCCCGTGATTTTAAAAAAAGAACGAACACGAATGAACGAAACCTCGGCACCGAGGCCAAAACCAACTCAGGCTTTACAGCCATTTGAGGTGCTCCCGAGCCGAGCGAACCGCATGCCGGTTTGCCAGCGGCTTGATGTCTATCCGGCGGCTTGCGGTTTCGGCGACCCTTTCCGGCCGACTCAGTAGGCGTTGGGATGACGGAAGCCGCGGAAGAGCGTCATAAACATAATTTTAATATCCAGCAGCGGTGACCAGTTGTGGACGTAGTACAGATCATATTGCAGTCTTTTGCGAAAGCTGGTGTCGCCCCGGTAGCCGTTGATCTGCGCCCAGCCGGTGATCCCCGCGCGCACCTTGAGTCGCATGGGGAAGCCGG
>JAJYZF010000139.1 GCA_021800165.1 Planctomycetota bacterium | reverse complement strand
ATGAGTGTGACAAAGTATTTGAAAAAAAGCCTTTCATCAACCCGGCGGTCGGAAGCCCGCGGCACGGCCACCCCATTGCTGTAGCGGGCCAGCTCCGCCGCCGCCGTTTCCGCATCGCCTTTTACCTTGGCATTCCAACGCGGCGATTCCGGCAGGGTACGCCGCAGCAAAATAACCGCCGCCGCCGGAACCGCCCCAAGCCCCAGCAAAATGCGCCATGCCAGATCATGGCTCACACCCGCGCCCAAAAGCAGAATTGCGATCACCGGCCCGACTAAAAAGCCCAAGGCCTGACAGGAAAATACCATCCCCACCATTTTGCCCCGATCTTTGGTATTGGCATATTCGCTCATGATAACGGCGGAAAGCGGATAATCGCCGCCGATACCAAAGCCCATGATCGTCCGGGCCGCGATCAGCCAGATAACGTTCGGACTAAACGCGCTCATCACGGCACCCAGCGCCATCAGCCCCGCCTCTACCCCGTAAATGCGTTTGCGCCCCACCGCATCCGCCAGACGACCAAAGAAAAACGCTCCCAGGAATGTTGCAAACAGCGATATTGAATTCACCAGCCCCAGTTGAAAGGCGTTTACATGCCAGAGGCCGGAGATCAACACCGTGGCCGTACCGATCACCGTAAGGTCGTAGGCCGAAGCGAAAAACCCCATACCCGCCGTGATGATCGCCCGCAGATGAAATCCGCTGAACTTCGCTTCGTTAAGCGAGTCGGAAATTTCGCGGGCCAAACGCGTGTCTGTCACCTGTCCCATTTTCTTTACTCCTTCAATGCAAGGTCTTTAGTTTCACCCGATCGGTAGCCACAGCACCACCGACTAAATCAGGCGATCACCGCCGAACCATATCCGCCCATCACGATAGAACATTTTTAATAGCATCGCAGTAAGGAGACATTAGGAATGAGTTAAATTGTTCCGGTTTTACTGCGCACGTGCTGCATTCGAGCCGTGCGCGGGGGCATTTCTTGTGCGTCTGCTCCAAGAACCTCGCCTTCCACCCGCCACCAAGCCGGTACCCAGGTGTCTCTGGCGATGGACCATGGGCCAATCGCCGCTGGAGCAGATTCCCGGTTGCAGCGACCCTTACCAGAGCGCGACTTTCCGCGATAGATCAGGGCTGGGAACACCTCAGCGTTCGCGGGGCTCAACCGGGCCGTTACGATCGCTACAGATGCCCAAGCCCCAGCCCGGCCGCGATGGCCGGCAGAAAAATGGCAATGAAGGCGGCCCAGGTCGCAATCCCCCAGCACAGCTCAACCCAAGCCAACGCTGCTCCGATCCGACGCGCGGTGGAGGCCCGCCCGCGCCCTTCCGCATGGGTCTCAAATATCGCCACCACCGTCAGCGGCAGCATGGCCAGCCCCGCCAGCCAGAATACGCCCCACGCCAAAACACCGAAGCCGCCGCCTAAGACCCAAAGAGGAACGGAAAATCCCGCATAGCCCGAATGAGCCTCCAACGCCCACACGGCGGCCGGGAACATAGCCATGCTCGCCGCACCCCCCAACAGCGACACCCACAAGAGTCTCGTCGGTCGTCTTTTCAAGAACGTTCCATCCATTTCTGCGCTCCAGATTCTGCGAGGCGGCCCTCGTCTCTACCTGCGACGGCTCGGGACCGCCCCCAACGTCCGAACATCGCCCCGGCTGCGCTGTAGAAATCCACACAACCCTGCGGCGAGCCCAATCCCCTGAAATCGCCACGCGGGACGAGTGATTGAGATTTGACCCCACTCCACCAACAAGCCATGAAGATCAAAAAGGAAAAAGGATTGGGGCGTCACCTGCCCTCCGCCCTCCGACACGCAGAGATACAGCTTCAAGCCGCGACGCTGAAACAAAAATATCCGTCCGAAGGGCTGGCCGCACTGCCTGAAATAAGCAATACCCGCGAGCATCCGCGCGGCGCGGTGGCTCCGCGGCAGACTCCCAATCCCTAGGGCCAAGTCAAGCCATCGCTCGTCGGCCATTTGCCCACAAGTCGCGTAGGCTCTGTCCACCAGCGGCGCAAGCGTCCACGGCGGTGCCCCAGCCAACGCCAGCGCCTCCGCAAGCCGGCGGCGGACCCATGTACCGGCTGCCGTTCTCGGCAAAAGCTGCGGATGGCCAACGAAGAGGTACACTGGCCCGGCCAGATGCACCCCGCTGGATGCGTGCGCGGAATTCACAAGACAAATGGCCAGCGGTAGGCGGGATCCACTCTTTCGTATCCGCTGAATTTTGATTTGTGTCGCCCATGCTGGCGCGTAAAGCGAAAACGGGCGAATCCGTGCGGAATACTGGAGTTGCAGCTTCCCATCCTCTGCCTTTGCCCCCTGTAGTTTCGGCACCCAAAATATTTCCAACGGTCCGGCGGAGGCCCGCCCGTATGCGGGGGAAGGCCCGGCGGTTGCGGGACCCTGTCCAAGTGGAAACACGACCACTGCCGACCGCTTTCGCCCCACCATGGTGAATCGCAGCGACGCCCCACTCGGAATCCGCTCGGAATCGCGTCCGATCCCGATGGCGGCAATTCCCTGCGGAAGCGCCAGTCCACGACCGGCGAGGCTTAACCTGCGGGTGAAGCGAAACTGGCGGAAGCCGGCCAACGCTTGCCTCCGGGACACACGAATGAGGCGGCTGTAGGGCGTCCCCACATCTCCGGCCTGGACGGCCAGGTTGACGGCCCGTTCCAGCCCGCCGCGTGAGAGCTGCCGGAGCCACCCAAACGCGGCCGTCGCGAAAATGCCCTCGGCGAGAACCAAAATCGTGACCGCCGCCGCGCGAAAACGGCGCGCGCCAGTTGTCGGTGATGTGGTTCCCGCGTCCGTTTTCATGCGTGACAAAAATCTCCGGCTTGATCTCGCTAATCTCCGCCGAGCGAATGAAACAAGGCCTCAATCGCCGCCTGGTCCCAAGCCGACAGTGCTCCCTCGATCGCGCTATCCGATCCGGGAAATACTATATTTTGGTTGGCCTCGCCCGGGACGAAGTGTTCCGTGAAGATAAAATGTGCGTCCTTCGTGGTGGCTGACTGCCATTCCGATTCAAGATAATTGGTACCGCAGGCGTAGGTGTACACACGAGTCTTGATAAAGGAGACATTCGCATCGTAGGCGTATTGGGCCAACGTCAGGATCGTGTTGCTCTGCACCAGATCTAAATCGGCGGCCAGTTCGCTATACCCTGCCACGACTGTCATAGCGTTTTCCGCGTAAAGCGCCCACGTGTTTGCGCTGGGGTGGTTGCCCGTCGTATCAATCACGCCAAGGTCCTGAGAATAATGGGTGTTGACGTAGTACCGGCAAACCCCGCCCTTGCAGGGCAGGCTGTGGGGTGGGCCTTGCCACGCCTCCAGCGGCCATGGCCTTGTCTGGGGCAGGGAAAATGGCATCCCAGGGAACCAAATCGTTGCCCCGCTGGGGTCCGTTGCGCTTGTGGGATTGTTCATCACGAACTGATACCTGTTGGCACCGTTGATGTTGAGCGCGTTCGGCGACAAGCCGACGCCGCTGGATGCATCGACCCCACGAAATCCCGCCCCGAAGGATCGGGAGTGCGCCGCATCGCCTGGATATTTCATCTCACAGGCAGGAATGGCTGTGCTACCTTGGGGGCAGAACCTCGTAAAATTGTCGCGGTGAAGAGAGTTTACGGCGATGGCATCCTGAACCGCCAATGTGCAAGGGGAGCCAGGTAATCGCCGGGATCGGCGAAGCTCTGGTTCCGAAATTCGTTCAGCAAGCGTTACCATAGGAAGCCCATTATCGCGATTGCTTAAGCCGGCTTCAACCACGGGCCCAGCCGCGGGTGGTTGCCAAAAGCGATCAGTCCCGACGCGCGGCTCCTGCCTCAGAGGCCTGTCCCGAAGGCTCGGGAGATTTCGGCATCCATGCCTTAACGGTGGAGCCCAAGGAAGACGGTTTGGCGCGGGCGGGGTGGGCGGCTGGAAATTTTGGCTTTGTTTGTCGGTCGGGGCATCCGGGACCGTGCTGGGTGGTTGTGCCAATCCCGTGCGCTGGTGTGGCATCCTGATGCAGACAAGATGCCTGCGGTCCGGTCTGGTTGTTCGTCTCCGGTTGGTTCCCACCCTGCCTTGCGGCGGGGATGATTTGCAGACGCCAACGAGACGAGGGCGGCCAGTCCCGATGCGTGGCTCCTGCCCCATCGAGGATTTCGGCATCCACGCCTCAATGGTAGGGTTCGAGGAAGGCGGAATGCGCGGCTGGCGTAGAAATTTTTCGCGGGTTCTGCGCGCCCGGGGAAACAATCCCTGGGTTGGTGCCGGCGTTGACGGTGGCGATGGGCCGATCGGCGGAATCGTAATAAGTGGCCGTGTAATAGATGCGGGCGGCTAAATTGGCATCCGTGTTGCCGACGGGGGTAATGGTAAGGCCGCCATCGGAATTCTCTACCGCGGTAAACAAGGCCCCTTCGGCGGAGGTGCCCAGAATCGGATCGGTATTGAAGCGCTGGGCGTGGGCGGTTTCGGTATTCATTTTCATCCCTTCAGATGGCGCTCAACGGCGGGCTTGGCCTTCGGCGAAGGTTTGGCACTCGGCACCGCGGGCGGAACGCGCCAAGGTTCTTTGCGGCTCGCCCCGAATCTACCATAGAAGCTGAAGAAGGGCGGCATCTGGCGGAAAAACGGCACCGCGAGCCTCGCCAACCGACGGCGGATTTGGCCCTTAGTGCGGTGAGTCGTCCCCGAAAGCCGCACGCTTCCGTGAGCAACGAGCCTCCCCTTCGGATCGAACCACCAGACCACCCACCGGCACCGACCAGGATTCATACGAAAAATACAAAACACCCCACCTCGTGCGGCGTGGCACCAGTACACCCGCGCCGGACGCTGTGAGGACAACAACGCGATGTCCAAAGCCTTGTCCAGATTCCCTATCTGCGCCAACGCCCGGCCATCAGCCGCGAAAATCGCCCGGGCCAAGTCCAAGTTGGGCATCGACCAGAAGCGGCGCATGCGCGACATAATCGGGCTGTCCCTTCGCCATGCAAACCTCACGTAGCCGTTGATGCCCCGGCGCAACGCGCTCATCGTGGCCTTGCTCAATCCTCGCAGGGTCGGCACCCCTGATGGCGAGAAAAGGTTCCAGGTTAGCCGGTCCGTCCGGCCGCTGACGACCAGACCCCATTGGGTTAGCACGCTCCCGCTTGCGGGAACCAACCGCACCCCCGTGGCCTGCGCTGGTAGGCGAAACTTTTGGCCGGTCGGCCCACCATACACCGTTAGCAGCACACCCGTTGCCGCCGCACGGCGTGTGGCCACCGAGCGCCGTCCCGCTACTGGCGATTCCGGCGTGGCGGCATGCCACCGCCCATTGATTCGGTAGTACACCTTTGGGTGGTGCGGGTGCTGGGCGTCAAAAATGCAGGACCAGCGAATCGCCCGTGTGCCGATGGGCACCCTCGAACTCCAGCCAGCCACCGCCAGCCTCATCCCCATGCCCTGATCCGCCGAGGCCCTCGTGGGCACCCATGTCTGCCGCGACGGCACCGGGTCGAATATCACCCGATGGCCGGGCTTTCCGGCGGCCTCGGCCAAGGCCGCCTGCAGGCTTGCCCCCACCGGCGGCCCGAAGAACATGGGCCAGTGGAAAATTACAAAGAGTATCGCCAAGATGCCGCATCCGGCACCCGCGCCAATCCCCAACGCCCACCGGTGCCGCACGATGCCACGGCCCACACTTCCAACCCAACTCGCGAATTGCCGAGCCTCCTCCCACGGGTGAAACCACCGGCCCGTCCGTAATTTTGTGAAGGCCCAATAAGTGGCAAAGGCGAAGGGCAGAAATAACATCCAGAACGGAACGACGATGAATCTCGTACGGTGGACGGGGTGGCGCGACGGGTAAAAGGTGGCCCGGTAATCCCCTAAGGAAAGGCCCCATAGCCTGAAGCTCCACGACGCCCAGCGATCGAGTGTCGTGTCGGGCATCATAGGCTGCGGTACGCGTGGAAACGGCTCGGGCGGACCCCGCAGGCCCCAGAAAACGGGTTGCGCGACACTGCGCGGCGGCGGCGACCGCCCGTAGTACACGGCCGCCGGAAAATCACCATTCTGCCCGGCATCGTACCTGTCCTCGTATTTTATGCCGCCACCGCTTAGCTCCAGCCACCGCGTTCCATCCTCCTCCCGGACACCGTAGGGCGGGGAACCTGAGCCTACAAGAGTGTACCGGGTGTAGCCCTGCTGGATGCCCACGAAACGCACGTAGCTGTAAAGCCAAACGGCGGCCAAGACCACCGTGGCAGCAAGAATGGCCCATCTCACGGGAATAGCTTGCCATTTTGCCTCGATGAAAACAACTCCTTTCGGCGAGACGAGCAGCCTAGCTCAACGGGATCATGTCCAATTTTGTTAATAGCTTATTGGCGTAATTATATCCGGGTAGACTCGCACTCTTCGCCCTCTGGATCGGGTCGTTGCCGGCGCCGGCCTGACCCCAGCCCCCGGTATTATAATGGTAGGCAGCAAGCCAAAATTTCTCGGCAGGGGTCGTGCCAATAGCGTCAATAAAATCTCCTGCGGGGGTCGCCTCGTGGTAGGTATCGGTGGGCCAATTCAGGACTTGCCCCCCATCCGTCGGGCCCGTCGAATCGGTCCTACCCACCGGATTGCTCATCACAAACTGATACGTGTTGGAACCGTTGATATCGAGCACGTTCGGCGACAAGCCGAAGCCACGGGTCGGATCGACCTCGCGAAATTTTGCCGAGGCCGACGGGCGAGGCTGCGCCGCAACGCCAGGATAGTTCATCTTACAGGCAGGAATGCCTGTGCTACCCTGGGGATAAAATCTCGTACAATGGTCGCGGTGAAGATATTTTACGGCGGTGGTATGCTGAGCCGCCAATGTGCAAAGGGAGCCGGGCAATCGCCGATATCGGCGAAGATCGGATTCCGAAATTCTTTCGGCCAGTGTTACCATCAGCAATTATCATCCATATTTCAGCCGCCACACGCAAGTATCCTTTGGCAATGGAATTGGGTGTGCCCGTTTTTGTCGGGATGTGAAAAAAAGGCATAAATGCAGGATAATACGAGGTGTACTGGCAAGGAAGCTGGTGTTTTTTAAGGAGTTCGGCCATGGAAGGGCTATCGGCAACAGACAAGGAACGTTTTATCAGGCAAATGCAGGTGG
>JAJYZF010000138.1 GCA_021800165.1 Planctomycetota bacterium | reverse complement strand
AAGGCCTTAAACCCCGCCCACGGGCACATTCCGCCACCGCGGTCCAGGCCGCAGCGGATAAATAAATAGCTAAACCCAGCGCCGCGGAAGTCCACACTTCCGCGGCGTTTTTTTTTGCTGATACGAAACGCCCATCAACGCTCGTTGCCGCCACTGGGCGTAAACACTCCGGCGTATGACACCTGCTGGCCCATAATAGCGACCCTGCGGTGCCGCCGGCCCTGCCGGCACAAAAATCACCACAAAAAATTTAACTTCCACGGCGCTTTTGGCTGATAGAAAAAAGGCCGGCGCGAGATGGCGTTGGCCAATAGCAATCTCCAGCCAAGAAAGAGCTGGAGGAGTTGTTGAATAGAGACGAGAGAAGAGAATCACTTTACCGGGGTAATCAACCCCAACACTTTCTTCTCACGCGAAGTAAAAAAACGTTTTCGCAAGGCCGGTGTGTACCGGGTTGCGGTGTGGATATTCGCTCATGGCGGCGGCGAGTTCCATGTAGATCCATGTGTCTGTGCCGCCCTTAGTAGGGAGAGTTTATATGTTGTCCTTGCGTAGTATGCTCATCGGTGCGTCTTTCGTTGCTCTGGCGGGGGTTGCGACGCCGGCGGTAAACGCAGATATCATCCAGACCTTTGACGTGGTCAACGCCAATGTCGGTGACGGAACCAACTTGGCCGACGCCACCATCGCCTTTGATGTTAGCGCCGCCAGCAACACCGTTCAGGTTACTATCACCAACGCCAGCGTGATGCACGCCGCCAACGAGTTATTGCGGAGCGTCTCTTTTGATGTGCAGACCAGCGGCGGCTCCGCACCCAGCGCGCCAAGCGGTCTGGCCCTCTCTGACGGCCAAAGCGTAACGGTGGCTTCCGGTGGGGCCGCCACCACCACGCCACTGGCCGGTCTATCCGCGCTGGGCGCAAACGCCTGGACGATTTCCCCTTCGCCAAGCGGGCCTGGCGATACCAGCACCTTTCTGTTAAGCAGCAGCGGACCCAAATATCTGGTCATCGGGCCGTCGCCTTATGTCGATGCCAATTCCAGCATCGCCGGAAACCCGGCCCATAGTGTCTTTCTTGGCAACAGCCCTGTTTTTACCTTCCACCTTCAGAACCTTGCCGCTGCGGATAGCATTAACAATGTGGTGGTCGGCTTTGGCACCGGCTCCGACGTGGTATCGGCAAGTCTGCTCACCTCCAGCAGCGTTCCCGAGGCTTCCACTCTGGCCTTGTTGGCCGTTGGTTCAAGTTTATTACTGGTAGGCCGCCGGAGGCCGCGCCCGGCCTGACGCGCTTACCGTTTTACCAAGCCCGCCTTTTTCACGCTCCACGCCCCGGGGTTGATTCCACCCCGGGGCGTCCTTTTTTTCCCGCCTTGCGTGGGCACAACCTGCGATTATGCCAACACCATGCCGGCAGTGACCAATAAGGATCGCAGCCGGGAATAATCCACCGCCTGCACCGCACACCGCGCACTAAGAGCGCAGTGGGCGGCATTCGCCGCCACCTCACCCAACGCCATAAACACCGGCTCCATGCGCACCGACCCATAGGCGACATGTGACGCGGACACACACACCGGCACCAGCAGATTTTCACATTCACCCTTGCCCGGCACCAGACACCGGTACGAAATGCCATACGGTCCGGCGCAAGGCACCTGCACATCCCCTTCATTGAGGACGCGGGCTTGACCCCCATCCATTTTGCTCAAGCGGCAACAGTTGTGCGAATCCATGGCGTAACTCCCCATAGCCACCGGGTCGGGGCAGCGTCGCGTCAGGCGGCAATCATGTTCGGTCAATACGTAATCACCGACCAATCGCCGGGCCTCCCGGACGTAAAGCTGGTGCGGCCAGTGGCCGGTGGTGGTGAATTCGTCCCGCGCCAAACCCCAACGCCCATAAGCGTCACGGTAACGCTGTGGAATTTCCGGACAATGCGCCATGTGCCAATAAAAACCGGCCTGATAGCTCACGTGCTTCTGAAAAATACGCTCGCGCTCTACGTAATTCCCACGCGGCCAGTCGTGGCCGGCTCCGATGAAATCGCTGGAGACCGGGCCGTGGTTGTTGGTATCCGTTTTATGAAAACCCGCGGCCGTTGGCGGCGCGAGAATATCAAATTTGGCCGGCACCGCCTCCCCACCAGATCCCGCAAGCTGATCGTTGTAGGCGTCTTTCGGGCCTTGAAACCAGCGCGTGGCCAACACGTAATCAGCCGGATTAAAATCCCCGGGCTTGCTCCAGCGCACACGCAGCGCCGGATCATCGGTCATGCAAACCCGAAAGCAGTAGGCCTGCACGCGGTCGTCACCCTGGCCCTGCCGCCGGGATAAATCTTCATCCACAATGCCCGGCAGCAGACCGCTGCCGACATCGCCCGGCCGTACGTACGGGTCGACCGGATGGCTGAACTGGTGCAAGGCCCGCACCTGAATGCCGTTAAGGGTTTCGCCGTAGGTGGCGTTGTCTTCGCGCCCAACGGTATGGCTCACTTTGGCCAGCGCCAGCAGATCACCTTCGTACGTAGCGTCAATAAACACGTCGCCATGCGCCTGCAGTCCGCCCAACATGGTGATCATCGCGATCCGCCGTCCGTCCATCGTTACCGATTCGATATACGCACCCGTCCGCACCGGCACTTTGGCTTCCTCCAGCATCCGTTGGATGATGGCCGTGGCCACCGATGGCTCAAAAGACCACATCTCCTCACATTTATACGCCCGCCCCAGATCGCGGTAGAACCCGCGGGCCATGCCGCTGATGATGCTTTTATTGCCATAATCGGTCCAGCCCAGACCGCCGGTGGTCATACCGCCGACGTATTTACCGGGGTGAAGCAGGCACGTGCTAAGACCCAACCGCCGGGCGGCAACGGCCGCAAAAACGCCGGCGGCTGTTCCACCATACACAATAACCTGGGCATGAATGGTTTCGGGCTGCGTTGGAATCCAGGAATCGGCAAAATAATGCAGGCCCGGAAAGTTCTCCGCCATCAGCGATCTCCTGTTGCCGATCCACGCCGGGGGCGCATCTTATCTTGAGGTTGTATTACCAATCGCACCCGTCATCGACGGGCAGCCTGTGCGCTAACCAAAGGACTCTTGATCGCCAGAAAGTTTGCCAACAGGCGATTCCCGTCTTCGGTTAAAAAACTCTCCGGATGAAACTGCACCCCATGCAATGGCCAGCGCCGGTGCCGCACGCCCATGATTTCTTTTTCTTGCGTCCAGGCGCAGACCACAAAATCCTCCGGCAAGGTACCAGGCCGAATAACCAGGCTGTGATAACGTGTGGCCGCAAAGGGATTGTTCATACCCGCAAAAACTCCCTCTCCATCATGGTGGATCGGCGAGGTTTTGCCATGCATCAATCGCCAGTTGCGTTCCACCACGGCTCCGTAAGTATGGCCGATACATTGATGCCCCAGACAAACACCCAAAATGGGTACGCTGGGCGCAAACGTTTTCAGCACGTTGTTGCTGATACCCGCTTCCCGCGGCGTACAAGGGCCGGGTGAAATGATGATATGGTCCGGCTGAAGCGCGGCAATGCTTTCCACCGTGACTTTATCATTACGAAATACTTCAATGCGGTAATTGGCATCCAATTCGCCGATGCGCTGCACCAGATTGTAGGTAAACGAGTCATAATTATCGATTAACACTATCATAAAGGCAGATTATACGCAGAGGACGGCACGTTGTGCCACTTGGGAAGATTCATGCCATTACCGGCTGGACCTGTATCAGGTGCCATTGTAATCTCCTTGCTCCTGCTCTTTTCTCGCTTGCAAGCCCAGTCAACTGCAACTTTTTTAACCACCCCTGTCAACAACAATGTTAATACCTTGTGGATAACCTATCCGTCATTGGCCTTATCTTTTGTCAAAAGCCAAGGATTTACCGATTTTTCTTAAATATCCTTAACCGAATCTGTTATCAACTTGAACAATCAACAGCGCGTGATGTTCCACCCACAACAGATTATCCACAACCATCCACATTTCTAAAATCAACGTAACCATTAATTATAAAACAACTTACAAAACTCTAATTTAATCATTTTCACATACCGACAGCCACCATCACTACCGTTACTATTCTAAACCCTTAATAATAAGCACGTTAAACGGCCATCCTCACCATTTTCACGATGATAATCGCTGATTCGATTGTGGATAACCTGTAAATAACTTGGCCTCCGTACGCCGGTCATAGTTGGCTGCTGATGGTTATTTTTACGCGATAAACCGCACCTTTTGAACTATTTTGGAGTCTCTTTACGAGGCTTTGACGCAAGTGGATATTTAGTTCCGCTGCGACAACGGCATCCGAGGCCAGAACATGCAAAACGCCACGCGTTAATGACACCAGCCGCGTGTGCCTACAAAGCTGCTCTGGCACCATGGCAATCCAAAGCTCGGTAACGCTGCCCAGCAGTTTTCCTGGTTTTTCAATATGCTTCTTAAACCAGTCCTGCAGGACTGGCCCGAGTGCGGCGGGTGGATTTTGGGCAGGAGATCGTCGCAGTGCTATTTCGCGCTGCAATGAAAAAGCTCCAGCGCGAATTTTTGCATCCTCAAGCGCCGTTGCCAACGATTCTGGCTGAAGCGTTTGTCGCTGGCCGTTTTTGGCATTGATGGTTATCTTTGCCCGCCGCATGTCGCAGCTCACTTCCTGCGCATTTAGCCGAATGAGTTAGCGCTATGCCGGCAAACTTACCGGCATAATGACATAAAGAAAGTCCGGACCCAGCCGCAGAATGCCAGGCTTACCGGGTGATTTCATTTCCAGTAAAACTTCATCCACAGTGGCCACCTTCAAGGCATCCGCCAGATAATGCGGATTAAATCCGATGTCGATGGGCTCACCGGTATAAGAAACGTTCATGTTTACCCGGGCATCGCCGGTTTCAGGAGCGCGACTTGTCACCACCAGTTGCTTGGCGGTAAAGGAAAGTTTTACCCCCTTGGATTCTTCATTGGTCAGCAAAGCGGAACGTTTCACAGCACTGAAAAATTCTTCCCGATTCAGCGTGGCCTTGCGATCGCAATCCTTGGGAATAACATCTTGATAGGGCGGAAACAGGCCTTCGACCAAAACAGTACTTAAAACCGTGCCGGCAGCAGCACTTGGCTTGCCTTCAGCCGTTTGCTCCACCACATGTACGTAAAGTTTGTTTTCGCGAAATTGCAGGTGCACGGACCGTTCCGGATGATCCAGCAGCCGTTCCAGAAGTGAAATGGCCTTCAGCGGAACCACTGAAGACACCTCTTTAGCATCGGTTGCGGCCACCTGATCTTGCGTTTGAGCCAAGCGGTGGCCGTCGGTTGCCACCAGCATGAGCTTCTTGCCTTTGCGCTCGAAGAGCACACCGTTAATGGCATAGCGACTCATTTCTTTAGCGGCGGCAAAACGGGTTCGGTCCAGCATGGCTTTTAAGGTACCGGCCGAGAGCGAAAAATCGGGCTGGCCTTCAAATCCGGTAATGGGTGGAAACTCTTCGGCATTATAGCCCAGTAATTTGAAAACACTGTCTGAACCTGTGATCGTGGTTTGATCGCCGGTGGTTTCCAGCACCAGACTCTCATCCGGAGCATTGGTGATGATTTCCAGGAATTTCATGGCCGGCAAAAGCGCCGATCCCGGTTCTTTTACTTCCACTTGTCCCAGCGTGCTTTCCAGCGTCAACTCATTGTCTGTTGCCATGACCCGCAAGGCATTGCCACCCGGCTCATTAACCGTGGAAATTTTCACGCAGCCGAGAATAGGTTTGGGCGAACGTGCGGGTACCACGTTGGCTGCCTGGCCCAGGATTTCGAGTAACGCCCCGCGATTTATGATTGCTTTCATGGGTTTCATTTCCTGAAAATCCGCAGACTAACTATTTGTGCCCACCTCTTATGGGGGTGGCGGCAAATTTAGAGCTATCTTAAAGGTGTGGGAAAAAAATAACAACCACGGCGCCGAACCGGTGCAGCGTTGGCCAGAGCAAGAGTTTGGGAAAGGCCACGGCAGAGCTGTCGCCGTGGCAACGGGCCTATTTCCTTGCCAGACACCGGGACGCTCTTTGGGTGCAAGCAAGCGACGGCGGATACGCCTGTTAAAGCTGTAGGCGGGGTATGAGGGGGGATAATGGCGCGGGCTGTGGCCCGCAAGACGGGAGTCGGGGGTCGGGAGCATGACGACGGCGATTTTCTACCAGACCGACGCAGGCGGGATTAAGCTCCCGGCGCGATGGGGTTTGGGGTGGCGAGGTGGAGGTTGGCGGGGTAACATAATCGCCACGAACAGATTCCGCCGGCCGCCGGGCTGCGGTCGTGGTGCTTTCTGGAGGCCAGCCGTGGGCCAGGTGGTCATAGAAAACCCCGTCATCAACTCACCCTTTGAGGAGCCCTCGCGGCATTTCAAATTCGATGAGACGGGCATCACCAACGACATGGCGGAGGTTCGGCGGCCGAGTTCCTATTTTGTGCCTATTGCGCGCCCCCGCAAAACCGGCGGCAAGGGGCAGCATACCTTTGATGAATGGCGTTCCGATCGTACTGACTCCATCGGACGAGCGCATTTTCGCTATGCCCAATATATGAACCGTTTGCATGGTCCCGGAGTGCCGGGACCATCTCTGGCGGAACCGGTTTTTCTCCTACTCTTTGGGCCCGCACCATTTCCGGCGGGCCATGCGTTATGTGGAGCGAAACCCGGTTCGCGAGTCCATCGCGCCTGTGGCATGGGAGTACCCCTGGTCCAGCGCCGCGGTTGATGCAGTCCATGCTGGCCAGCCGATGCCACAGAGCTTCCCCAATGATTTAATCAGTGCCACCGGATTCACGCCGTCCCCGGGGCCGGGCAGGCCCCCCTCCGGCAACCCGACGATCCCAGGGACCTCACCAGCCTGCGCCGGGTCACGCAAACCGGCAGGCCGCTGGCGGGCGACAGCGCCATGAGCAAATTCGAAAAACTCTTTGGACGTCGACTCCGGGCGCGGCTTCCCGGGCGGCCACGAAACGCAACCACGCCGTGATCAACGGAACCCAAGCCTATCATACCCTCGCATTTAACAGATGGACGTCCCTAGTGGCTCGTTCCGTCAAAAGCTGTGGGTGATCTTCCGAATTAGCCGATCTAACCATTGGGCGATGTTGCCCGCGATCAAGGAGGATCGGCATGAAGAAGTATATCGTGCGGCTGGACGCCGCG
>JAJYZF010000051.1 GCA_021800165.1 Planctomycetota bacterium | reverse complement strand
TCAAGAGCCACCGCTGGGACTTGAACCCAGGACCTACGCTTTACGAAAGCGTCGCTCTACCACTGAGCTACGGCGGCTAACAGCACTGCAATCACCGGCAAAATCAACTTTTGTCGTAGACTTCATCTGGTAATTGTGTAGGTATCATACCAGCGCCCCGCGGTTCGGCCAAGTTTGCCACGCCCCCAATTTCTTCCCGCTTTTACAGTCCTCCCGTTGCCGGGATTATTGGTATATAATAACAGCGATGGGTAGTGTGTCTTCGCGTCGGCTGTGGTACCTTGGTGAGGCTCGGCCTGTGACTATTAAAAACCAGCAGAGGAAATTATGCCTGCGTCCACGATCGGGTGGGCTGGAGTTGACACTGGCCCTGGCCGCAGGCGCGGCTTTGCTGGTCGGCTGCCGCACCCAGCCGCCGCCTAAAACCTTTGGACCCAATACCGCCTTGCACACCCGCTACCAGTTCGGCACGCCCTTGAGCGGCCCGCAAGCCGCAGATAGAAAACTCACCTCCGCGCCGGATCTGGTGGTGCAGGTGCAATTTCTGAAACTCAATCGGTGGCCGCGGGCGCATTTGCCGCCCCTGGCCGGGCAAAGCACGATTACCATCAACAATGCCGCGGCCCGGCCGACCATGGCCTTTCCGGCCTTAAGTGCCGGGGCGCAATTTGGCGATGTCAACAACAGTGCCACGTTTGCCGCATTGTTACATTCCGCCGGAGTCCGGGCCACTCTGTGCGGTCAGGGTTCCGCCGCCGTGTGGCCGGGCATGTCGGTGGCCATGCGTCTGACCGATGCCCATGGGCTTAACGTGCATGGCCGCGACCTGCGCCAACTTCTGGCCCTGTGGGTATGGCAACCGCCACCGTCGGGCGCCAAGGCCGCTCCGGTGGCCGGGCTGGCCTTTGAAATAAAGCGTTTCAACACCACGTCCAGATTGCCTACCCTGGCCCGGCAACTCCAAGTCTTGCCGGAACGGCCGTTCGTCGGCCAGAGAACCTACGGGGCAATTCTGCCCTTCCATTTTCTTTCCGGCAGCAGCCCCGCCTTTGCCATGGTCATCATCATCCGGCCCTGGGCCAATTCACCGCAAGACCAGGCCCTGGCCAACCAGGCCCGCCAACGTATCGCCGCATTGACCAAGGTTCATCCACCAGTGGCATTGCTGAATCGCCCGGATTTGCTCGTCGCACTCCATCATCTTGGCACGCCCGGGGTAACAAGGGCCTCCCTGGTTTATCTGGCCGGGCAGACCGATGCTAAGTTAACGCAGGATGTGGCTGCGGTGGCCCAGCCGCCGGTACTTCGGGCGTTGGCTGGGGCGGTGGCCGCCGATACGCTTCGCGCACGATTCATGACCGCGGCCCAACTCGGATGGACCCTCGATAAAACCACGTACTCATTGCTCTATCGGATGCAAAAAGTTAAACCTCTGGCACCGCAGCTTTTTGTAGCGATGGAGCTGCATCTTGGGGAAGCGGCATGGCATGTTTCTTCCCTGGATGAAATTGCCCGCAATCTAAGCTCCCGCCGGAATTACCGCTTGCGCATTATTAAGGAAAATCTCATTTATCTGGAAGATTCCTCACCGGCCGCCCGTCTAACGGCCTTCAATTGGCTTAGCCGGCGTCATCTGGCCCCCGCCGGCTATAACCCGCTGGCCGACAACCGGGCGCGAACCACGGCCCTCAACAACGCGGAAAATAATGCCGCTTATCTGCGGAGAATACAACAATGACCGATGCGCCCACGCCCGCCAACCCACCGCCGCCCGGCCCCACGGCCCGCCCGCGACCCAACCGCTGGGCGGTATTACGCCGCCGCGCGGTGTGGACCATTTTCAGCATTGCCGGAGTTTTGCTGGTGCTGCGCATCGCCCTGATTTTTATCTTCCCGGCGGTGCTGGAACATGTGCTGGCTTATTACCATCTCACGGCCGGTTATCAGGAAATTAAACTCGATGTACTCGGAGGCGATGCGGAAATATGGGGCCTGAAAGTACGCCCCATCCAAGGCGGCCCGAACGTCATGGATATTGAGTATTGTCACGGCAATATCTCCATCATGAATTTGTTTCGGGGCCGACTTTATGTCCGCCGGGCCGTGGCCGACGGGGCCGATCTTTTCGTGCGGCGTAAAGCCAATGGGGATTGTCCGCTGCTGGATGCGATTTTTTCCGCCTCGCGGCACCAGACTGCGGCGCAGGCAGCGCCCCAGACGGGCTTTACCCGCATCAGTCTGGCAGCACCCTTGCACATGGAAGCGTTTCGCCTGGAGCATCTGCGGGTGCACCTGATCGATCACAGTGTTGAGCCGGTGGTACGTTTGGCCATTACCATCAACGTGCGGGTGTCGCATCTGGGCCGCCGGCACGGAGCCACGCGCTTTCGTATGGATCTTTGGTCTTCTTCGGTGGTGGACGTGCTGCATATCAGTGGATCCCTGACCACCCGAACCAACACCCTGCTGGCGCAATGCCACATCCTCATGCGTGGATTGCATCTACAGCCCACCAGCGGCTACCTGGCGGCACTGAATTTCAAGCCCAGCAAGGCCGGCATTTCTTTTCACGCCCGCAGTTCCCTGGCCTTGCGCGTCATCAAGAACAACACCTCCGCCCAGGCCATTGCGGCGGTGTTTACCCTGCAACATTTGCAGCTCAATTCCGGCGGTCGGCCGGCCCTGGGTATTGAACACCTGCTGGCTCAAGGAAAACTGGCCCGGCAGTTGGCGGATGTCCGCAGTCTTTCCATTTCCGGTTTAACGATTCATGCCGGGCGAGGTAAAGACGGCTTGTTTCATTTTGCCGGATTGGAATTGCTGCGCCGTATCGCCGCCGCCGGGGCCACGCTGGTACGCCCCGCCACAGGTCATCAGGCAGCCCTGAACCCGGCCAACTCGTCCAAGCCGCCTCGACCATCCGGCCAAAGCATCCACCGCTATCAATATGCCATTGACCGGCTGAACATTCATGGCTTGAAGATGGTCTTTGATGACGCCTATGTAAGGCCCAACGCCCACCTGCAGCTCACCTTCAACACCCTCCAGGCGGTAAGCACCGGTGGACTGCCGGGTACCGCCGGCCAAACCCTGGCTATTTCCGGCTCCGGAACCTTGCCCGGCATTGCCGCCGCCGTCAATATTTCCGGCACGATGCATCCGTTTGCCCACACCCGCACGCTCCAGGTGCATCTGGCGGCCACCGCGATCACCGCCGGTGCCTTGGCCCCTTACCTAGCCGCGGCAGGGCTTAAGAGTGAACTTAAATCGGCCAGTTTCAACGCCGATTTTGCCGCCGCCGCAACCACCGCACCCGACGGCACCACGGAGGCGACCTTCCATCTGGACCATCTCACGTATCGGGATGGCCCAAGTACACTCTGCGATTTCAAGCAAATTGATCTCGACCAGGTGCGCGTCAATCGGGCCACCGGCCGATTGGAAATTGGCTCCTGCAATATCGTCGGTCCGGCATTTGATTTTTCCCGGCAATCCTCCGGGGCTTATACCGTCCTGGGTATGCAAATGCTTGGCCGCCCCGCCTTACCCTCTACGCCGCCCCCGGCGACACCCGCCAAGCCCGCCATCCCATCGCCTTTAGTGCCCGCGGCCAACCTGAAACCACCACCCGGCGGCGTGGCCCTGTATCATGGGCCGCGCGTGCAAATCGACCATTTGCACTGGTCCGGAATACGTATCGGTTATGACGACCGACATGCCCAACCCGCCACCCGCATCGGCATCAGCCACGCCGGCCTGCTTTTGAATCATTTTGTTTTAGACCTTTCCGCCAAAAACGCCGCCCGCCGCACCGGTACATTCAAGGCGTGGCTGGAAGCTCCGGGAGTGCTGAATCTGCACACGGCGGGCACGCTTAGTTCCGGTAAAAACAGCCTGGCCACGGCCCTGCGTGTGCGCGGTACGGCAATCAACTTGCGCCCGCTTAGAGCGTATCTTAAGCCGCTGGGAATTCTGCCCACGCTGGCCCACGGGTCACTGACCTGCGGGCTGGGGGCAAATGTGGCATTGCACGGCGGCAAGTTGGTGGGATCCCTGCATCTATCCAACCTTGATTTGCGGGCGGGACCGCAAAGTTTGGCATCGGCACAGCGCATTGCAATATCCCACATCGCCGCCGCCCGGCATGATCTGGCCATTCAACGGGTGCAGATCGTCAAGCCGTTTTTACAAGTCACACGCCTGCCCACCGGCCAGCTAAGCCTCTGTGGGGTGGAGTTATCGCCCCCACCCGCCGCCGCAGCGCCCGCCGCTTTGGCTAAGGCCCAGATCCCTGCACGGCCCACCTTGCCCTTACGTGCGGCCATCAGCGATATTGCGCTTACTAAGGCTGTGGTGCGGTGGATTGATCTCAAACCCACCAAGCCTCTGGATGTCCGGTTGCACATCGCGGCGATGGTTGGCAATGCCATTCTGGGCCATCGCCATCCGCCGCCCGGCACTCTGCAAGCGACCCTCTGGGCCAAGGGCCTGGCCAAGGCCATCGGGCTCACAGGTTCATTTGCGGTGCCGATCAACGCCCTGGACGCAAATTTACATCTGCAAGCCACGCGCCTCCAGGGCCGCGTTATCAACGTCTATCTGCCGTCCGGTATAGCGCTCGATAGGCAAGGCCCAAGTGTCGAGGCTTTATGCGCTATTCATCTGCAGCGCGCAGCGGAAGGCTCGATTTCCGGTTGGGCCGGCATCAGCAATCTCAAAATCACTGCCGCCACCGGCCCGGCCCAAGGCCGCAAGCTGCTGGTGGCACCAAACTTGACGGTCCATCTCCAGAGCCTCAATCCGGCCCTCCATATTGTGGCCATCAAGGCCCTTCAGATCCACATAAAAACCCTCCACCTGGCGCACCATCGACAATTTTGGTCCATCTGCGGCTTGCATATCGGCGGCAACGTCAACGCCAAGCCGCCGCCGCACGCCGCCGCCGCGCCCCCCCATATATTCTCCATACTTCCGGCGCAACTGCCCCTGATTACCTTGCAGCACCTGCAATGGCGTGTGGACGATCTGGTCTTAGCGGGGCTGCTGCCGCGCCGGCAAGCCTTGGAAATCACCGCCCTGGATTTGCACAATACCGCGCCCGTGCGCTGCCTGGGTTCTGCACCCGCGAGCCAACCGACCGTCGCGTTGAGGCTGACCGGCACGGTCAAAAACATTGCCGGCCACGTGGCACTGGCCTTTCGCCTGAAGCCTTTTGCCAACCATCCACGCGCCACCGCCCACGTGGCCATCACCGCCATCGACGGGACTGGCCTGGCGGAAGTGGTGCCCGCACTGGGCCGCCACTTTGCGGTGCAGGCCTTAAAAGACGCAGCGCTTAGCGCCGATGCCTCCATCGCCCTGCGGTTGGACCGCCGATCACCGCTGGATTTTAATTTTGCCCAGTCATTTTCGGCCAGCGCGGCGATCTCCAAGGTCGCATTTCGCGCCGGGCCGGATGGCCCGGTGGTCGCGGGGGTGCGGCAAATCAGCGCGGAAACCATTAACGTGAATCCGGCGCACTCGTCGATCACGATACCCCTACTCAATATCCGTCGGCCCAGCGTACGCGTGACCCATACCGCCACCGGCTGGAGGGTGGCGGGCCTGCTGCTGCATTCGCCGGCGGCTGCGGCCCCGCGGGCATTAACCAACGTGCCGGGCCCGCGCTTGGGCCTGGCGGCTAAGGCTAAGCAGTCAGGCCACCTGTTGGTTCTGGTGCAACGAACCATCATCAGCGGAATTGATGCCCGATACATCGACCATACCTCTACCCCACCGCTGGAAATTCCCCTGACCGGTATGGAAGCCCAGGTCTTTAACCTCGGAACGGTTCCCCTGACTGCGCATATTCCCGTGCGGTTCAACCTGATCGCTTATGCCGGAGCGGTTGGCCGGCCGGGTGTTTCCCCCAAAACGCCGACCACCGGGCCAAAGCCGGTGCCGGGCCGCGCGGCCACGCCAGCGCCTGCACAAAAAAGCAAGCCGCTTTTTGCCCAGTTTTCATCCCATGGCCAAATCTATTTGTATCCGCGTATGCGCGGCTGGGTCAGAGCTTCGCTTAGCGGAATGTATCTGGCGGAGCTTGCCCCCCTGGCTAAACAATATGGCGTTACCCTGACCGCAGGTACCCTGGACACTTCCAGCGACATCCGGTTCCATGCCGATCATCGCATGAACCTGCATACCAAGCTGGTGTTTTCCAACCTGAACCTCTCGGAGCCGCCGCACGGCGCTTTGGCCAAGCTCCTGCATCTTCCAACCCCGTTGAATATTGCCATTGCCGCCATTGAAGCGCCGGACGGCTCGATCACCCTGCCGCTGTCGGTGCCCCTTAGCGCCGGCCATATTTCCAAGTCCGCCATTACCGGCCAGATCGTGGCCGACCTGGTGCAAGTGGTGGCGGTGGGAATTGCCAGTTCACCGTTCAAGGTGGCCGGTGGCCTGGCCTCTTTGTTTGCTTCCGGGAAGGTGCAAGCCCTCAAGGAGCCGCCCATAACGTTGCACTTTGCGCCGAGTTCCACCACCCTCACCAGTCGGGATTGGCTGGCTTTGAAGACGCTGGCCAGGCGGCTAGGCGATCACAACTCTTTGCAGGTGGTGGTGCGGCAGCAAATTTCCACCGCCGACATTGCCCTGGCCGCACGCCGGGCCAACCCCACGAAAAGCCAGTGCCTCCAACTGATCAGGGCGCTGGAAGCTCGCACCACCCGCCTGCTGGCCCAACGCCGCCAGCAACTTGGTATTTTGCGGGGAGAACTGGCTATTCGTCTTTCGGATACCGCTATTGCGGCTGGCACCGCCCATTTGGCCCGATTGGACAGCAAAATCGCACGCGCTCGCATGGCCATCAATTATTTGGCTGACATGCTCGCACCCGGTGCCGGTCGCGAAGCCTCCCGCCGCACCCGTGGCGTGATGATGACCATCGCCCGCCGCCGACTCGCCCAAATTAAGGCCGCCTTGCTGGCAGCGGGTTTCGCCCATCCACACCGCCGCGTGCATATCGTGTTCCCACAATACTTGCCCACCACATCAGACCGGGGCGGCCCGGCCATCATCACGTTGGTACGTACCCGATAGATCCGGCAATGTGTTTTTTTGCCGCCATCGCCCGACACCCTCACCCCGGATGACATCCCTCCAGCACCAGCATCGCGTGGCCCATGATTTGCGGGACGCGCACGCGCGTAACCCCTTGGTTGTATTCAAACGGCAGGTTCGTCATTTCCGGCGCCATGTAGACACGCAAGGGGCGACCCAGGGTGCGCAGGCTCACGGCCAGATCCGTCAAGGGCACAATATCTTCGAGAATATCCAGTTGCATCGTCCGCCGCTGGGCGCTATAGGCCAGCAGATGCACGATGGTGCGCAGCGGACGCGTTTGACGGGTCAACGTGGCTTCCAGATAGCTCGGTCCGCTGACGGTGAGTAACGGCCGCGGCAAAAGCCGTTGGAGTAGGCCCGCCACCAGATCCCGGTACGGCAGATTCCCATGGGTGGCATAACTGTGAAACACCGGAAATGCAATGTAAGCTGTGCGCGCGGTGGCCACGGCGGCGGCAAAGCGCGATAGCGTGGCCCCCGGCGTTTGCGCATGGGAGGAAAAATGCCGCCACGTGCGATCAAAATAGGGTTCAACCACCCGCGCCAGTACCGTGCCCCGGCCGGCCGTCACCCGCAGACTGCGATCGTAAAGCACATGGTCGCTGGGCGCGAGACTCGACTCAAACTTTTTATCCGGCCGGAAATAAACATTTTGAAACGGTGCTGGACCGCTGGCCGCTATACCCAATTCCGACAGCAGAACTTTGGTGCCCGCGGCGTTCAACCCGGCGTGGCCGGTGGCCAGTATTTTCCCGCCCGCCCGCATGTATTGTTTTATTTTTTTCAATAATCCGGCATCCTCGAAAGGCACATCCGGCAGAATCAACAGATCGTACGGGCTGAAATCCGAGGCCCCATCAATCAGATCAAACTGATGCCGAAGCTGCGTGAGCATGCGCGTGGCGCCTTCGTTGGAACGGCTGGCCGTTTCCAGCACGCTCGTGGATTCCCGGACCACCTGTAAGAGTCCAATTTGGGATACGGGTGCGGTGTTGACCAGCCAAGGCTCACGGGCTTCCACCCGTTGATAAGCCTTTCCAATAAGGTCGTAGGCCGCCGGGTCCAGAACGCCGCGCGGGTGCAGTTGATCGCCAATGGAACATCGCGCCCCATGGGCAATCATCTGCGCAGTTTCGTACTCCAATGCGGCATAGGGTTTGAGGCCCCCGAAATCCGCCCAGGATTTGTGAAACCGGGCCGTCATCCCAAGGTAGGGCACACCGAAATTACGGACAAAACGCACATTCATCGGAAAATACATGTAGCCCCAGCCACCGGTGGGCAGGGCTTCAATTTCCGCCTGCGTCTGGTATTGAACCTCCCGCGCCAAATTTGCAAATGGACGGGAATTAAAAAACACGCCCGCTGCCCCGGAGGCCGCCTTGACCTGGTCAAAATAACGTTTCATGTAACGCAGTGAAACCATCGTCGCATACCTGGCCCGATCAGCCTCGCTGGCCGGATTAAGATTCTCCTTGACCATGCCCGCCAACGCCCATGGCGAGACCGACGGTTGATCCCAGCACATGTCAAAAAACAGGCCATCCACGGGATGAAATAATTTGAGCACCTCCGCCGTCTGTTCATAAAGGTAATCCTGATAGGGGCTGGACATATCCAGTATCTGCCAGCCCGCATCCAGCGGCTTGGCCCCCACATGCGACCCGTCGGGATTTTTGGCGATCCATTCCGGATGGGTGTTGGCGGCGAATTCATCGCATTGCACACTCATATAAATGGGGGCCCGAATTCCTTCCCGGTGGAGGGCTTCCACCTGCCCGGCGAGCAGATCCAGATTTTTCTTCAAACCGGGGTGCCGGGCTTCATGGCGGGTATTGTAGTACAGATGGCCGTGGTGGCATTTGGCAAATACCGTCACCGAGTTCACATGCGCTTGCTTCATGGCTTTGGCAAACGCTCGCGGGTCAAAGTCCACGCCCACATCCCCGATGGCCGGGCCGGTGTGAAAATCAAGATGGACTTGCCGATACGGCATGGAAAACGCCGGTTCTTTTTTGAATTTAGTCATATAGTTTAGTCTTCATCATGAAACATCCACCAAAATTCGGATACAAGATGGCCAGGCCGTCGGGATAGCGTTGCACCATGCCGCGCTAATCAAGCCCCGGCCGCGCCCATGCACGAGCATCGGGCTGATGCGTACATCGCCATCCCGGCCCCAAAAGGCCGAGGGCATTGTATCACCTAAACGTGGGTTGTCTTGATGTCTGCGCTGGCCACGCGCTACCCGGCAAAACAAAACCCCGGCCTCCCGGCGGTGCGCGGTGTTGCCCCGCTGTTTTTGAAATCCCGCCAATGATGCGGTATTCTACGCGCAGTTCGATCGCGGCTGCGGAATGCGGCCTGCCTGGCTTTTCTGGAGGTTTTATGCAGGTTCAGCAGACCGCCCGGTTAATCGCCTGTCCAGCGGCGGCGAAGCTGGCTGCGGAGCTGACGACGGCTCTGCAGCAGATCCTTGAGCCGCGCTGCTCCTGGGCCTTGGCGATCTGCGATGTGGAAAAGCCGGATCAGCGGGAATGGCGGCTGCGCGTGTGCGTCAGCGACAAGTGGTCGCATGTGCATTTACGGATGGAACAAGCCCAAGCCGCCGACCCCGCCGCCATCCGCGCCGCCCTGGCCGAAAAACTCAAAGACTTTCTCGCGGCCCGGCGACGCGTTGCTTTTAAGATTCGCCCGGGCACCTACCCCGGCGACTCGCTGACGAATCTGCGCTTAACGCTCAATACCATTCCAGGCATGGCCTCCATGGGGCTTAAACTACAGACGGATGTCGAATTCATCCCGTGCACCGCGGTGGTATCGGGCACGTGTTTTAAAATCAACGACTTTTTGCTGGAAGTGGATGCGTGCGTGCGCGATGAAGTCAGCGCAGCTCTGGAGCGCCAGGGCTTTGAAGTTGAAAGCGTCAACCCCATCGCCGTGTAGCATAAACAAGACAGGCCAACCTGCCGGCGGGCATTTTTTAGCCATCCCCTGTCGGCCAGACACCGCCGCCAGGCCCGGTCCAGCCCGCTGGGATTATCCGCGCGCAAGGGCCTTACCCGCAGCCGCCCACTTGAAGCCGCGTCGCATGATGGTCAGGTGCGGTTCGTCCGAAACGACCTTGGCGTCATGACCGACTGAGGAATAAAACACCCGTCCCTTACCGTGCATTTTGGTCCATACCACCGGCATATCGAAGGCTCCGTTGGCCAGGTGCGGGCCGGTGGTGTTGGGCGCGGGCATGCGCGAGACCGCGAGAACCTTGATGCATGGGTCCACGTGCATGTAGTAAAGCTCGCTTAACACATTAAAATCCCGCAGATTGGCGGTAATGTCATGCTGGGTGTCGCGGATGTTGACCGTGTAGGGAATCTGGTTGCCGGGGTGGGCCACAAATTGGCCGCCCACCATAAACTGCCAGCCGCAATCCTCGCGAAACGCATCGCCCATGCCGCCGTGGCAGCCGGCAATTCCCACGCCCGATTCCACCGCCGCAGTCACCGCCTGCGATTGCGGGCCGCTGATTTTACCCATCGTCCATACCGGCACGATCAGATCCAGTTTTTTCAGGCGATCCCCATCATTGAAGGCGTCGAGCGTAGCACTGACTTCCACCTGAAAGCCTTCCTGGACCAGAACGCTGCGAAAAATTTCGCCGACTTCCCTGGGCTGGTGACCATCCCAGCCGCCATGAACCACCAATGCTTGCAACATGAGATACCCCTTTTATAGCGCCGACGCAAAATCATAGAAGAAGGCCGCCAAAACGCAAGTCGGGCCTCCGGCAAAGCGTAGAGGCCACCGATAAAAAGCGGCTGGTGTCACCCGCACCCCGGGGCTGCGGGACGGTTTTGTCGGCTTGCCAGATGGATTGGCGCGCCTTAAAGTGAAACGGCGCGAACTTAAGACACATCGGGAATGTAGGATGAAATCGGCTAAACCCAGGGCCAAAGCTCCATCATCCGTCAATGTGCCGTCCCAAATCAGTCCGCAGTCCCGCCAGATCCTGCGTCGGCTGGCGGAGGAGTTGGGGGCCGTTGCCGCGGCACCGAGCCATGCGGAAACAGCGCGGCTGTGGACTCGGCTCAACGATTTGCAATCTGTGCGTCCCATGGTCTGGATCAATGAAATTCCCTGGCACGAGATGAATGTCAAGGATGAGCTCACGCTCCGCTGCTGCGAGCCGTGGGCCAAAGAGCAGGAATTTCGCCTGCGGCGGCTTTTGTACCAATGGCAACATATGCCGGCGGACATGATCATTCAAGATTACCTTCCCTGTCCCTTGGTCATTACCAACACCGGTTTTGGATTGGAAGAAGATGTGGACACGGTGAGCACGGATGCCGCCAACTCGGTCATCAGCCGACGCTTCAACCGGCAGATCATCAACCCCGAGGATCTGGAAAAGATAAAGCCGGCGGTGGTACATCATGATCTGGCCGCCACCGAGGCCCGCTACCAGCTCATGGACGACGTGTATGGTGGCATAATGCCGGTGCGCAAAGAAGGCATCAAACATATTTGGTACACGCCCTGGGACAACCTGATCCGCTGGTGGGGGGTGCAAGACGCCCTGCTGGATCTAATCGACCGCCCGGAAATGGTCCACCAGGCGGTGGCGCGCTGCGCCGCGTCCATGCACGCCGGGTTGGATCAAATGATTGAACAGAATCTACTCTCCCTGGGGCTGGACAACACCCGCGTAGGCTCCGGAGGCTATGGCTACACCACGGCGTTGCCGGGGGCGAATTTCGATTCCACCCATGTCCAGCCGATCAACAATTGGGGCTGTTCCAACGCCCAGATATTCTCGGAAGTTTCACCGGAAATGCACTGGGAATTTGCGCTGCGGCACGATATGGCGTGGCTGCAGCGCTGGGGACTCAATTACTACGGCTGTTGCGAGCCTTTGGATTTCAAGATGGACATCCTGCGCCGCATACCCCGGCTGCGCAAAATCTCCATGAATTATCGCATTCGGCTCAGCCGGGCGGTGGCCGCGGTGGGAACTGATTACGTGTTTAGTTATAAACCCAACCCGGCTCCCCTGGCCGAGGATCGCTGGCGGCCGGAAGTGGTTCGCGACGAGCTGGGCCGGGTGTTGGAACAAACGCGCGGTATGCACGTGGAAATCATTATGAAGGACATCTCCACGGTCCGTTACCAGCCGCAACGCCTGTGGGAATGGCAGCAAATCGCCATGGACCTGGTTCGCCAGATCGCAGCGTAAATGTCGCACCCAGGGCGTGGACCGCGGCCGGACCGAATAGAGAAAATTATCAGCCAAGAGGTGCCGGCGGCGCGGCCCCGCTATGGAGTGCCGGCGGCTGCCCTTTGCGCCATGCGTTTAATCCAGGTTCATGGTCAACAGGAATTCGCGATTGGTGTTCTTTTTCTCCAGCCGATTTTTAAGCAGCTCCATGGCCTCAATCGGGTTCATATCGGACAGCACTTTGCGCAGGCGATAGATCAGTTCCAGTTCGCGCTTGTCCAGCAGCAATTCTTCTTTGCGGGTTCCGCTGGCGGCGATGTTAATGGCGGGATAGGTGCGGCGTTCCACCAGGCGGCGGTCCAGATGTAATTCGCTGTTGCCGGTACCTTTGAATTCCTCGAAAATAACTTCGTCCATTTTGGAACCGGTATCCACCAGCGCGGTGCCGATGATGGTCAACGAACCGCCTTCTTCGATATTACGTGCCGCACCGAAGAAACGCTTGGGCTTCTGGAGGGCGTTGGCATCCACGCCGCCGGAAAGAATTTTGCCGGAGTGCGGCACTTCCGTGTTGTAGGCCCGGGCCAGACGGGTGATGGAGTCCAGCAAAATGACCACATCGCGGCCATATTCCACCAGGCGCTTGGCCTTTTCAATGACCACTTCCGCAACACTCACGTGGCGGCTGGCGGGTTCGTCAAACGTGGAGCTGACCACTTCGGCCTTGGTGGCACGCTGCATTTCGGTTACTTCTTCCGGACGCTCATCAATGAGCAAGATGATGAGATAAACATCCTGATGGTTGGTGGAAATGGCATTGGCCATTTTCTGCAGGAGTACGGTCTTGCCGGTGCGCGGCGGAGCGACAATGAGCATGCGTTGCCCTTTGCCGATGGGTGTTACCAGATCGACAATACGCATGTTCACTTCTTCGGGCACCGTTTCCAGGAAAAAGCGTTTGTTGGGATGCAGGGGCGTTAAGTCTTCAAAGTTGACCTTTTCGGTCAGCACGTTGGGGTCTTCAAAATTGATGGCCTCCACCCGCAGCAGGGCGAAATAGCGTTCGGATTCTTTCGGCGGGCGGATCTGGCCGGTGATGATGTTGCCGTTGCGCAGGCCGAAGCGGCGAATCTGTGACGGCGAAACATAAATATCATCGGGGCACGGCAGGTAGTTGTATTCCGGAGAACGGAGAAACCCGAAACCGTCGGGCAGAATTTCCAGCACGCCCTCGCCCACCATCATGCCGTTATCGGTGATGCGTTTTTTGAGAATTTTGAAGATGAGTTCCTGCTTTTTCAGGCCGATGAATTCCTCAATCGATTCTTTTTTGCAGATCTCGTGAAGCTCGGCCACAGTCATTTTCTGCAGATCAATCAGGTGCAGTTCGCTGCGCTTGATCTGTTCATATTTTTCGTGGGTTTCCTCATCGAGAAATTCGTCATCGTCGTCCAGGCTCACACCATCGCCGACAATGGCCGAGCCGATCATGGCCGAGCCATCGAGAATCTTTTTGGGAGCCGGTGCCACATTGCCGTTGCTGTTGCCTTCGGCTGCGGAGGTTGCTTCCGATGCGCTGGCCGAAGGGGCCTGTTCATCACCGGATTCCCGCTGATCGGCGTTGGGGCTTTGGCCCGATGCCAACGCGCCTTCCTCCTGGTTCAAAAGCGGATTCTCCGGTTCGGCTACGGCGGTGTTGGTGTGGGGATGCTTTTTACTTTTGGTGCTGCGTGCCATGATGGCGTACCTCCAATAGGTGGTTACATGTTGAATTCAAACTGGGTGTTATGATGTACTTCTTACTTAGTCTTGAACTTCCGGGGGTCTAAAGAGGGTATTTGCCAGTATCCGCTGATGACCAGAAACTACTGGATTTGCCTGCCGGTGTGCTACAAACGCCGCACAAAATAACCCGGGGCATCTTATTCGTCCAGCGACAACGGTCACATTTACCAGCTTTATCGTGACCCGAAGAATTCCTTGGTTTTGACTTCTGGAGCTGGTATGAAGGCTCTCGTATGTGTTCTCTTATCGGCCATCCCGCCTGAATCATACAAAAGTTTTAATCCAAAATCCACTCATACGGGTATGGCCGATAGCCGGGGCCCCCGCCCCAATACCAAAAACCTTGTCGTCAAAAACCTATTTTACGTCGTTTTTGGCGGAATAATTCTGTATAACCCGGGCGAGAATACTTTGCACCTGACGCCAGCCGACAGCCACATCGCCATCGTTGTCTATAGAATAATGCGCCAGTTGTTCCTTCTTGTCAAGCGGCAGTTGCATCCTCTCCCGGCGCAGCAGTTCTTGGGCATCCCAGCCGCGTTCCCTTTTTAATCGATTTATTCTTGTTTCCATCGACGCTTTTACGAAAATAATAGCGTCGCATTGCGTATGCAGGCCATTTTCAATCAACAGCGGTGAATCCCAGACTATGGCGGGAATTTTGGAATCCAACGCCGCCGACGCCATCATTTTTTCTCGCATCGCGGCGACTTGTGGATGCAGTAGAGCCGTCAGGCGGGCCATCTCCACAGCATTGCCAAAGACAATTCGGCCCACCGCAGAGCGATCCACCTCGGCGGTGCTTAGGTCATAAATGGCCGCACCCCACCATTGCCCCAACTGTTTTTTTACCGTCGGCTGATTGAGCGCCTGATGTGCCAACTCGTCGCTGTCGATGACCAGACAACCCAATCGGCCAAACTCCCGCGCCATGCAGGTTTTACCCGAGCCAATGGCACCGGTCAGGCCGATGATTGGTTTTGAATAGGCTCCAGTCATCGGTGATCCATAACTTTCGTTCCCGGTAAAGCATAAAGCACCACCTCATCTCCCTGCAGGGCATGGCGCGACCGAAAACAAACCGCATGACCATGATCTTTGAGCACTTCCAGCGATCCAATCCGTCGTGGAAACGCCTGTTGGCCGGGGCCTTGAAAAAGCAGCGGCAGCACAAAAGGCTGATTTCGGCATAACCGCTTAATTTGCTGCGCGGGGATGTGATTAGCGGTGTAGGGCCAGTAAAAATACCGCCGCCGACTGTAGTAGGCGATTAAGCTAAGCCGGTCGTCCACGCGCGGCACCACCACGCGAAGATCCGGGACGGTATGGGCGGCAATCCAATCGGCCGTGTTGCGGAGGTAATGCAGGCCGCGCTGCGGCGCATGGGTCAGGCTGACTAGACCCGGCAGACAACCGAGAAAACCAATGATTAAACCAAAACCGACCGCAGCGCGATCGCGGTACATTCCACCGGAAGACGATGGTTCCAGGCCAATTTCCCGTCGCACCTTGGCACACAAAAATGCCGCCTGCGCCAAAGACAGCGCCAACAATGCTTCCAGCAAGAACACCAGCACCAAGGTGTGTCGATTGGCTAAATAGTGGGCTGTGCTTAACAGCCAGATCATCACCACCAGCCACAACACAGCCCAGGCCAGCACCAGTCCGCGCCAGCGCCGTCGGCCCAGCACTCTCGGTTGGGCCAGAAGCACGCCAATCATGATGATGCCAGGAACCCAGCCCAGGGTTTCCGCCAATTCCTGACTGATCTTAAACCATATTCCGCCGCGCCATGGTTCAAAAGCGGCTATCTGTGGCGGGATGGTGCGGCCAACAGCGCCGTCGGCCCCGGCCGCAGGCCGTGAACCCACGATGGCCGCCGGCGGCGTGGCGACTAAATCGTTGAGAACCGTGGCTTTTTTCCCGGTGAACTTGCCGATCGCCATCATGTAAGGTGAACCGACCAGCACAAAGCCCAGCAGCATCAGCAGCCCGCAGGCCAAAGCGCACATCGGACCACGGCGCTGCGGCAGCCGCCAGCGCAGCAAGCGCCGCAACGGCCAACCATGGTAAATCGCCAAAGCCCCCCAGAAAATCAACACCGCCGCCACACCTTCCGGCCGGGCAAGATAACTAAGGCCGGCAATCATACCGGCCACCAGCCATTTCCAGCGGTGCCAGCGCAAACCGGTCTGCATGGCCAGAAGAATAGACCCCACCAGCAGGCTCAAGAATAACATGTCGGAAATGCCATCGGCACCGTAGCCGGAGGTTTTTCGCCCCACAATCCACAGCACCGCCGCCGCCGCCGCCGCCCACCCCGGCGCTCCAAACCGCCGCGCCAGCCAAAACATCTCCACGGCCAGAAAGGCCCCGGCGACCACGCCCACCGCCTGCATTGCCGCAATCCAGGCCATGCGTTGATTGGCCATCAGATGGGAAAATACCGCCAGATAAACCGCCCCGCCCGCCACCGCCTGGAGCGGATGATAGACATCTTTTCGCAGGGTGTGAATGGGGTGCGCGGGCAGGCTTTGGGCCATGACAATAAAACGCAGGCAATCGGAATTGACCACCGGCGTTACCCAGGCCCGTTCCCAGCGCACCACCAAGGCCAAAAGAAAAATCAGCGGCACCAGCCAACGCCGGCGGGTCGATTTGTTTTCACCCTTGAATCCACGCATATCCACCAAGCCAAGCTCCACTGACAAATAACAATTAGCCGATTCCCACAGCCCATGATAAGGCCTTCCCGGCTGCGGTAAAGTCTACTGCCTTCCTCGTGCTCTGTCACAGCTATCCTAGAGATTTGATTGGCCGGCGATCAGTCCGATGCCGGAAGTCGGCGGCGAGAACCGGGTCGTATACCCATTGCGCCGCGGCGACGCCGCAGATGGCCGGTCGCAGGCCAACCCTGTGGACAAAGATCTGAGCCATGTTCGCGTCGGCGGTTGCACGCTATACTCCATCGGCGTCGGCACGGTTGGGCGGCGTCTTATTGGTGCCGCCGACGAGTTTTCAGGAGTGCTCCATGGCTTTCAAATCCATCCAACGCCCCATGATGATCATCGTCCGGGATGGCTGGGGTGAAAACCCCCACCCGGAAATGGATAAATGCAACGCGGTCAAGCTGGCCCGCCACCCCATTGATGATCGGCTGATGCGCGATTACCCCAATGTGCTCATCCACACCAGTGGCGAATGGGTGGGCCTGCCCGCCGGAGTCATGGGCAACAGCGAGGTGGGCCATCAAAATATCGGGGCCGGGCGAATTGTGGATCAGGAAACCATGCGCATCACCCGGCGGATCCGTGACGGCAGTTTTTTTACCATGCCGGGCCTGATCGGTGCGTTCACCCATGCCACCACCACGGGCGGACAGGTGCATATTTTGGGCCTCTGTTCCGATGGTCGCGTGCATAGCGATCTGGAACATGCCTACGCCATTTTGGAACTGGCCCGGAAGCTGAAATTTCCCGGCTCGCGCGTACTGGTTCATGCCATTACGGATGGCCGCGATACGCCACCGCAAAGCGGTAAAGGCTTTTTGGCCGCTTTGGAAGCTAAAATCCGTGCCCTGGGCATTGGCCGCATCGCCAGCGTGGTAGGCCGCTATTACGCCATGGACCGCGATAACCGCTGGGATCGCGTCGAAAAAGCTTATGATCTGTTGACCCAACGGGTGGGGGGACATTGGGCCACCGCCCAGGAAGCTTTGGCCAACTACTACGCCCACGCCACGGAACCATCCCGGGCCGGCGATGAATTTGTGCTGCCCAGTGTGATTGATGGCCCGGGCGATGGTGCCGTCAAGGATGGAGATGCGGTGATTTTCTTCAATTACCGCGGCGATCGGCCCCGCGAAATCACCAAGGCGTTTACCTATTCCGATGAACAATTCATCCAACAGCCCCATGGCGGATTCCGGCGAAAAACCCGCCCGGGCAATTTGTATTTTGCCACCATGACGGCCTATGAAGAGGGCCTGCCGGTGCATGTGATTTTTCCCAAACCCGAGAAAATGAGCGCCATTTTGGGTATGTATTTGGCGGATTCGGGTTTAAGCCAGTTTCGCTCAGCCGAGACGGAAAAGTTCCCGCATGTCACCTTCTTTTTTAACGATTATCGCGAGCCGCCGTTTGCCCATGAAGATCGGAAAATGGCACCCAGCCCCAAGGTGACCACGTACGATCAAAAGCCGGAAATGAGCGCCGCCGAAGTAACTGAGATCATTTTAGCGGAATTGGATCGCGGCACGCACGATTTTTATGTCCTCAATTTCGCCAATGGCGACATGGTGGGCCACACCGGCAATTTACCCGCCGCCATTACCGCTGTGGAAACCGTGGATCACTGCCTGGGCCGCGTGCTGGATAAACTCCACCGCGTCGGCGGGGTGGCCATCGTCACCGCCGACCATGGCAATTGCGAACAGATGTGGGATTTTGCCAACAACTGTCCGCATACCAGTCACACCACCTATGATGTGCGGGCGATTGTGGTCGATGATCGCTATAAGGGAATGACACTGCGCTGCGACGGATGCCTGGCCGATCTGGCCCCCACCGCTCTCCAGATGATGGGCCTGACCCAGCCCAAGGAAATGACCGGCCAATCCCTGTTGAATGGTTAAGCCGTGGATAGGTCATAAGCTCACGGCCCACAGACCTTGCCCGGTCCGCGGTCTTAAGGCCAAAGTCATTTACCCACGGGATATTCCCGCGGCCCTTAACGCCGCACGTAATTCCGTGGCCACGATGCCGGCGGCATACTCTTTTTCACCGAAGAAATTCTTGGTAAAGCCCAGCGCCAGGCCGATCGTGGGATCGGCGAATCCGACCGAGCCTCCATAACCGCTAAAGCCAAAAGCGGCGGAAGTGCAACCGTAAATCGAATCTCCTCCACCGAGACGATAGCCCAAACCCCAATCTCTGGGATAATCATCGCCGACGGCCAAGGGTGGGCGCTGCATTTGCGTGGCCGTGGCCACGCGGCTCGGAGGGAGTAACTCCACCCCATCGACTCCCCCCGGAAGCAGCCCGGCGTAATGCCGGGCGATGGCATGGGCGCTCATAATGGCGTTGCTGGCGGGAACACACGCGCGGCGGGCCTCGGGTTGATTCATCCACTGGGACAGCGGACAAAGCCAGTCGGGAATCGCCGGATTCTCCACCGCCGCCGGTTGCCAACCCGGTTCTTCCAGCGTCGCCACACGCGACTCCACCGCGTCTGGTATGCCCATGTACATATCGTTTATCTCCAGCGGCTGACAAATTTCCTCCTGAATCAGCCGCCCCACCGGCCGGCCGGTTACCCGCCGCGCCACTTCTCCCAGAATCCACCCGCTGGTGATGGCATGATATTCAATACGGGTTCCGGGCGGCCAGAGCGGTTTGAGCGCCGCCACCGCCCGGCACATGGTGTCCCAGTTGTGCAACTCGGCCAAGCCTATACCGGTGGGCATGTTCGGAATGCCGGAGGTGTGATACAACGCCTGGCCAATGGTGATCGCGGCTTTGCCATGGGCGGCGAATTCCGGCCACACCTGGGCAATCGGCTGATCATAGGAAAGCCGCCCCTGCTGGGCCAAACGGTGAATTACCGTGGCCAGCATGGCCTTGCCGGTGGAAAATACCGGAAACAAGGTGTCCGAGGAAACCCGACGACCGCTGTTGGCATCGAGCGTGCCGGCCCAGACATTCACCACCAGCTTGCCGTTGACATACGCGGCCAATTGCAAGCCGCGCTGACCGCCATCGGTGGTCAGCCTGTTGAGTAATAATTGCATCTGTTCCTGAATGTTCACAAATACCCTTTCTCATGGTGACGGCCGTGTGCGGCCCGAACTATTTCCAGTGCCCATCACCTCGGCCGCGGGCCACCTGGCCTGCGAGACCATAGTTTTACGGCAAAGCGGAGGTTTCACAAGCGTACGCAGCCCATCACCGCGACCGGGTTACAAGCCGCCCGGGACCTTATATAATTGAGCAGGATAGCAACGAGGTATAGATAGGTATTAAGACCATGGCTCGCCGCGAACAACCGTCAACCAAAAAACGACCGAAGCGCATTGCCGCCGCCCCGGCACCAATTTCAGCCGTCCCGATTCCCCCGCCACGACCGAAGCCCGCGGAACTGGAAATTGTTTTCTGGCCGACGCCGGTTCTCACCCGTCGCGCTAAACCGGTGGAAGAAATTGATGACTGGCTGCGGCACGTCAGTGGGCGCATGGTCGAACTGATGGAACAACATAAAGGCGTGGGCCTGGCCGGGCCGCAGGTGGGTCTGCCGCTGCGCTTGTTTGTGATGGCCGAAACCGGCAAGGCCGCGGATGCCCGGGTGATTATCAATCCGGTCCTGGATCAGCAGGAAGGCTTTGAAGAGGCCGAGGAAGGATGTTTGTCCTTACCGGAAATCCGCGGCAAAATCACCCGCTACGTAAAATTGCGTATCCAAGGCCTGGATATCACCGGTCAGCCCGTCGCCCTAAACTTGGAGGGCTTTCCCGCCCGTATTGCCCAACACGAAACCGATCATCTGGATGGCGTGCTTATTATCGACCGTATGCCACCCCTGACCCGCCTGGCCCATCGCAAGGAACTTAAGGCCTTGGAAAACGCCGCCGCCAAATAAGCCGCGCCCGCCGTCGCAGACCCTCTCTTACTCGTGTTGGCATCGCCCACGCCTTGGCGTTTAACGGCGCACGATTTGCGCAAAGGCTCCGAGTTGCCGGTAATCTCCCCGCCAAGTCGTATACATGTAGCCGATGATGCCGCGCATACCGCCGGCGGCAGCCATCCATAAGCGCAAATTAGCCAGCGGTGAATCGTAGTAACCCGCGATAATCTGGCGATAGCCGCGCGTGGCAAAAAACTTCAGCGAAGCCGCACGCCGACCAAAGTTCCAGTTCATCACCACCACTTTTCGCGAAAGCCCCCGCCAGGAGCCGGCCAGTGAGCCATGGACCAGGTAATAATGCGCGTGGGCATTGTGGTATGGATCAAACATATCCGACCAGATATACCCCTGGGCCGCGCCCAGCAAGTGGGTGCAATAACGAACCCTCTTGGCCAGCAACCGGCCCGGTGACCGCCGCGGCTGCGTGCCCCTTAGCCCCCATCCCATGATCCGAATCTCATCAAAACTCATCATGTAACCCCGCGGATGAAGCGCCGCGCCGACCAGATGTATTTCCTGCCGGAACAACGCTTTGGTCCGCCGAGAATCCAGTGCTATCGATACCTGCCCGCCATAAAATATAGGCGGATAAAACCATGAAACCCGCACCACCGTGCCGTTGGGCACGGCTTTTAGAAAATGAATGGAGGGGCATTTGTGCCAGGCGGTGTATTGCCCGGCATAAGGCGTGGTGCCCAGCAACGGATCATGGATGGGAACATAATCTCTTCCGGCTTGATAACCCCGCACCACCGTGGGCGCTCCGGGGCGACTCAAAACGTTCACCAGTCCCGCCACGGCAATGTGCCAATTTCGCCACTCCAGCGTTCCCTCGGCCGCCCCCCACACGCCAAAGTAGACGTTCACGTGATGGTGCTGGAGTGAATCAAACACCACATCGTAGCGCCGCCAGGGCTGGGTGGGCAGCACGTTGATCCGTTGATATTGCAAAGACGTATTGCCGCGCCCCAGCACCGCGATGCGGGGCCGACCGGTATACCGCCGGGTGCGAATATCCACCCGGATGTGATAAGCATGAAATGGCCGCACGGTCAGGGCGAAAACCATGCGACTGTTGCCGGGGTTGTCTTTCACGGTGGCCACCTGCCCGTGGCGCTGCACGCTGGAGTCCTGCCAGGCGGGCCGGGCGGAAAATCCAAACTTTGGATTCCGCCATACCCGCCCCACCCCACCGTCAACGATGAATTTGACATCACGCACCGGCAGCCCCGCCGCCAGCGCCGGATCATTGGCCAGCAGATCATTGGAATAACCGACCTGAAAAACATCCGGCACCACGGTCAGATGCAATTGCCTGGCCAGAGCCATCACCTGGGCCAGATGGGTCAGATAACGCCGCCGGATGGAACCCAGCGATTGAAGCCGGGCCAATTTGGAATCGCACAGCAGCACGTGGGAATAACCATCCGCGGCCGCCTTACGCCAGATCCGATCCAACGTGCGGACATTGGCGTTCACCAGCAGGTTGGTGGAATAGTAAAGCCACAACTGCGGCGCGGTTCGCCCCACCGCCGCGGGCGTCCATACGGCCAACGCCAACAACCAGAATGCCGCGCCCAGCGGTACTGCCAGTATTGCCAACGAAGGTCGTTTCCGTTTCATCATCAACTCCACCGCAACTCCGGCCCGGCTCGGGGCCACCAATTCCGCGGATCCCATCATATCCGATTCCCGATTACAATAAGTACCAATGAACGTCGTGGATAAGGCCAGACAGGCGGCCATGGCCGTGGTTGATACTCTGCAAAAAGCGGGCTTTGAAGCTTATTTTGCCGGCGGATGCGTACGCGACGAGCTCATGGGCCTGGTCCCCCAGGACTACGATGTGGCCACCTCCGCGCGTCCGCAAGAGGTGCTGCGTCACTTCCCTAAGTCCCAGCAGGTAGGCGTGGCGTTTGGCGTGGTGCTGGTTCGCCGGCGTGGGGCGGCCATTGAGGTGGCGACGTTTCGCTCCGATGGCCAATACCAGGACGGGCGTCGTCCCATTAGTGTTACTTTTTCCAGTGCCCAACTCGACGCCCAGCGCCGCGATTTTACCTGCAACGGATTATTTTGTGATCCGATCCGTGGCACCATTCTGGATTTTGTCGGCGGCCGCGCGGATATTCAGGCCCGCTGTCTGCGGGCCATCGGCGATCCGGCCCGGCGATTTGCCGAGGACCATCTGCGGATGTTGCGGGCCATTCGTTTTGCCGCCCGGTTGAATTTCCAGATTGAAAGCTCCACCTTGGCGGCTATGGCGCAGCAGGCTAAAGCCCTGGCTCACATCAGCCGGGAAAGAGTTGGGCAGGAGATGCGCATGATCCTGACGCATCCGTCGCGCCGCTCGGCGGCAGAGTTGCTGCTGGAAACGGGGCTGCTCCAGCCAGTTTGGCACCAGCCGCTGACAGATGCGCACCTACGGCCCACCCGCCTTGACTGGCTGGCGGGTTTGCCGAGGCAGGCCGGCTTTGCCCTGGCCCTGGCCGCCCTGATCTGCGATATTTCTCCCACGCCGGATGCCCGCACCGGGCCTGAAGCGTTGCAAAAATCCTGGGTGCTAAGCACGCAGGAAACCGCCGATCTAAAATTTTTGCTGGGCCAACTGCCGGTGTTGCGGAATTGGAAAAACCAGCGTTTGGCGGTTCTCAAACGTATTTTCGCCGACCACCGGTCTCAAGAGTTGCTCGCGCTGTACCGCGCCGGTACGCCCGAACCCGGGCCAAGATTAGAATTGGAAGAGCGCCTGCGGGAAATCAGTGCCACGCCGCTGGCCCCAGACCCTCTGGTCACCGGCGATGACCTTATCGCCATGGGCCAAAAGCCCGGCCCGAAATTCCGGGCGTGGCTGGAAGAACTCTACAATCAGCAACTGGAGAATCAATTTCCCGACCGGGCCACAGCCCTTACCGCGGCGCGGCAACTGGTGGCGACGGATGCCCCGCCGGGGCCGCGTGCGCCGTAAGAAGGTGCCGCGGAAGTGGTCGGCGGGGCTGATCTTTATCGGCTTTGCGATCCACAATCCATATAGCGATAGCCGCCAGCAGCAGCAGCAAAACCCACCCCGCCACGCGTAGCGCCAGGCACGCTTGCGGTGGACTGGGCGCAGAGGCAGCGCCATCCGACGGAGATTCGTGCCACCCCTGGGTATGTTGATCTTCGCGCATCTGTCGCCACCGCCATCCAAAACCGCCCCATCCATAATACCGATTTCAGGGCTAGCTGGCAGCTACAAATCGTCCGGGCAATCCTCGGCAAGCCCTTCCCAAGCCCAATGTTTACCGGCGCGGCAACGCATGATGATGGACCGGGCGGAGCATTAACACCAGCGGCACGCAAACCAGACACAACAGACCTAAAAACCGAAAATTCTCCACAAAAGCCCACAGGCTGGCCTGTTGGCGAATGCTGTGGTAAAGAATCGCCAAAACCTGCTGATGCACATGGGTGGCCGGGCCGGTGGGGGCCAGGGCCGCCTGCAAATGCTTTACGCTATGCCGCCATGCCGGGTTGAGCGGCGTGGCGTTGGGCACCAGTTCATTCTGCCACACCTGACTGGTGCGCGAAAGCATGGTGGTGGTGATGGAAATGCCGATCGCTCCGCCCAAATTACGCATCAGATTGAAAATGCTCGTGGCGTTGCCGATCTGATCGTTGCGCAGCGTGCTGACCGCCACCGTGGTGAGAGGAATAAACAGCAGGCTCACGGCAAAGCCGTTGACAATGATCGGCCCCGTGACGCTGAACATGCCCACGTTCAAATTGATGGACCCCAACAAATAGCTGGACCAAGCCAGGGCAATCAATGAGGTCACCATGAAAATGCGATCATCCATTTTACCCATCAATCGCCCGGCAATGAGCACGCCCACCACCGATCCCACACCGCGCGGACTTACCGCCAAGCCGCTCTGGAAGGCGGAATAACCCATCAAGGTCTGAAGAAAAAGCGGTAACAAGGTCGTGGTGCTGTATAAGACCATGGCGGCCGCCATCATAATGGCCGTGGAAGAACCGAAATTCCGATTTTTTAATACCCGCAAATCAATCAAGGGGTCGCGGGCGGTAAGTTCCCAAACCACAAACGCCAGAAAGCCCACCACGGCAATGGCGATCATCCACCGAATCCACACCGCCCCCAGCCAATCGGCATCCTGCCCTTTATCCAGGACTATCTGCAAACACGCCACCCATACCGAGAGCAGCGCAAAACCGACGATATCCAGGGCGGTTTTTACGGCGTGGCGGATGTACGGGGGATCTTCCACAAAAGCATCCACCAGCAGAAACGCCACCGCGCCCACCGGAATATTGATATAAAACATCCATCGCCAAGAGTATGAATCCGTCAGCCAACCACCCAGCGTCGGACCGATCACCGGCGCACAAATCACCCCCAACACGTAAAAAGCCATGGCTTTACCGCGTTGGCGCACCGGAAAACTTTCCAGCAAAATAGCCTGGGCACTGGGCTGAAGGGCCCCGCCCCCAATGCCCTGGACAATGAGCGCGAGAATCAGCGTTTCGATATTCGGCGCCAGGCCGGCGGCCAGCGATCCGGCGACAAAAATGCCGATGCAGATGAGTAAAAAACGTTTGCGGCCGAAAGTGCGACTGAACCAGGCGGTGGCCGTTAAGACAATGGCGTTGGAAATAAGATAACTGGTGAGGACCCAGGTGGCCTGGTGCGGCGTGATGGACATGCTGCCGGCGATATGCGGCAAAGCCACGTTGGCGATGGAGGTATCCATCACTTCCATGAAAGTGCCCAGCATGACCGCAAACGCGATGAGCCACGGATTGCTGCGCGGAACCCATGGCGTGCGCAAATCCAGAGCGGCCTGGGGTGCCGAATCAACTACCGCCATAGAATCTCCACCACCGGCCAACGTCCCATCCGTGGGGCGCGTGCCCGCTGTCGCCGGCGAACCACGCGAAAATTGTAGGCTTGGCCAACCGTAAAATAAAGGACGGCTCCGCCCGGCTGCTGGGTTATTCGCCCCAGATCAGATCTGCCGCACTGGCACCACCGTATTCCACGGTCCTTTCCATTTCGGCCGGCGCTACCACGGTGGGCAACACCGCAGCACCGATGGCCTCCGCGCCGCGGGGGGCAGGGATGGCCGCGGGTGCGGCTTGAGGTGTTGGCTCGGCGAAATCTCCGCGCTGGCCGGCCAATTCGCGGCCAAAGTCCACGCCGGCAACTAAATAGCGCAAGGCATCCAGCGCATGATCGTTGATCGGCACGGGCAGTTTGGCAGGTCGGCCGTCTCCGCCTGGTTCGTAATGATATTCCGCCGCTTCGTTAAGCAAATTGGCACAGCAGTCATAAATCTTGAGCTGGCGGTTTTGCAGGCGTTCGAGCACCTTGGCAATGCCCAGGTCCACGGATTTGACCGGTGCGGGCCGGGCGAGAATATCCCATTGGCGCAATTGCGCGATCATCTCGGGCCGGGAACTGTCACAAAACAACATCTCTATGTTCCACCGGCCCACCAAGGCCTGAATCCGTTGCCCGAGTTCCGTGGGCACCCGGCCACTTTGGTAATACTCCTCCACCACGTACAGGCAATCATCGGCACACAGCACGCCCACGACCAGAGCCGTCGGCTCGCGAAAACCCCAATCCACTCCCGCACATACCCGTAAAGGCTGGTGTGGCGGTTTGGGACTGGTGCCCGGCAAAATATGTTCCTCCAAGAGGGGATACACCAACCCTTCCGGGGCGGCCCAATGGCCATCGAGCAGCCGGCGGCGGGTTACTCCGGAAAGCCGCCCCAGCGTGGCCAGGTATTTTTCCCCTTCCGCGGTCCAGCACCCGTGAACCCGGTCCCAGAGAGATGGATTGTCTTGATGGCGACTGACCAACCGCTGCATGAAACCCTGGGCGGCACGGTGGTTGAGCCAATGGCCGGGATAACTCGGATTACAATCCGCAATCGCCTGCTGGAAGGGCATCCGGCCATTGCGTAAACGGGATAAGAGTTTCTGCCAATCGTCCAGGGTCAATTCCGTGGCTTCAAAGGCGGCGATCAGGTCAAACTCGGTGGACATGATACGATCTGGTTTATCCAACGACCCGGTCACCAGTTCCGAGCGGTTGCTGAACAGGTAGGACTGCCGATACCGGCGCGAAGCCCCGCCGAGTACGGGATGGTTTTCCCAGATCACCTTATCTTCGAGGGTTACCAGCACGGATTGGCTAAGGCTGGCCCGGGTTTTGCGGGCCAGCAAGGCCCGCATTCCGGCAAAGCGCTGGGCACAGAGAAACACCTTTTCCAGCACCGCGCGGGTTTTGCCGGTACCGGCCGGACCAGCCAGCAAAATCTCCGGCGAGCGGGAATAAAACAACTCTTCAGCCGCACCATAAGGCCGATAGGGACGATGCCGCGTGGGAATCGCCGCACCGAGGCCGGTTTTGCGATGGACCGCGCCGGCGGCATCGAGGCGGGTGATGGTCCCGTTAAGGAAGGTTGCGGGCGAGGTGTCGGGCCATCGTTTGGGCATTATTTTTTCCTCTGGTTGGCATGATTGATGGTGGTTGGAGACGGGAGTAACGGCGGCTGCGGCCGCGGGGTGTTCACCGTCCCGATAGACATCGGGATAAACTCCGGACGCAGAGGACCGCAGAGGATGGACGGAGGGCGCTGCGCGAGACGGGAGACGGCGGCTGTGGCCGCAGGAGTTAGGAGTTGGGAGTTGGGAGTGACGGCGGCTGCGGCCGCAGGGGGCTCACCGCAGGGGACGCAGAGGAGCGCAGGGCGGGGGCGGCGGGGACGGGCAAGATGGCCAAGGTATTTGTTGTTGGCCATCTTGGACAGGTTGAAAAACGGGCGGTTTTGTTGGGTTTTTGGGGTAAGATGGCCAAGAAAGCCAAGAGGGCCAAACATTTTTAATTCTCCGGGTTGAAGGTACTGATGTCGGGCGCGCCGGTGATGGACCAGGCCCAGAATGGGCCAAAGAGTTCGCTGGTCAGGCGGTAGCTGCGTACGCCGAGGAGAGCTTTGGCCCGGTAGAGCGTTCTCGGAGGTATGCGGTGGTCGCGGGCATGGTCGAGGATTTTGCGCGCGGTCATCGGTTGGAGGGTGAGGGTTTCGCGAAGGAATTCGACGGCGAAATCGATTTGACTGGGGGTAGGGTCGTCATCGTGGAGGCCGGGGCGTGCGGTCGGGGCGATGGGCGGAATATATTTAGCCAACAGATAATGGTTTTCGCAGGCGGCGAGTTCGATGGTGAGGGCGGGTGGCGGCTCGCCGGGGAATTTGATGGTTTGCATGGTGCGTTGGCTGGGCTGGTGGGCGTTGAAGGATAGCTGGTAAATGGCGGTGGCGTGGGAGCTTAGCTGGACCAGGGGCGAATTGGTGGAGGCGCTGAAAGTGGCCGGGGCCGGCGCGGTGGCGAGGATGGCGATGGGCATGGTGTGGGCGAGTGAGCTGAGTTCCTGAAGGAATACGGAACGGAGGTTTTTGGGCAATAAGGAGAGCAGTGAAAGGATGGGGTCAATGATGATGAGTTTGATTTCGGGGTGATGGGTCAGGGCGGCGCGAAGGCGGGCGGGGAGATTGGCGGATGGGAGGGGCGGGTTGAAGAAATCGTCGGGGCAAAAGAACAGGTTGATGGGATCGGGATTGAACTGCTGGAGGCGGTGGGTGATGGCGGTGGAGGTATTTTGAAACGGGGTGAGAATGAGGGCCGAGCAGGTGGCGGGTGGGGAATCGGCAGGTTGGGGTTTAGGGACAGGGGTGGGGGACATGGCCGCGACCTTGGCATTGAGGCTCTGAATGAGTTCGCGATAGGTAGGATTGCTGCGGAGTTCGGCGGGTGTGTCGGGCGGAAACTCTATTTCGGAGGGGGCGGGTGGTTGGGCTTGAGCCTCGGGCCAGGGGCGGCCTGTGGCGAGGCGGTTGGCCAGATCGAGGGCGATGGAAGTTTTGCCGGATTCGGGCGGTCCGAGGAACAGGGTGATTCGGCCAAGGGGGATACGGTCGGGGATGAGCCAAGCAGGCGGCTGAGGTGGGCCGAAGTTGCTGGAAAGCGTGGGTGGCTCGACGGCGGTGGTTGGTGAATTTTTGTTCATAAGCAGGTGTAGGCGGGGCATGGGGGAGGGTAATGGCGCGGGCGGCGGCCCGCGAGTCGGGAGGTCCCGATTGGCGACTCCTGTCACATCGGGATTTCGGCATCCATGCCTCAACGGCGGGGGAGGATTTTTTACCGCAGGGGACGCAGAGGACCGCAGAGGATGGACGGAGGGCGCTGCGCGAGAGAGGAGCACGGCGGCTGTGGCCGCAGGAGTTAGAATCTGGGAGCTAGGAGTTAAAGGCGGCTGTGGGGGCGGGGGGGCCGGGAAGCGTTCAGCGGTCAGCGATCAGCTTTCAGCGTTCAGTCCCGATGCGTGGCTCCTGCGCCATCGGGATTTCGGCATCCATGCCGCGACGGGAGTTAGGAGTCAGGAGTCAGGAGACAGGAGACGGGCGCTGCGCGAGACGGGAGACGGCGGCTGTGGCCGCAGGAGTTAGGATTTGGGAGCTAAGTAGGAACGCAGAATAAATCATGCGGCCTTGTTCCCCAGTACGTCATCATGATTGAATATGAATCCCATTTTATCGCGGTGGCCATTGACGCGTCCGACACCACGATGAAAAGCTTCCGTCAAGTCATTGATGTTTCG
>JAJYZF010000137.1 GCA_021800165.1 Planctomycetota bacterium | reverse complement strand
GGCGTGATCAACTCTCTGCGGGGCAATGCGTCCCCTTGGACCAATTGCTGGGTTATCTGGAACCCCACCAGGATGATTTATGGTATCGCGAGCGTCTGCAACGCGGCCTGGTCATCGGCAGTGGTACCGTTGAAGGTGCCTGTAAGAACATGGTGGGAGCACGATTGAAGATCAACTCCTGTCGCTGGCGCGTTAAGCGGGCGGAACACATGACCGCCTTACGCAGTTTGGATTACGCCGGCTTGGTGGAGACTTATTGGACGCAACGCGCCGCCTGATCGCCAACAATAGGAGTTACACCCATCGGTCGGAGAGTCCGGTCTTTTTCCTTGAGGCAAAGCGGCGGGTGCATTATAGTGTGCAGCGGAGAGTCAGCGGATTGGCTGGATCAAGCCAGTGAAAAATGCGGTTTTGAGCGTGTCGGCGGAGCATCGCCGGATCGCGGTTTTTTTGAAAGGCAGCTAAGCATGAATCTCTCACCACGATGGCAAGTGAAGTGTGGGCCGCTGGCGGCGGCGGGGGTCTTGGCATTGGTATGGGGTGCTCTCTCGTGCGGATCCGGGGCGACCATGGCCGCGAGCCAGCAGCAGATTGCTGCCCAGGAGCGCGCGCTAAGCCCCAAGGATGCCATCGGCCATGAGAAGCTCGCCCGGATGCTTTACGATGATGGCCGGTATCAACAGGCGCTCCAACAAGTGGATGTTGCGCTAAAGATCAACCCGGCCTACCAGGATGCGCAGTTGCTCAAAAGTTTGATCCGCTCGAAGATTGCCGGGCAAAAGAAGAACACCACCAAAGTGGCTTCGACCCAGCCGGGCAAGAAGAAACTCCATACGCTCTTGACCATGGACGATATTTATAAGATCCGGCTGTGGGAACTTTCGCGCCATGAAAGCGGCCCACTGGAAGGGACAATTGTTGGTGGACAAAAGACCCTGCTGAAATTTTGGCGGCGCGTGATTCTGCAGGATCCGGATTATCAAAATCCGTTTCCGACCCGTCGCCAGCGCGAAGGGTTCATCAGTCCGGATAACTTTGTCCAACAGGTGCGTTTGATGTTGCGCTTGGGGCAGGCCAAGTATTGGGACAAAGTACACATTAAAAGCGACCCGCAAGCCATGCGGACATTTCGCCAGACCGTGGAACCTGTGGTGCTGCAAAGCTGTGCCACGGTAGGCTGCCATCGCGGCCAGGGAGCACCCGGATTCCGGCTTTTTGGAGCCGGTGGGCGTACCAACCTCCGTCAAACCTACACCAATTTTTATGTCTTGAACAAGTTGGCATACAAGGGGCGGAATTTTATCAATCGCGGCAACCCGCCGCTGTCGTTGCTGTATCAATATCTGTTGCCGCGGGACGATGCCGCCTATCGGCATCCGGGTAAGCCTGCGCGTGGGCCGCGGTATCATGTGTTCAACCGGCAAGCGGTGATTGACTGGATTGAATCATTGCGTTTCCCGGCGCACCGCTACGGCATCACCGATTTTCGTATGCCGGTGACGCATTTGCCTGTCTCGACCACCCGCAAGAAATAGCATGGATTCCTTCAAGGATTGGTGGATGGTCGGCCGACGATGGCGTTAATAAAGGCATCTTGAATATCCTGGCCGAGATTTTTAAATGCCACCGGGGTGGTGGTCGGGTGTTTCCAGGTACCGCCGACCTGCACGGTGCTGACGCTGGATTCCAGGGCATTGAGAATGGCTTGGGCCTGGGGTACAAAAGGAATGTGGATTTTCTTAAATGGGCGCACGGTTCCAACCACATAGCCGTGGAGTTGAGCATCGGGCATTTTCCAGAGATGGCTGAGCCGGCCAGAGCCGATAATTTCCGTTCCTCGGTTAAAATATCGCAGGGAAGTAATTTCCGCATTTCCCCCATCGATACGCCATTTAGCCTCGCCGCTGCCGGTGGGATTGTTGTTGGACAACTGCACATTGAGTAGCCGGTAAATGGATGACAAAATGGTAGTCCCCGCCAGATTGGATCTGGCGATGCGCAGGCTGCCGGATCCGGTGGCGTCTTGCCAATTGTTGGAGAGAGCCACGGCGGTAACCTGGCCGGAAAGCAATCCGGGAGTGGGGCGGGCCTTGGTCAAAACCGTGCGCGTGAGTTCATCGAGGTTAATGTGTGAAAATCGCAGTGCTGCGTCGGTTGAAAACAGCGTCTTTTGATGACGAGTGACGCTGACCCACAAATGCAGATGGCCGTCGGCAAAGGCCAAGGTGGCTTGGTCCATCACCAGAGCGTCTTTATTGACGAAAAGCCGCAGCGCCAGATTTCCAATCGGAATAGCTCCCAGACTGGCCTGATGAGCGGCCAGGTGCAATTGCAATTCCATCGGACCCAGAGGATGCGGGCCGGTGGCATGGCCAAACGACAGATTTCCACTAAAAGTGCCGGTTAGAATTTTGGTCCACGATGTGTGGGGAAGTAAGGCCTGTGGATTGGGCAAATGACATTTTAGCACCGCCGTGCTGGCCAGCGGATCGCTTATGTTCCAGGTTCCGCGGCCCGCCAGGGTGTTTTGGCCGGCGCTAAGGACCAAACGGGTGGCGGTGATCGCGTGCCCGGTACCGGTAATTTGCAGGGTGGCGTGGACCAAGGGTAGATTCCGGTGGAAGATTGCCATGTTTATCGTACCGTTACCGTAGATGCCGCGGGTTTTCCAGTGGAATGTGCCCATGGTTTCACCCGAGAGATTCAGGGCCAGGTGTTCGATCGGATCGTGAAAGCTCCAGCGGTTCAGGCGGGTATGAAAGAGGATATCCGCGGGCTGTGCCTGGCTCCACTTGACTCCGCAAAGGGCGTTGGCGGTGCCACTGGAGACGGTGATCGGATCCAGTTTCAAAGTTCCGCGGGCATAGTGAAGGGAGGCCACCGCGTGGTGAATGGCAATGGGGCCTAGATGAGCATTGAGGCTGGGAATGAGGAGATTTGTACTGCTCATCCGGCCGCGCAACACCGCCTTGGAAAGGTTCCTGCTGGGGACCATGATGTGCAAATTCAGCCCAAGATGACCGCGAACTCCCTCGGGCGGACTGGTTAACAGCAGGGCCACCGTCCGCCGGGCCGAGATATGGGTGGCGTGCAGCGTAAGTCCAGCCAGTGCCCCGGAGGTGCGGGCGAGAAATTTAACCTGGAGCTGACCGCCAAGAACCTTGACCGGTGCGGCCGAAATAGATACCTGCCCATGGCTGATGCGTCCGGTGGCATGGACCGGCGGAAGCGTGAGGAGGTGGCGGTTGACCGTAAAGTGTGTGCCATCAAGGAGTCCAGCAAAGGAAAGATCGAGTGGTCGCAGATGACCGTGCATCAAAAGCGTACCCGAAATCAGACCTCCCAGGGCCCAGGCCGATGTGGATCCGGGTGCGTGATTGACCAGCGGAATATTGGTGGCCGTGACTTGCAGATGAGCGGGATATTGGTCGGCCAAAATGCACTGGCCGGTGGCCGCGAGGCTCCAGATTTTGCTCTTCAGTAAGAGCTTATCGAGCTGGACGTGAACTCCGCGGCCGGAGGCCCTTAGTTGTAGATGGACATGGGCGGGCAGAGGCAACACGGGAATCGCAGTCGTATTGCTCTGTAGAAAGAGATTCCAGAGATGGTCGCGAAAATGGTAACGGCCGTTGAGTTGAAGATGTGGATCTCCGGCCAGCGAACATCGGGCGACGGTTATTTCCGTGCGGTTGATGGTTCCGGCAGCATGCACTTTGTTCAGGGTGAGGGTATGCCGGTGCCGCCAGGTGATGACCGGCGCTGTCAATCGCCAGCGCATGCCGGTATGAAAAGCGCCGTGTCCGGCCAGTGTCAGGTGGGCCCGCCATCGCCCATAGCGGCACCGCCCTGACGTAGCGATGGTGGCGGAGAGCAGGCGATGGCCAAGCCAGGGCGAACTCAGAGTTGCCATCAGGTGGCCGCTGTTCAGGTAGGTGTGCACTAAAGAGACATTTTTCCATGCGGCATCAAGCGTGGCGGATTCGGTGGTAGGATTAAACACGCCGGCCAACCGCAAGCCGCCACCCGCCACTTGCGCTCGCATCGCGGCCAGATGCCATCCTTGTTGGTCCGCCCAGAGCTGACCGCGGTAAATCTGCAACTGTGTGGCGATATTTTCCAGGTCCAGACGAACCTTTTCGGCACTCACAAGCCAGGAGCTGCCGGAATAGGTCAGCTCGGCGGTTCCACCGAAAATGGTGGTGCCCAGACGAATATGCGCATGGGTAATTTTATCGTGGAGGGTTGTGCCGGAAAGCGTACCGCGAAAAGTGGCTCGGACGTTGGTGGGGCTGGTCCAGCCCGGCCGAAACGCACGTATCCATCGGGCCAAATGGCCGCCGCGCAACTCGATGTGATGTCGCCAAGCCTGCGCCGGCACCAGCACTCCATGGATCTGGAGGTTGGGGGTATGCGTGGATTTTGGCCCGGGCGAACCCGCGGCCAGAGAGAACTTCCAGGTGATGGCACCATCGGGCTGGCCGAAGAAGGATATCCGCCGGATGGTGAGACGATCAGGCCGGACCGTATCAATCTGGATGGACCCGTCGTGAATGACGATGGCGGGGAGGTTGGTGGGCAATGCGCTGATTGAAGCGGCTTGACTGCTGTCGGCCTGCCAAGCGGTACGAATATCCCGCCAGGCGGTGGGCAGATTCCACCCGCCGGTGGAATCGCGGCGCAGTGTGAGGCGTGGGCTGGTGGCGATGAGAGCTTTAAGCCCCAGTTCCCCGGTCAGCAAAATCCAGAGAACATCATGATGCTGGAAAACCAGCTTGGGAATAACCGCAAATGCGTGTTTATGCAGCGGCATGGCGATACGGACGTTACGCATGGTGGTGGTGCCGGTCCACCGGATGTGCATGGATTTTATCTGCACCCGCAGGCCAATGCGCGTTTGTAACCGGTTGAGCACCCATTGATGGGCCGTGGCCGAGTTTAACAGTCTCAATCCACCAAACCATGCCATCGCCAGTATCAAGATCACGCCGATGCCAAGAACGGCCAGGATGGCCGGCCAGACTCTTCGTCGTGGCCGGGGTGCCCGCGGCGATGCATCTGTACGGAGGTGAGACATGAGACAAACTCCATGGTGGGCCTGATGCCCACGCGGTCAGGGGTGTTGCACCGGCGGTATATTTCCTGACGTCTGTGGCCCAAAGCCAAGGAACCACCAGTCGCTACGCTCCGTCCTGCCCAGAAAGGGTCCGGAACTGGCCACAATATCGCCGGTTTTTCGCCAGTACGCGACATAAGCCACGCTGGCAAAGCCCTGCTGTTTGGTATTTTTAAGAATGGCCAATTGCGGAATCAGCAGCGGAATGCCATAACTGCCGTTTGAGGCCGTGACGTTGCCGGCATAAAACTGCGGAATGCCAATGAGCAAGTCATACTGATTAATCCCCATGGCGCCACAGCGCACTTCCAGCACGATCTGCGATTTCTTGCGGTGATTGCATAGCAGCACGCCGCCCTTGAGCAGATGAGAACGCAAGTCGGCTTCGAGGAATGGCTGGCTGGGCAGCGTCTTTGGGGGGCCGAGGTATTTGAAACTAACGTACACCCGGCGTCCGCGCAGGTTGCTTACGGAAAGTCGGGCGATGGCTTCGGCCGTGGCCTGGGAAAGCAGAAATTGTTCATCGGCGGTTTGTGGGGGTTGCGTAACCCGCAGACTGGCGCAGCCGGGCAGGCCAAGCAAGATCAGTACCGCGGCGATGAGCCAGCGGGATGGTGCAGGGGCACATGATGGAGTTTGCCAGGTTCGCATGAATTAGAAAAGTTTGCCCCCAAAATAGGCCCATCTTGTGGCGGTACGGTCGCCGGCTGTCCCAAGGTAAACGCACTGGATGGAGTTATCTTCCAGCAAAGGGCTAATTTTACAGAAAATTCAGGTGTGTGGGAAGCGGAGTCCGCTGGCTGGTCGGCGGCGGGTGCGACTATAAATCGTGGCAAGTGCGGGAGAGGTGTGTTTGGCGGAAAGCCCCATCCGAAACGTGCGGGTACGATTCCCGCGGCAAAAACGGCGGCATTGGGTCCGGCATTGGTCTTGGGCGGAATCGGGCCGTTGCCACAAAATCTGGCCGCACCCGACTGCTCGCGGATAACCCCAGGTCAACAGCGGCGAAAAACGGTCGGACTTTTGAACCAACGAATCCACACACGCGGCCGCTGAATTTTCCACCAGAGGCTTTTTCCCCTCCGCAGTAGGCGACGGATGAACCTGGTATAACCCCGACAAATCCTCGATGATGCGCTGCACCTTCACCACTTTCACGGCCACGTTGGCCTTGAACTGCGGCCAAAACCGATGACGTTTTGCCGAGATAAAATGAACTCCGAAAACTTGAAAAAACCTCCCTTAGCAGCGCGCCCAGTTTTTTGGGAGTATTACAGGTCGAAAAGGAATCCGTATCCGGGCGGGAATGTTTTAGTAGCAGCACAGGCACGGTCGGCGAAAGAGATTGCTTTCTGATAACCAATGAGTTTTTCAAAAGTGAAGGCCATTGGCTATCGAACCATGAAAGCTGAGAGTGGAGAGTAGACCGCAGGATTGTGACCTCTCGGCGGCAGCCGCTCTTTTTCCCAGCCGAATTTTGCTCTACTATCTACTCTCTCCATTCTCCTGCTCTATTTTTTCGCGTGCGGGCGAAAAAATCGGGGCGACAGGATTTGAACCTGCGACCCCTTGACCCCCAGTCAAGTGCTTTGGGCCATAAAAACCCAGTAAAAACGCATATTTCAGAGGGCTTGGTACCAATAGTGGCACTAAGAAAAAGCACCAATACCAGCCGATCCGATCCCTGCCTGGTGGAACTGGCCAAGGCATGGCCCACCCTGCCGGAGCCATTGCGGGCCGGAATCATGGCCATGGTCCAATCCGCGGTCAAGTGACATTCCCCCCCCCAGAGTCGCCGGTAAGATGTTTCAGATGTTTCGATGTTTCGGAAACCTTAGTTTTATTGGCGTTTTGGTGGATATTGCCCGAAACATTGCGAAACTTGGCGGAATATTCCCGCTGCGTTAAGCCGATCCGGCCTGGATTCAACATCTGCCGGCGGTGGTGGGTAAGTTGCCTCGTATTGCCAAATCCCCTGAAGCATGGCGAGTCCACCTTCAATGGCCCCTTGTTCCCACCGCTCATACTGATCCAGGGGGCGTCCAAGGCAGCTATAACGGCCCCGCAGCAACACAGGGGGCAGTACATCAACGTCAAAAAACATCTTGCGATAGGCCCGGACCAGACGGGGATTGAGGTGCAACACCTGGGCAATGGTCCCGTCTGAT
>JAJYZF010000136.1 GCA_021800165.1 Planctomycetota bacterium | reverse complement strand
CAATCATTTCTGAAATGTAATAGATTGGCAGCTTACGGAGCGTCTTGATTCAGGTCAGCACGTATTGGCTATTGAAGTAATCGGTGACTTCAACGATCTGCGATACCACCCGCCCTGGCACCACTGCCTTGCGTTTAATAAAGACCACCAGATTAATCGCCGACGCAATGGAGCGATGGGGAACGGTCTGGGAGACTTCACCAATCAGGTCTTCCAGCCGATGCAGGGCGTCCTGGGCGCTGTTGGCGTGAATGGTGGCGACACCGCCGGGATGACCGGTGTTCCAGGCCTTGAGCATGGCCAGGGCTTCGCCGCCGCGGACTTCACCGATGACGATGCGGTCCGGCCGGAGCCGGAGCGTCATGCGCAATAAATCATTCATGGTCACTTTGGGTTCAGTGTTCTTGGTCAGCAGTTCCACGCGGTCCGGCGCGGAGCATTGCAATTCCCGCGTATCCTCGATGAGCACCACACGCTGCTGTTGGAATTCCGGCTCGTGCAGGATGGCGTTGACCAGCGTGGTCTTGCCGGAGCCGGTGCCACCAGCGACGAGAATATTCTTTCGCTGGGCAACGGCGCTGCGAATGGTTTGCGCCCCCTTTGCTGACAGAACGCCACTGGCCACGTAGTCGTCAAGCGTAAAGATGACCGTAGGCCGCTTACGTATTGAAAACGTTGGTTTGTCCACCAGTGGCGGCAATAACCCCTGAAACCGTTCCCCAGACTGCGGCAAAACACCGGCAAGGGCTGGATAGTTCGGGTTGACGGTTTCATTCATGTGTGAGGCCAGCAGCCGGATGACCGTTTCGGCGGCGCTGGCGGCAATCTGGCCCAACTGCTGGCGGCCCTTGGCGATAATATCCACCCAGAGGCTGCCATCGGGATTGGCCATGATTTCCACCACGTCGGGACGTGCCAGCGCTTCGGCAATCACCGGCCCCAAGGCGTGATTGAGACTGTCGCTGTGACGTTGTTGGGTGATAGTGACCATAATTATTCTCCTGTGTGGTTGGGTGTATTTGTGGATTGTTGCGGGTGATTGGAATCACTGGTTGCCGCATCCGGGAACAATGCTGGTATCTCAACGTTGGCGCCGTGCTGGCGGGCGGCGGTCTGAGGGAAGCCATTCGTCGGGCGACTTGAATCCTCCGCGTTGCCCTTTGGCGGAGTCGCCTCGCCATTGGGGACCACCTTCCCATTGATTGACGGACTCAACGACGGTGGTGCTGCCGATTCCTTAGCGTTACTCGCCGATGCCTCTGAGGATAGGCCGTCTGCTTTGGCCTGGAGCGCCGATAATGCCGCCAGTTCGCCAAGGATCGATTTATTCTGGCGTACATTGCGGGCCAAGGTATCCAAGTAGTGACGGTATCTCGCCTTGCCGCTTAATTGCGCCGCGGAACGCTGCGACTCCAGGATTTCCGGGGTGTGGTTGAAATATGCCCGAATACCCAGGCCCACCATTTCCTTGAGTATCAGCAGATCCAGGTGCTGGTGCTTCTCCAGCTTCTGGAGCTTGAAAAACACCCGCTCCACGGCCTTGAGAACTTCCGCCTCACGATCGGCACGGTACGTGTCCAGCAGCATTTGGGTGGCGGCATCGGCTACGACAAACGTAAAGGCCTTGCCCGATGCGGCGGCCAATGATTTGGCGGCATCATAAGCCGGGCGGCCCAAACTGATGGAGAATTTGATTTTGTCATTGTTCATAACTCGTAACCATCCTCTGCTGTTTGGCCATGGGCATGAGTTGCGGCGCTGTGGGTTTCGGTTGGGGCTTGTGGTTGAACGATAACTTGCCCTGGCTTGACTGACTGCGCCGATTGATTTTTGCCGACGGCGGCTGGTTTTGGTTCCCGGCTTTGCGCCGGTTGAGGTGCAGGGCTACGCGTGGTGGTATGTCGGGACTCGGCCCCAGCGCCGGGAACGCCCAGCCAGGAAAGAACCGGCTTGCCGGGTAAATCCAGTTTCTTGCCCTGGCTCGGCGGGGATAACAACCGGCTTGTAAACCGCGGATCGGCGTAATAACGCAACTTCAGGCATTTGATAGGCTTGCAGCCGGTGACAAAAATCAGTTCCTGATCGGTGGGGAATTCCCGGACATCTCCAGGTTGCAGCAGCGGCCGCACCTGCTCGCTGTAGCTGACGCCACGGTGGCCGCCGGAGAAAAACTTCGCCGGCTGGCTGTAGCCGGCGCGATATTCCACCACGGTGCCCGTCATCTGGCTGATCTTCTGCTGGGTGATTGGATCGCTGGAGGCAAACGCGGTCAGAACGTGGCAATTGTCCAGGATGGTGTTGTGTGGGCCGTACTGTTCGATGATGTCGTTGAAGGACTGGACAATCAGGTGCGCCTTGATGCCGTAGCCCGCCATCTGGCGCAGGTTCAGGGAAAAGAAATCCAGTCTGCCCAGCGTGGGGAATTCGTCCAACAGCAGAAGCAGCCGGTGTTTCTTGGGGCGGCCATCGGCATCGGCGCCAATGTGCTCCATCAGGCTGCGGCAGACCTGGTTGATCAGAAGCCGGATCAGGGGGCGCAACCGTGGCGCATCCGATGGCGGCGGCTGGATGTACAAGGTCATCGGGTGCCGGCCGCAGACCAGATCGCTTAATTTGAAATCGCTGGTGCTGGTGTTGCGGCACACGATTGGATCGGCATAGAGCGTCAGGTAGCTGGCGGTGGTGCCGCGCACACTGGCCTGGAATTTCTCAGGCTGTGTAAGCAATTCCCGCGCAACGAGGCGAATTTCCGGGTGCGGTTCATGCAATCCCGTGCGGGGATTCCGGCGATGGTTGGCCGTGGCCATGGCCTTGCACGTGGTTTGAAAGTCCAGTAACCGCTGGCGAACCATGCCAAGATTCTTCTGCGCCGGCGGTTCCGTATACAGCACGTGGAGTATCAGAGCGACAAGCAGTTGAGACGCCTGCTGATCCCAGATATCCAGCGTCTGCTTGGCGCCGGTGGGGTTGACCAGCATCTCCACCACGTTCTGGGTGTCACGAATCTCGGCATCGCCGGGCCGAATCTCCAGAAGCGGGTTGATGCGCACCGAATCCAGCCGTGTCGGATTGAAAAAGGCCGTATGGGAGAACTTGTTCCGAAAGCCCGCGGTAATATCCCACAATTCGTTTTTGACATCATAGACCAATACGCTGCCGGGCCAGGTCAGCAAAGTCGGTACGACATGTCCGACACCCTTGCCGGACCGGCTGGCGCCGGAGACAAGCTGGTGTTCCGGGCCGTCATAGGTAAGCACTTCTTTTCCCAGTAAGCCTACCACCGTGCCTTGGCCGGAAAGCAGGCCAGCCTTGCGAATATCGGAACGTTTGGCCCAGCGATCCAGGCCAATCGCCTTGACCGATGGCGGCCCCTGGCGGCGGGTGATGGCCAGTAAGGCTGTCGCCGGTAACATGAATCCCAAGGCAATCAGGCCGGCCTGATTGAAGGGATCGGGATCATCGCCGCCGTACTGCCGGTACCAGCGAAGGATGTCCCAGGGCGGATACAGAGCCAAGTTACCGATACGGATGGCCCAGCCCAGTTCCGGCCCATCACCCATCTGATAGGCGGCCCACTCGATGCCGACAAAAAGGCCGAGCACCAGCGCTGCGGCGTAAAGAATCAAAATCCATTTGCGACTCATAGTTCAAGCTCCTGATCTGCTTCTAATTGCCGGGCCTGATTGAAAAGATTGGGTGCCGCCAACCCTTGGCTGGCGGTTTGCAAGGCCAGCTTGCCGGACCGTTCCAAACGAACGGTAATGCCACTTCCCTGGCGGATCGTACTGAATCGGTGCGTCCAGCGGGTGACATAAAGCCGCTGGGGCGTGGCGATCAACGCCACCGGCCCGGCATGAGATTCCCGCAAGCCGAGGTATTGGCCGGTGATGATTGTTTCACGGGGAAGCCGGATCGCTGGCCGTTTGAATTCACTGGCGAAGCTGGCCTGCAACTGGCGGAATTCGGCGGAGCGAAGGTGGGCTACAGCCCCGGCTTTGAAGGTAATGGCACTACGATCTGGCCCGGTGAATTCAGCCAAACCTTGGCTGACCAGCCACTGCCGGCGGCGTTCGAACGCGGTAGCAAATTCGCCCTGCCAATTCGCTGGGGCCGTCTGGCCAGTACCGTTGGGCTGAAGCAGTTGCCGGTCAAACCAGGTCAAGGCGCGGGCTTCCGCCTGCTGCTTGAGACTGTGCGCAGACAGGATGCGCAGATCGGTCTGGCCGCGTTTGGCAGAGGCAAAACGTTCAAAGACCGGGGCGTCAATTTGGAATTTACCCTCGGCCAGTTGGGTCACACCAGAGCGATTATATCCGGCGACGAAAGCCATTTTGGCCGCGGCGGAACGCACTCGGGCGGCGGCTTGATCCGGTGTCAGTTCAGGGTGTTGTTGGGATAAGAACGTGGCATGATCCGCGGCTGTATAAATGCCGCCGTGGCCTTGAGCGACGGCGGCTATCTCCCCGAATACCGTTCTCTGCCTATGGGCCATTTCTCCCAATTCGACCACGGCGCCGCTCTGTGCCCGGCGAAAGTTTTCATCCGCAGGGACCTGGCCGTAATAGAGTTTGCCGGCACTATCGCGCACCACGACAAACTTCCGGTCGCTGATCTCATCGACACTGCCCTTGGTTACCAGTTCTCCCAGGATTGGCTGGGCGGAAACCTCCCTGGCGTTCATCCGCTCCACGAATCCAGCCTGTGTGCCCAGGCTGGCGTACAGGGTCTTGATCAGGTCGTTTCGTCGGCCCAAGTCCCGCAGTTTGGAGCCGAATTCCGGGTCCAGAATCCACCAAGTGCCCCTGCCCTTCTTGGCCAAATCCATGGTCTGGAGGAACTGCAATCGCCCCAGCACCCGCTTGCGGTCATCGACGGCAAAGCCGATGGGTTTGTCGGGGTGCAGATCGATCCGGCCGGCTTGCCCAGCTTCGCCAGCTTCCAAGCTCCGCTCAATCATCCGGTCCAGGGCGGTGAACCGTTCAGCCTTGATCTGGTTGTCATGCTCGCGCCGAATGTCGTCGGCGCTGCGCGGGCCGAGCATCTCCGTGGCCACCTTTTCGGCTTGAAAGCGGAGGCCGTATGATATGTATTTCCGCGGCATGACCAGGTCGGTCTGATCCTGCTTAAGTCCTCTGACCAGGACGTGGGTATGAGGGTTGTCGGTGTTGTAATGATCGACCGCCAACCATTGTAACGGCGTTCCCAAATCGCGCTGGACACCGGCCATCATGCGGCGGATGTACAGCTTCAACTCGGGCAGGTCGTCGGCATTCTCGGCGGAAACGATCAAGCGAAAATGGTGCCGGTCCTGCTCCCAACCCTTGACGATCTGGCGGGCATTCAAGCCTTCATGGGCAGCGTCATAAAACACCCCGTGCTCACCGTCCAGACTGGCGCTCTCGCGGCCTATATATGAGACATGCCGGAGCGCACTGCCGTGGACTTTTCCGGGCCGATGCCGGCTGACATGAACCTTGACCACCACCCGTTGCATGTGAGCCAAACGGGTGCCTTGGCCGGATCTGCGGGCGGCTTGGCGGGCCTTCAGCGTGGCACTACTGGTCCCCCTAAACCCAGCGAGTCGGCGGGCCAATTGGCTGTTGACACTCGGCTCATCATCGTGGCCGCCTCGCATGCGGCCATGGCGATCATAATCGTACGGATCGGGATGGAGACCGGATGTCCCAGATGTCATTGAGCGGCTCTGGCCGCTCCTGGTTGCTCGTCTGGACGGTCGGTTAGATGGAGACATGGGTGCACCTCACGTGGAAAATGCGGTCATCATGGCCGGAACCCAGTCGAACCTGGGGCCATCGCTGGGTTATTCGTAAGTGGCCATAAAACAACGACATACAAACTTCTGGGTTCTGCTCCTTTAGCTTGCCTTCCAATACTTTCAGGGGTTTCATGGCCTTGAGTCCTCAAAGTTAATTGCGTTTGTCATCAATAAAGTCATCGCAGTCAATTATACCTAACGAAAGCCGAACGTCAAGTTGCCGGTGGTGACGGGGCGGTGTGGGCACCGGCCGAAAGCATGTTGCCAAGGCGGTATTGGATGCCGCCAAGGCGCGTTCTGGGCATTGCCCAATGACAATTCCGGGCCCATGCGGGACTAGGTCTGGGATCAGATTGAATACGGTCAAAGACGGCGGCAACGCCGGCGGTTACAGGGCGGCGACATGGTTGATTTCAGGATCATGGCCGGACGGAAATGCGATTTGAGCCGGTGAGCGCCCTGGTACATTTTCACGGTCGGGGCGCGCCGCTGACAGCGCGGATTCTGGGGGGTGGCCATGTTTCATGGTCGGGATAGGTGCTTGTCCGGTTACCAATTGATGGGTTCATCGGCCAAGGTTTTGGTGACAAAGCCAAAGGGATTTATCCGGCTGCGCCGGGCCAACACGGCCTTGAATCCTTCGCCGAAAATCTGCTCCCATTGGCGCATGTCGGCGCGGGTTTCGGGTGTAATCGTGCCGGCCCAGATCAGCCAGTGCGGGCCTTGAGGCCGGTAGGCCACAAAGTGAAAAGAACGTAACTTCGCGCCGGCAAATAGCGCCTTTTTCGCATCATCCACATTTACATAGGGGATGCCGTCATGCCTGAGCCAAAGCTCCACAAGCTGGCGTAACGGCAGGTTCGGCACGGGACTTTGGCCGGGTAATTTATCGCCGGTATTGCCGGTGCTGGATGGTTCCTTCAAACCTTGGCCGTCGGCCAAGGTGGGTGTCGGCGCGGCCGGGATCGGGGGACTTACCGAGTCTGTCGGCGCATTGGTCTGGTCGGATGGCGGGGTTTGCGGCGGATTATCTTGGCGCTGCTGTGGCGATGATACCGGCATCGGTTCAGGTGCCGGCGGAACCGGTTCTTGTGATGCAAAGCCGTGGCTTTTCGCCTGTCTTGTTTGTTCGTAATCCGCCCACAACGGCCAGTCCCGCGGCCCTGTTATCCGGTAACGTCTGGCAGAATTAAGACCGAATCGATAACGGTTTGTCATGGGGATGCTCTCCGGCTTATGGGGTGCTCGGCAGTTGGTTGAGCGTGTCAATTACGTCTGTGCGGCATAGGCGAAAACAGGCGGGGGCTTGGTGTTTCAAGCCCCCGCCATTCATCTAAAACCACTTAACTTCCAGCCAGCATCAGCGCCCGTTGATAGGCTTCCTGCTTGGCCTGATGCGAGCTGCCAAACCAGATTGATTCAAGCTGGTGGTCGGCTTTCTCAAGGGTATTGGCACCCTTAAAGTTTTTCTGGTGGTCAAAGCAGGGTCTTTTAGTTTTCGGCTCTGGCGTAAAGTTGCTTGACAG
>JAJYZF010000050.1 GCA_021800165.1 Planctomycetota bacterium | reverse complement strand
GCCGGCACCGGCACGATGCCCTTGAACTTCTCAAGCTCCTTCTTAACGAGGCGGATCAGACGAGAATCGTTGATGACAGCTTTCTGAGCCCGTTCAAACCACGCCTTCGCTTTCGCCATATTCTTCGGCACGCCCTCGCCACGTTCGTAGAGGATACCTATTTTATACATGGCTGATCCATCCCGCCTGGCCGCCGCCTTACGATACCAAGCCATGGCCTTGGCATAATCCTGCGGCACACCGCGTCCGTGCTGGTAGCAGAGGCCGATGCCATCCATCGCGAATGGGTCGCCCTTGACCGCAGCCTTGCGGAACCAAATCATCGCACGGGTGCTGCTCTGGGCGACCCCAAGCCCCCTCAGATATTGGAAACCGATGAGACTCATCCCGCTCGGGTCGCCTCCGGCCGCCGCCCGGCGATACCAAGACATGGCCTTGGCGTAATTCCGTGGTAAACCGTGGTGGCCAGAATTATAAAGCGTGCCGATGCAGGCCATGGCGTGCGCATCGCCCTTGGCTGCTGCCTTGCGCCACCATTCGGCCGCCGCATGAAAATCTTTTGGCACACCGCAACCCGACGCATAATCTGCCGCAATGTTGTCCATGGCGGGAGTGTAGCCCATAGCCGCCGCTTTACGATACCACGCCATCGCGCTGTGGTGCTTCTGAGGCACTCCGCGACCGTAGTAGTAGAGGACCCCGATGCCGTTGATAGCGGGGGCGTAACCCCGGCCCGCCGCCTTGCGGTACCATGCCATGGCCTCGCGGTAATTCTGCGGGACCCCGTGGCCGTGCGCGTACAGAAACCCGATGCCGTACATAGCGGGGGCATACCCCCGGGCCACCGCCTTATGGAACCATGCCATGGCCTCGCGGTAATTCTGCGGGACCCCGTGGCCGTGCGCGTACAGAAACCCGATGCCGCCCATAGCGGGGGCGTATCCCCGGGTCGCCGCCTTATGGAACCATGCCATGGCCTCGCGGTAATTCTGCGGGACCCCGTGGCCGTGCGCGTACAGAAACCCGACGCCGCCCATAGCGGGGGCATATCCCAAGGCCGCCGCTTTAAGATACCAAGTCATGGCACTGCGGTAATCCTGCGGGAGTCCATGGCCGTGTTCGTAGAAAAATCCGATGTTGGTCATTGCCCTCGTGCTCCCCATGGCCGCCGCCTTGCGGTACCACGTTATCGCCCGGCTGTAGTCCCTCGGCACGCCATGGCCGTGAGCGTACACCCAGCCAACGTCATACGCGCCGCGTGCACTGCCGGCCGCGGCGGCCTTGCGAAACCAGTACATGGCCCGGATGTAATCTTTGGCCAAACCACGGCCCTCGCTGTAAGCCAGGCCAAGCCTGTCCATGGCGGTGGGATTGCCCCTGGCAGCCGCCTGGCGAAACCAGTGCAACGCCAGATGGTAATCCTGCTTGAACCCTTCTCCCTTGTCGTACAAGCAGCCGAGCTCTGCCATTGCGGCAACATCGCCCGCCAGCGCTTCCTTACGAAGCTGTGCGATCTTCGTTTGGCTTAGGGTTGTGTCGGTGGCCGCCTGCTTTCTATGGCATCCACAAAGAACCAAGGAGCACAGGCAAAGTACTGGTAAGATTGCCCAGCTCGCGCCGGATGGCAACTCGTATGCCCAGACGTGGTGGAATGTACGCATAGTTAATCTACTCCAAAGTAGCCGCGAACCGTGCTATCGCCCATATCCGTAGATCCTGGATGTCTGACCAGCCGAAGCGGCGATACAAAGGAGCATAAACGTATTCTCCGCGAGCCCACCGCACACGGACCCCGCGAGGCCCGGTGATTCTCACGGAGCCGCGGTAATCTCAAAATCGGGCGTGCGATTGCGCTCGTAATTATGAGTAGCGGCGAAGCGCTCGACCAAATGACCTTTGAGTTCACCGAACTGTTTCCCTAGTTCAATGTCCTCCTGTTCCTGCCTTACCAGTTCGGGGGAGGCGGCCTTGATTGCCGGTCCCGGCTTCCATGGGGTTGAAGTACACCTGGGCCGAATACGGGGAAACATTTTTTCATGCAGTTCTTCGATAGCCTCATACATCAAAAATTCCGCCAGTATCGGCAGCTGGCTTGGAATCGGTGGCAGGGGGGGATACGACCATGGCGACGCACCCGGCAATGGCGTGGCCGGTGTCGATGCAATGGGAACCGATTCAGGCGTCGGATACGCCAGCGGTTGCACGCCGGTCCCCGCGCTCCCACCGAGCGAGAGTAATATCGTCGCCAACCCGCTTGGATCCACCTCCCCCACCGGGTTGCTCATCACAAACTGATACGTGTTGGCACCGTTGATGTTGAGCTTACCACTGGCACCGTTGACGGGGCGAAATCCCGCCGAGGCCGGCGGGCGAGGCTGCGCCGCAGCGCCGGGATACACATTTGTCCTCTTTTTGGAGGTCATTGTATCCATTTCTACAAGTAGCATTTCAATATCATTATCCATATTATTCTATACATATTATTCACGCCGCAATTATTCACTTCACAGTCCCGCACGCGTCCCTGTTGATCGACGATTCCTGAAAATCGTGCGAAACGTGCGCCTTACGGCGAGACGGTCTACGCTGTTTGAAACCCCCAGTCCCAGTTTGGTGACCTTGGCAGTTGTGGCTGGGCTCTTTTGCCCCCGCAATGCCGCAACCACATCCTTCGCTGCAAACCATTTTCCGTTCGTGCCGAACACCACGCGATCCCGAAGGGCCCAATAGGGCATGGAATGGTAGGTCCCCGGCAGAATTTCCAGGGTTCCGGCCGGCGTGGGCTGGGTCGTCGGCGCGGAAACCCAGGTTTGTTCCGCCCCTGGCCGCGACCGTCCAATGGTGATTCCGTACACCGGCTTGAACCCGTTGGACACCGCCGGGACTCCGATTATTCCCTGCTGCAGCCAAACGTCGCCCGGCTCCAGCCATTTATTATTCCCCGTCATCCTTGCCACTTCCGCCAGCGTCATGCCCTTACGCAGGTAATCCGCAAACAGCACCAAGGTCGCCGTCCGTTGCCGCACGTAGCCGGGGCGTGAGGTATTTGCAATTTTTGCCCAGAAGCTCGCGGGGAGGTTGGCCTTCCGCAAGGCCCAGGCCGCCATCGCTACGGCCGACGGAGAAGATTTGTGCGACCGATAAATCTGGACCAGCCTCCCATACAACCCGGCCGGCTGAGCGGACGCCTTCGACCTAACCGAGCATGCGGTCAGGGAGGCGAGAACACCAAGCCAACCAACGACGACAACCGCAGCCGCACAATTTCGATATCGGATAAATCCCATGGTCCTACTCCGCTGCTTTGGCCTACGATTCCCTCGTGCCGCGCGGCCACCGTTGGTCAGTCGCGCCCGCCGAACCCAACAGATGGCCCCTTCGACAGAAGGCGGCGGCTGTCGTTGGCGATCAAAATGGCGTCGTGGCAATTGTCCATGACAAACCCCATGGCCACGACCCGGGCGTCCGAGGCCGCACAACGCTTGCCCTTCAGGGCGGCCGCTACCACCACTGCCGGGAAACGGCGTCCTGTCGTCGCCAGGAGTACCGCGTCGGGGTGCCGGTTGCACAGCGATCCCCTCCACGGAAGCGCCCCAAACAGGCCCCTGCGCCCCGTGTCGTTGGTCGGTTCGTAATTGGCCAAGGCCGGCTGCCCCGGCCAGTTTCGCCCGAGCACCACCATATACGTTGGGCGGGGCGGCCCCAAGCCGGCCGGCCACCGGCCACCGGCTACACCGTGGCACTTTTTCACTTGGCCTGGCTCCAACCACTTATTATTCCCCGTCGTCTTTGCCACTTCCGCCAGTGTCATGCCCTTACGCAGGTAATCCGCAAACAGCACCAAGGTCGCCGTCCGTTGCCGCACATAGCCCGGGCGTGAGGTATTTGCAATTTTCGCCCAGAAACTCGCGGGGAGGTTGGCCTGCCGCAAGGCCCAAGCCGCCTCGGTAATGGTTTCGGAGGAGGATTTCCGCGAACCGTACGCGCTGATAATCCGCGCCCGCAAGGCGTTGTCCCTGCTGGGCGCGGTGGGTTTAGAGGAGCAGCCCGATACCAGTGCCGCCGCCAGGAGGCAGGCTATGCCCACACGGAGTGCTCGCGAGCTGTGAGCGGCCACCGACATCACGAGTCACTCCACGATCTTGTAATAAAGCCTCGGTTTATGCAAATGGGGCCCGCAAGCCTCCCATTGGTCCGTAAGTATCTTGAGCACTGGGCCGCCGCGGTTCCCCACACGTCCATATTCCCCGCCGGGTTGCTCATCACGAATTGATACGTGTTGGCACCGTTGATGTTGAGCCTACCACTGGCACCGCTGGCTGGACGAAATTTCGCCGAGGCCGGATGCCTTGTGAGCGCTGCAGCGCCGGGATGGTTCATCTCACAGGCAGGAATGGCTGTGCTACCCTGGGGATAGAATCTCGAAAGATGGTCGCGGTGAAGAGATTTTACGGCGGTGGTATGCTGAGCCGCCAATGTGCAGGGGGAGCCGGGCAATCGCCGAGATCGGCGAGGCTCGAATTCCGAAATTCTTTGGGCAAACGTTACCATAGGAAACCTATTATCGCGATTGCTTAAGCCGACTTCAACCACGGGCCCAGCCGCGGGTGGTTGCCAAGAGCGTTATACGAATTGCTGACAGCCGAGGGCGGCTGTCCCACAGCCACGGAGGGGTAAATTGTCTGGTAGAGTAAATCGTTGCTGGTGATGTTGCCGTTGGCATCAGTGGTTTGGTATTGGCGGCCATCGACATCGTAGGCGTAGGTAGTGGCGTAATAGTTGCCGTTGGGGGATTGGCCGGAAAGCTGGTTGGTAATCTGGGTGCCGCTGTAGGGGTTATTGGGCGCGGTGGCCAGATAAACGCTGTTGTTGATGACGGGGTAGGCGTCGGATTCGGTCATTTGAACCTCATCTTCGCCCCCGTCCTGGAAAGCCCCCAATCTTTGCGATGCAGTAAACGAGGGTCGCGGTCGCCGCTCCTACGAACGCGGCTATGCAAACATAGGCGGCCAGGCTAGGGGACTCCGTGATCGCCGTCGGCAGCGCGGAGCGCCTTTGGCCCCAGCGGCGGGATAACTTTCCGTTTGCCGGATTTCCTCTACGCAGGTATGGGCTTGCGGCCAAGAGATCCCGAAGGATCGCCTGGGTTACAAGTTGGAACCTACGCATACCCTGCAGGCTCGAGGCCGCTTGGGGAATTCCGGAGGGAGAGAAATGCGCCAGCGAGTTGGGGAAAACCACCTCGCCTCGGTGCGTGGCCAGGAGATAGATCAGCCAGGCAGCCCGTGACGGATGCCGGAGGATAAAAGCCTTTTTCGCAAGTTCCTTCCGAAGAGGCGCGTTATCGTGGCCAGCATGCATAACAGAACAGCCCAGCGCCCATTTACAGTATCCGTTCCCCCTGAACAGGTGCCGCCCCGTGACGGCATCTGTTGGGACATGCTTGAACCCGTTGGCAAGCCGTTCTGACATCAGCCTGAGGGCCGCCAAGGCCGCCCTTTGGTGGGAAGCGGGCACAGATATCGGCACAAACACGCCGATCGGCAAAAGCGCAAATTCGTAGTACAGGATCTGGCCGCGCCCGCGCGATGCGGCAGTCAGCCACAGTTTCCCGACCGCCACGTCAGGAATGCTCATCTCCGGCGGGCCGGTTCGGGCCAGCGATTGGTCCCGGTTACCCCGGATATAGACTACCTCTCCCTGCTTGTACCAGCCGCGGTAGTCGCCCAGCACTGATTCCGTGTACGTAACCTCAAGACCATTGCGGCCGGTGGTCCTTTTCACGCTGGTTACTTTGCCCAGGAGAATATCCATCGGTCCGCTCGAAGGGTTTTTCGGAAACGGAAACCAGACGGAACCCGCTTCTGAAGTCACCGCTCCTCTGGCGTAAGGAATGTGGGCCAAGGCAACCACAAAAGCAAAAGCGGCCGCACAAATTAAGAGCATGGATATTTGGCGGAAAATCAACCGAGGCTCTCCCGCCCCGGGCTGCTCTCCAACACGAGCTTCCCGGATCGCCATCCCTGCCACCTCATGGTGTGCCAAAGCACATGATTGGCCATTTTGTCGTTGTCCCATAACGCCGCCCTTTCAACCTACGTAAAACTCTGTGAGAACGTTGTCGGCCGAGGGGCCGGCCGTAACGCCGGGAGGTCCGCCCAGCGGGTGACGACACCGTGGTTGTTGTCCATATAAAAGCCGGGAAATACTCCGCCGTAATTGTTACCCGCCTCCTTGCCCTTCGTGCAGACGTCCAGATCGAAAAAAACTTGGTCAAGCCAGTTGTAGCTCCAGACCAATCCTTGTGCCTCCCCCGAACTGTCGGTCATCCAAGCGTCGCCAAGCCCGGGGCCAGACACCCATGGCCCCATGTTGGTGGCTGGCGGGAAGGGATTGCCGATGTCGAGATGCCACGGTGCATTCTCCGATAGTCCGAGGACCTGGGAAGACAGCGTCTTAACGTACTGGATTATCTTTACCTCACGGCACGGCAGGCATTTGTCCTTAGCAAAGTTTGAAATGAAGGTCGACGTGGAGGCCGTGCCGTGTGCGTGGACCATGGACTGGCCGTTCGTCACGTGCCAGGTGCTCCGGCCTTGAACGCATTTACCAAAATTGAACCTCCCTCCCGGCGGTTCCGCCTCCGCCTCCGTGAGGACGAACTGCTGCATCATAAACAGGCCAGTTCCCCACGCATCCATTCGCCCCACCGGATTGCTCGTCACGAATTGATACGTATTGGCGCCGTTGATGTTGAGCGCGTTCGGCGATAAGCCCAAGCCACTGGTTGCATCGCCCCCACGAAATCCCGTCGAGGCCGGCGGGCGAGGCTGCGCCGCAGCGCCGGGATGGTTGGTGATCCGGGCGTCCAAAAGTGTTTCGTTTTTCGCGACCATCTTTTTGCTCACCGCTAATAGAATGCGGCGTTGCACTATTCATTGTGTGCCGCTGCGGCTACGGCAGACCACCCAAGCAGCAGAACGCCGTCCATTTTACCGCCGGCCCTTGGGCAAGCCAGTATCCAATCAAGTCCGCCGCTACATCCTTTAGCAGGTCACGTCCGCGCTTCATCTCTCGATTCACCTTGCGTCCCCGTAACGGTCTCCCCTTACCCGTCCGGGCAGGGCCTCACGCCGCCGAATCGGCTGGGGGTGGTTTACCCTCCGGAGGCTGTGGGTCCGCCGTTGCCGGATAGTCGGCCTTGGGGGGCATTTGCTCCCGGATGGCCCGGCGCAAATCCTCCCGCGCGGCCCGCAGCCGGCGCTGAACCAGCCGCACCAAGAGCACATCCCAAAACAAAAAGAAGACCTCGTATGTCTGCACCCAAACCGGGTCGGCGACCAACCGGCTAATGAAATGGTTGGGAGCGGTCACTTGGCACCCCTCGATCTCACTTCCTCGGCAAGCCGCCTAAGTTCCCGGGCCGTCTCTACCATTTCCTTTTTGAGGCAGGCGAGCCACCATGTCGCCGCAAAGGCCAACGCGAGCAGGGCCACCTGCAGGGCCAAAGAATACACCCAAGGCGGTATCGAAACACGCAACGGCGTCAGCCGGTGCATGTTAACACTGCCGACCACGAAGAGAACTTTCCACATCGATAAACCTCCAAAAGTTTGATCGGGCATGCCCCTCATGGTGGCTCCGGGGTCTCCCCCGTCACCACTGCCGGCGTAGGCACAAGCTCTGGGGCCCCCGCAGCGGCGCTGATCGCCCCGTAGGGCGAAAAATACTCCACCGCCAGACCGCCGCCCCAACCAACGGCCGCCCCCACAATGATGCCGGCCGGCCCGAAGAAAAGGCCGATGACGACGCCAGCAACGCCAATTGCGGCCCCGAGGCTCGCGTTTCGGTTCGCGTTATTTTGCCGCGATGACGTCACCGTAACCCTTTGCTCGACGATCTCGGTGCCCGTGTGGTACACCTGCTGGCCGGTGGTCGGGTCGCAATGACTGTTCGCGCCTTCAACCGCGGCGGCGTACGTGCGTTCGAAGGTTTCGGTCCAAGTCTGCACGGCCGACGCGTTCTGGATCGCCTGCGATTCCGATACTATCGTCCAATTACCCGTCAGCGATGGGCTGCCCTTGACCGCCCAGTTCGGGCCGGCCTCGGCCTGGCTGAGGCCGGGGACGTTGTCGAGCATTGCGTTGGAATTGCCCATCAGCACACCGCCTGTATCGCCATAATTGTAGTTAATCGTGCGACCATTGGGATAAACCATTCCTGTCAGCAGACTGCCGTTGCTCGGATCAGAATAGTTATACCCGACATAGGGCGTACTGCAAGTGTCTACCGCGCCGGTTACGGCTTGGTATTGCTGGGTCAATTGGCCGATTTCTACCGCGTCACGAAAACCTGCATCGCCGGCACATCCAGAACATCCGTAATGTTCGCCAGCACGCGGTCAACCATCTCCGCCACAGGGCAGGTGAGCTTCAACATCTCGACGTCGTATTCGTCGTACTCGGTAAACCGAAACTCTACCGATTCCACCAACTCGTGCTTGAGCACTTCCGCCGCGAACCGCTGGAATTTTCCCAAGGACAACGTAATCTTTTGGCGATACCTTTCGAGCGTCGTGGGGGACGCCCAATTGAAAAAGTCACAGCTCAGATAGCATGGCGCATCGGTTAGCGCGAACGGGACGACATCGGCCGGGAAGCGGCACCCCTTTGTGGCCTCATCGAGAAAGCCGAGCAGGCGAAGGGAGTTTTCCTTCATGGCATATCCGATCGTTACGCCCATTCCGGCATCCAATGCCGCACGCGCCAAGCCGAAGGAAATGGCAACTAGCTCGCTTTCAGCACGCCTTTCGTCCCTGTTCGTGGACCCCAAGTCCGGTGCCCCCCCATGCCGTAAGGCCCGCTTGCAATGGGCCACACCGTAGTGGGAGACCTCGCTCTGGCCGAGGTCGTCAATAATTTCCATAATAACCACCTTCCGCTCGCAGCCCGTCCGGTCCCTCCAAGCCGCTCACGCGGGGTCCGCCACCCGAAAGCGGCAGTTCATGGCCGCACGGCCCTCCGGCGCGGCTCCCACTCGTTGCGCCCCGCCCGCGAGGCTTGGCCAGATCCCTGTCCGTTCGTACTGCCGCCGACGCTAGGCTTGCCCCACGTCCATGGTCGCCCGAAGCAGCCAGTTTGATGGCGGAGGCTGCGGTGCAGCGCCGGGATATTTAATCTCACAGGCAGGAATGGCTGTGCTACCTTGGGGTAGGGTGCCGTAAAACAATCGCCATGAGCAGATTTTACGGCGACGGCATCCTGAACTGCGGCGACGCGAGGAGGACTGGGCAATCGCCGAGATCGGCGCGGCTTGGGTTCCGAAATTCTTTGGGCAAACGTTACCATAGGAAACCTATTATCGCGATTGCTTAAGCCGGCTTCAACCACGGGCCCAGCCGCGGGGTGCGGCCGGCGAAACGGGAGACGGGTTAAACACGAAGGCGCGAAGGCACGAAGTGACGACGCGGTGATCCACAGATTGCACAGATTACACAGATTAAACGACGACGATTTTTCACCGCAGGGGACGCAGAGGACCGCAGAGGATGGGGCGCTGCGCGAGAAAGGAGCACGGCGGCTGTGGCCGCAGGAATTAGGAGTTGGGAGTTAGGAGTTAAAGGCGGCTGTGGCCGCAGGGGGGGGGGGGGAAGCGATCAGTCCCGATACGCTGGTCCTCCAGCATCGGGATTTCGGCATCCATGCCTTAACGGGGATGGCTGGGCTGCACCGGTGCAGGGTTAAGCAAATTGCCCGGCAGGCACTGGCTATCGCGCGGCGGCGACGCTACAATGAAACCTGATGAACCATGCGTGTAACATTGATGATGGCCGCGGCAAAACCATTCGAATGGTCCTGGGCTGGATTTTTCTTGGTGGGTCATTGGCGCTGGGCTTGGCGGCATGGTTGCTGGCCCGGAATTGGCTTTGGTGCCCAATGGGCGGATGTTTTGTGGTGGGAGGAGTGATGTTGTACGAGGGGGCCAACCGCTGGTGTATTTTGCGCGCCATGGGCATCAAAACTCCCCTATAGATCGGCGCTGGGCATTGGGGTTTCGGCGGGCTGGGCGCTTTTCTCCGTGGGCGGTTTTTGAGCGACGGTTTTGGCATGTCATTTGAAGTATCAGCGTGCGTTATCTGCCAAAATGAAGCGGCGCGTATTTCCCGGTGCCTGGATTCTCTGGCCTGGTGCGGCGATATTGTGGTGGTGGATTCGGGGTCCACTGATGGCACCGCCGAAATTGCCGCGGCGCATCCATCCAAGCCGCGGGTCATTTCGCACAGATGGTCGGGGTATAACCGTCAACGCGAATTTGCGGTAAGCCATTGTGCCAACGACTGGGTATTGGCTTTGGATGCCGATGAGGAATGTTCGCCGGAACTGGCGTTAGAGATTCAAACGTTGGTGCCGGCGCATAACGCCGGCATGTTCCGTATTCCCCGGAAAAATTTCTTAGCCCAGCGGGAAGTTCGCTGTTGGTCGCCGGATTATCAAACCCGGTTGCTTCATCGCCGCCGCACGCTCTGGGATACCGATGGCGTGCCGGAAGTGCGGCGGCCTGCGGCGGGCTTTGAAGTCATGACACTCAAGCAGGCGTTGCTGCACAACCGATTCAGGCCGTACGCGGAAAGCGATCTCAATGACGGGGCCACCATGGTAGAGCGAGCGTCGCTGCTGGCGGGGCATTTGCAGCACCAGGGGCGTCATGGCGGATGGTGCAATTTGTTGTTTCGTCCGATCTTGACATTTTTGAAGTATTTTATCTTGCGGGGCGGATTTTTGCAGGGGCGATTCGGATTGGTGATTGCCTATAAAACCACCATCGGGGTGATGCTTAAATATTCCGTACTGTATGGCCGAGAGGAACTGGCGTCGGGGGATTCGCAACCGCAGGCTCCAACGGCGTCGGCACCTCCCGCTGAAGCCAAAAATTGTTAAACGGGGCGTGGGCAGGCGTGCCCGTGACGCCTGGCCGGCGGTAACAAAATATCTGCGCCGTAAAACACGAATTTATTTTTGGGCGGTCCCTATGGCCGCTGGTGCAGGCGTTGTTCCAGTTTGGCGACATTGGCAAAAGAGAGCAAATGGGCATGAATCAACCCCATGAAACCGGCGCGAAAAAGCTCGACAATTTTGGCATCGGGCAAAGCGGTGAGCTTGGATTCATCCACGGCATGGAATCCGCGCAGGGTCAGAGGCTGGCCTTTGGCATCGCGGGCGTGAATTTCACGGGCTATCAGCAAGTTTAATTCATGGAGCTTGGCCGTGAAAGCGACCGTTTGGCGTATATTCGCCTGGTATTGGCCGAGAAATGTCAAGGCATTTTTCAGCCAGGGTGTTTCCTGGCCTTGCTCATCAAAAAGGGGTTGGCCGTCGGCGGCTTCCCAACCGGAAAATGCCGTATCGATGCAAACGGTGAAATCCTGGCCGTTGTTGCGTTCGGCTAGAACAAAGGGGTAGCGGCGGATAAAGGCGGGTATGTATGCGCTGGCCCATTTTCCGCCGGCATCGACAAAAATATTTTCATTGTTGCGCAATCCCAGCACGGCCGCGGGCATCAGCCGATCCACGGACGGACCCGCAAAGACGATGGGAAATTCGGTAGCAGCGCGGGGAAATTCAAGCGTGGTCACAGGTACCGAATTGGTTTGGCCGGCGAAGGTGAAATCCGGATCGCGCAGCTTGATTTTGCTGTTGCGGTGCGCGGCCCGGTCGAGAGGCACCGGCTTTTGATAAAACAATACTGTGGGGGTGGGTTCGGTCATGTTGGAATCCTTCAGTTGAAAACCTTCTATGCCGCAGGACGTGACAACACGGTTTCGCGCCGGGCATATCCATTGACGGGTATGCTAATATCGCCGGGCTGACAATGCAAAGGCTTTTTCGAAACCGATCGAGAGCGGCGGAACAGAATCCCGGCTACGGCCCTGGCAGGGACCGGGCAAAAATAACTTGAGCACTGTTAACCGCTTCCTTACGGTCGCGGCTCGGATGGTCGCGCATTACAGACCCACTGGCGGGGTACGGGCCTCGCTGGCGCCTGGCCAGCAGTAACAAAATTTCTGCGCCGTAAAACACGAATTTATTTTTGCGCGGTCGCAGAGCGAATTGAGGGCGGCGGTGAGCCTACGGATTGGATTTAACGTATCGTCCATTACGCTTTGGTCCGGCCAAGGAGGGCATCGGAGAGAATGGCGCGGTTGGAATATTCAATTTGTGCTCCGGAAGGGAGGCCCCGGGCCAGCCGGGTCACTGTGACGCCGGTGGCGGCCAGACATTGGTGCAGGTACACGGCGGTGCCGTCGCCATCCATGGTGGGATTGGTGGCCAGAATCACTTCGCGAACCGGCCCGGTGGTGTCGGTACCGGGCTGCCCCAGGCGTTTGAGCAGGGCTTCGACGGTGAGATTTTCCGGGCCGATGCCGTCGAGTGGAGCCAGATGTCCGAGCAGAACATGGTAAACGCCCTTATACACCCCCGTGGCTTCCAACTGCATGAGGTCGCGGGGCTGTTCAACAACACAGATAATTCCCCGGTCGCGGTTGGGGTCGGAACAAATCGGACAAGGGTCGGTCTCGGTAAGATGAAAGCAGACGCTGCAATTTTTCACCTGTTCTTTGACCGCCCGAATGGCATCGGCCAGGGCAAAAGCCTCCTGCGGGTCACTTTTGAGCAGGTGAAAAACCATGCGTTCTGCGGAACGCGAACCCACGCCCGGGAATTTGCCAAACAGGTCCATGAGTTTGCGGACGCAAGCGGTATAAGCATCGGTGGAGGGTGAAGCCATGGTAGTGCCGAATCCTTACAATACCGGGTTTGTGGGATGGATCAGGGGGTACCGCCGCCGAGCATCTTTTGCATGGCCGAAATATCGACATCGCCCGCGACGGATTGCATTTCGTGCTCGACCATGCGGCGGATGTTATTGATAGCCTGATTGACGGCGGCGCGGGTTAGATCGGCGAGAAGTTCGGGGTCTTGAGCGAGCGCCGCCGGGCTGAATTGGAGTTCCAGGATTTCCATGGTGCCGGACGCAGTGGCCTTGACCATATCTCCGCCCGCGGTACCCGAAGCGCGCAGGGCCGGAATTTTGCGTTGAATTTCCGCCATTTTTTCCTGCATTTGGCGGGCCTGGGCCATCAGCGGACCCAACTGACCAAGAGATTTTAGCGAATCAAACATGTTGTTTTCCTCTTTTAGCGTAAACGGCGGGAGTCCGCCGCGGGGTATCGGGCGCAGGGGTTTATGCCGCGGAGCCATTATCGACAATTTCCACTGAAGTTACAGCGGCCCCGTCGAATTTTTCCAGAATCAGCTTGACCGCGGGCAATTCGTTGGCTCGATCCAGCAGTTCCGGGGCAACGCCGCGACTGGGCGTGGCACCCGTAGCCGGGTGGCCGGGAGGGGCTGGGTGGGCGGATGCCGGGGTACCGGTCGGCGAAGCGGTTTGGGTAAATACGTATTCGATGGCAACGGTACGACCGGCGGCCAGCCGCGCCGCTTCCTGAAAATAGGCGCGCACTTTTTCGGAGCGGGCCCAGGCTTTGAGATTTCCCGGAATCTCCAGCCTGACCCGGCCGGCCGTCGGATCGGTCAGTTCCAGTTTGGAGCGTCCATTGAGCATGGTCAAAGTGGAAGGACTGAGCTTTTTGAGATGGGCGGCAAACGCCGGTCCCAGATCGCCGGCGGCGGTGGTCGACTCAGCAGAGGCCAGCGGGTGCGAGGCGGGGTCAGGCTCAGCGGGTGAGGCCAACGTTGGTTGCAGCTCGGCGGCGGGATGGCGGCCATTCTCGGGCCGTGGAGCGACGGCGGTCGGCGGGTTTAGAGAGTCATTTTTTTTTTGCGGCGCGGCGGCCGCGGGGGTGGCACCCCCGGCGGTCTGGGCCAACAATTCACGGATGGAACTGAACTGCTCGCACTGGGCGAGGCGCACAATCAAGGCGTCGAAGAGAGGCCGGGATAAGGTACTCGAACGCAGCGAACGCAGGGTTTGATCGCAAAGGGCAATATGATGCACCAGCGTGGGGGCATCAAAACCAGGAGCGAGCTTCATGAAAGAGGTTTTCCATTCGGAGGGCACATCCAGTAATGGGGTTTGGTCACCGCACACCCGCACCACCATCAAGTTGCGGAAAAATTCGACCAGTTCGGAAAGGGCCTGCTCCATGCCCATGCCATCGTTAAGCATGGCGTCGGCACTGTTGAGAGCACTGGCGGCATCCTGGGCGGCAATGGCCGCAACCAGGCCGGAAACAGCCGCCAACGGGGGCTTGCCCAGCAGATCTTCCAACATGGCCTCGGTGACATGACCGGCACCGAGTGAAAGCACACGGTCCAGCAGCGAAAGAGCATCGCGCATGGAACCGTTGGCCAACAGCGCGATACGGTGCAGCGCCGCGCCATCGGCCTGAACTTTTTCCTGTTGGCAAATGGCGGCCAAATGAGCGGCAATATCGGCGGTGGAAATGTTTTTAAAGTCGTAGCGTTGACATCGGCTCAAAATGGTGGCGGGAAGTTTATGAACATCGGTGGTGGCGAAGATGAATTTCACATGGGGCGGCGGTTCTTCCAGGCTTTTGAGCAGGGCGTTGAAGGCGGGCATGGAGAGCATGTGCACTTCGTCAATGATATAAATTTTAAACGGGCTGTGGCTGGGCGTTACGCCGGCGTTGGCGCGCAAATCGCGGATCTGGTCGACACCGTTGTTGGACGCACCGTCAATTTCGATGACGTCAATGTCTTCGCCGCGGGCAATGGCCTGACAGGTGGCACAAACGCCGCACGGCTGACCAGCTTTCGCCTGGGGGCAGTTAATGGCTTTGGCCAGGATGCGGGCGGAAGACGTTTTGCCCACGCCGCGGGTGCCCGTAAATAAAAACGCATGGGCGAGTCGGCCCGAGGCAACGGCGTTTTTAAGAGTTTGGGCAATGGCTTCCTGTCCGATAAGCTCGTCAAAATTACGCGATCGATACCGCCGCGCCAGAACTGTATATGCTTCGGCCATGGCGAATATATTACACGAATTCCGGCGACCGGTACACCGGCAGGTGGGACGTGTTTGGCGGACGGGCGGGAAATGTGCTAAATTATTTCCCGCACCCGGAGCTGGCGCGGCGTTGTAGTCGCGCTGGCGGGTTGTGGATAGTATGGCGTGAATCAAGGTTCATGATCATTCAGGAGTTTTATTCAATGCACTTGAAAATAGCCGAGGTTCGTGGGCGGGAAATTTTGGATTCCCGCGGTAATCCGACGGTGGAAGTGGATGTGATCTTAAATGATGGTACGCTCGGTCGTGCCGCGGTGCCCAGCGGGGCTTCCACCGGCGAACATGAGGCGGTGGAATTGCGGGATGGTGATGCGGCGCGTTATGGCGGCAAGGGCACCAGTAAAGCGGTGCAGAATGTGAATACCAAAATCGCCCCGGAACTCGTCGATCGTGACCCGCGGGAGCAGGAACAAATTGACCGCATGATGATTGCCATGGACGCCACGCCCAACAAGGCCAAGCTGGGGGCCAACGCCATTCTGGGAGTTTCCATGGCGGTGGCCAAGGCGGCGGCGGCGGCCAGCGGTTTGCCGCTGTATCGCTATCTCGGTGGCACGAGTGCCAAGGTGTTGCCGGTGCCGATGATGAATATTCTCAACGGCGGCAAGCACGCGGACAACAATGTGGACTTTCAGGAGTTCATGATTCAGCCGTGGGGGGCGCGCAATTTCGCCCATGCCCTGCGCATGGGAGCGGAAGTGTATCATGCCTTGAAAAAGGTGCTGCATAAAAAAGGTCTAAGTACCGCCGTGGGTGATGAAGGCGGATTTGCTCCGAACTTAAAATCCAATGATGAGGCGTTGGAGGTGATTGCCGCGGCGGTAAAAGACGCCGGCTATAAATTCGGCAAAGATATTTTTGTGGCCCTGGACCCGGCCGCAAGCGAGCTATGGGATGCGGGTAAGAAAAAATACCGGCTTTTCAAAAGTGATCCGGAAAAGTTTCTCACGGCCGAGCAGATGATCGGGATATGGTCGGGCTGGGTGGATCAATATCCGATTCGCTCTTTGGAAGACGGTTTGGCCGAAAATGACTGGGATGGTTGGAAGAAACTCACCGACAAGCTTGGCCGGAAAATTCAACTGGTCGGTGATGATGTTTTTGTTACCAACACCGAGTACCTGCAAAAGGGCATTTCCACCGGCACGGCCAACAGCATTTTGGTGAAGGTGAATCAGATCGGTACGCTTACCGAAACGTTTGAGGCGGTACAACTGGCGATGCGCAATGGTTATTCCGCGGTGCTTAGCCATCGCAGCGGCGAAACCGAGGACGCCACCATCGCCGATATTGCCGTGGCCACCAATTGCGGGCAGATCAAGACCGGCGCACCCGCTCGATCGGATCGGGTGGCCAAGTACAACCAACTGTTGCGGATTGAAGAGGAACTGGGCGAGCAGGCGGTGTACGGCGCCAAATTCTGGAACCGCAACTGATAAAATATCGGCCCCAGGCAGGAGCATATTTTGGCTGGTGGGCCCGGGTTAAAACAGGTGGGCAATGCGCAAAATGAAACCGGTTTCGCAATTGATCGCCCTGCCGCTGCTGCTGGGGGCCGGCACCATCAGTTGGATGGTGTTGCTGGCCTCGCTGGCGGTGCTGGCGGCAGTGGTGATTGCCCCGGTGCGACATTCCGTGGATGTCGCACAACGGCAGCGGAACAGCCTGCAAGCCACGCTGGCCACCATCAACGAAAAAATCGCCCTGCAAAGCAAATTCATGAAGATGGTGAAAACGGATCCGGAACTGCTGGAACGGCTCGCGGATCGGCAACTGAACATTGTCAATCCGACGGAGCAGGTGCTCAATCTGGGGGGGCCACCGGCCCCCCGTGACGTGCAGAGTCTCATTGATGAATCGTTACATCCGATTGCACCCACCGCAGTAGCCGGTTTGCCATGGTGGCTGGCCGTGACCATGCCGACGCCCGTTCACCTGCCGCTGGTGATTCTGGCACTGGCCGGCATGGGCTTTGCTTTTCTGGTGGAAATCCGTCGCGGGTGACGGGTTAATGCCGATCAAACTTCAATGCCGCATGACATTGCATCAGGGCCATGCGCGCATCTTTGATCGCGGCGATACGATGCCCGCCGAAATCATGTTTGCCGTGGCTAAGCACCTTGATGGCCCGATAGAGCAGGTGGGCGCCGCGTTTGATCACGCCATGACGTTCCATGTGATGATGATGCTGCATTTGGGCTTGTACCGTGGCGGCGGGGCTGTTGACCAGCGTTCCGGCAGCAAATGATCCGGCCAAACCAGCGGCAATGGCCACTACCACCATGGATTTCTTGATGCGAGTCATGAACAACTCCTTTATTTGAGCCAGCCAAGAAGTTTTTACCGGGCTGCCGCGCGGCAGCAATTGCCGACATCACCACAGGGTGGCTCATTTGTAGAACCAAGGATATATGAAAAAGTTGCAGCCGGCAAATTAAATTCCGCAAGCATCCTGCCGGCGTGATGAAAACCTTGAGAATTGGTCCAATAACGGGGGGGCGCTGCGCGAGACGGGAATCGGGAGACGATTATTCACCGCAGGGGACGCGGAGGAACGCGAAGGACGGGCGCTGCGCGAGACGGGAGTGACGGCGGCTGCGGCCGTGGGGGGGGTGTCCTTTTCAGACGCCGACGAGACGACAACGGCCAGGCCCGATTGGCGGCTCTCCCGAACGGCGTTGGGCCTACGGGACATCGGGATTTCGGCATCCATGCCTTCCCGATACGCTGGTCCTCCAGCATCGAGGATTTCGGCTTCCATGCCTTCCCGATGCGCTGGTCCTCCTGCATCGAGGATTTCGGCTTCCATGCCTTAACGGTAGGGTTCGAGGAAGGCGGAATGCGCGACCGGCGTAGAAGTTTTTCGCAGATTCTGCGCGACCAGGGAAACAATCCTTGGCCCCGGCTGCATGGGAAAGTAGCCCAACGAGAGCACCAAGGTCTGTTGAAGGCGAGTAAATTTTTGCCGCTTTGATTATAATCATCGCGTACTTGGGCCAAAAGCGCGGCCCTTAGGTTGAAGGAAATCAGCATGGCAGAAAGATCCGGGGGAAAAAATCCGGCGCTGGTCGGCATTGTCATGGGTTCAAAATCCGATCTTGCCACCTTGCAGCACGCCGCGGATATGCTCAAGGAACTGGCCATTGCCTATGAAATTGCCGTGGTATCGGCGCATCGCACGCCGTTAAAAATGGTGCGCTACGCACAGGAAGCCGCAGGCCGTGGCATTCAGGTCATCATTGCGGGTGCGGGCGGAGCCGCCCACCTTCCGGGCATGATTGCATCGCTGACGATTCTTCCGGTGTTGGGCGTGCCGGTGCAAAGTCGGGCCTTAAGCGGCATGGATTCGCTGTTGTCTATTGTGCAGATGCCGGGCGGTGTACCGGTGGGAACTTTGGCCATCGGCGAGGCGGGAGCCAAAAATGCCGCTCTGCTGGCCGCGGCCATTCTGGGCTTAAATTCACCGGCCATACAGCACCGTTATGACTTGTACCGGCGGAAAATCACCCATCAAACCGAACAGGAGCAAATTGATGAAGCAGCGTGCAGCACCGGCCAGTCAAGCGCGTGATCCCGCCATGAAAAAAACAGCACCTTGGCCCATGATTCGTCCACCGGCGACCATCGCTATTCTCGGCGGCGGCCAGCTCGGATCCATGCTGGCCCAGGCCGCCGGGCAGATGGGTTATCGCACGCTGTGTGTTTCCGCCAACGAGGCGGACCCCGCGGGACGCTGGTCCGATCATCACCTGATCGCGGACCCCGGCGACGCCAATGTCATTTCCCGTATTGCCCAAGATGTGCAGGTGATCACCGTCGAAACAGAATCGATCGAACCATCCGCGTTGGCGGCGGCGGAAAGCATCGGCGCACGGGTGGCCCCGTCGTCGCACGTCCAGACGATTGTACGGGACCGGCGGCTGGAGAAGGGTTTTCTAGCCGCCAACGACCTGGCCGTGGGCGCGTTTCGGGTGGTGGAATCCGCCGCCCAGATGCAACAGGCGTGCGAGGAACTCCTGGCCGATGGCGCAACGGAGATTCTCGCCAAAACCGCGCGCGGCGGCTACGATGGCAAAGGGCAACGATGGATTCGTACGCCCAGTCAGGCGGATGCCGCATGGCAGGCCCTGGGCCAGGTGCCATTGGTGGTGGAGGCCAAGGTCGATTTTGTCAGTGAAATGTCGGTGATCGTGGCCCGATCACCCGACGGCGGCCGGAGCGTCTTGCCGGTTTTTGGCAACGAACATCGCCACGGCATTTTATTTCAAACCCGGATGCCCGCGGCGGTGTCTGAAAGCACCGCTCGGGCGGCCATGGACCTGGCCCGCCGCGCCGCGGACCACCTGAAAGTGGTGGGTTTGCTGGCGGTGGAAATGTTTGTACTGGCTGACGGCCGGGTGTTGGTCAATGAGATGGCCGCGCGTCCGCACAATTCCGGCCACGTCACCCTACGTGCCGCCAGCCGGAGCCAATTTGAAATGCATATTGCCGCGATCTGCGGATTGCCTTTACCCGAGGTGGAAATTCTGCGTCCGGCGGTGATGACCAATGTGCTGGGGGATTTGTGGTCTGTGGAATCGGCACCGGCTCTGACCAAAGTCGGCGAACACCGCAGTCCGGACTGGGCCACGGTGCTGGCGGATGGCCGGGCCACGCTGCATCTTTACGGCAAGACCCCGCGACCGGGCCGCAAGATGGGGCACCTGATACATACCGGCCATACCATCGAAGAAGCCCTGGTGAGTGCCAACGCCGCATTCGGGCGATTGACAACGCCATCATGAAAGCGGGCCGCGGTTTTCGAGAATCCGTCGGTTAGGGACCGCGCCTTGCCGCGGCATCGCCCGCCGCAGCGGGGGCGGGTATTGACACCGGTGCTTAATTTCAAGTGAGAAGGGACCAATGCTGGCGTATTTTCGCTCGGAGAAAGGCCACGCTCTGGCGTAGTTGTTCCATGCCATCCACCCCGTCTTCAATACTGATCCACCCATCAAAGCCCGCAGAGCGTAATTCCCGGAAGATCGCATCATAATCATTAAGACCCCGGCCTATTACGCCGTGACGCAGCCGTTTGGCATAACCGAGAGAATCCTCTTCCCGCTGCAAATCCTGGATTGTGCCCTCGGCCAGATAGCGATCGCTGGCGTGCATGGTGACAACCCGGTGTTTCACCCGGCGTAAAAGTTCCAGGGGGTCTTCGCCGGCCAAAAGAGTATTGCTTGGATCATAATTGACGCCAAAATTTGGCGCTTCAATCCGGCCCACCAGTTCGCAAAACACTTCCATCTTCTGGGCAAATTCCGGAAACTGCCAATAGCCGTCTTTATAGTGGTTTTCCAGAATCAGGGTCACGCCCCGCTGAGCGGCGTAGGGCAGGCATTGCTGGATACACTCCGCGGCATAGGCGATGCCATCGGAGCGGGTGACTTCGGGACGACGCTGTCCGGAAAGCACGCGGCAATAGGATCCACCGAGGGCCACGGTCATGTCGATCCAGTCTTTTTCCATGTCCACCTGTCTGGCCCTGAAGGTAGCCTCTGGATGGGTGAAATCCGGGGAGCAGCACAACATGGGGATGGACCGGCCCTGATCCTGCACCATCCGCCGAAACACCGGCCATTGCCGGGAGTCCCGTAGATCGAGAAACCCACTGTAAAATTCCAAGCCGTCCACGTCGAGTGTGCCGGCCAGGTCGATCCACTGCGGTACGGACATGGTTCCGTCGATGCACAAAGCATCGAGAAAAGCCTTGGGAAACGCCGCTAATTTCGGCATTACGGTCCCTCCTTTACGGGGTTACGCCCGATGATCGGAAACTGTTCCAACTCCAACACGCTGCCGGAAACAGGGCGGCTTTCATCTCCCAGCCAATAAACCGCAGCGGCCGCGATATGCTCCGGGGTAAGAATGTGGCCGGAGGGCGCAAAGGCCCGTGGAATATGCTCCGGCCAATCGGCCGCCATCCCTTCCGAAATTTTGAGTTTGTATTCGTTGGGGCTAAGAACCCAGCCCACATTAAAATGATTCACCCGCACACCCAGCGGTCCGAGGGCATCGGAGAGATTGCGGGACAGGGTCATCAACGCCCCTTTGGAAGTGCTGTAGGCCAACTGATTGGCCTCGCCGGTGTAGGCATTCACAGAGCCGATGTTGAGCACACTTCCTTGACTGGCCTGCAGGTGGGATAAGGCGGCTTTAACCATCAGCATGGGAGCGCGGACGTTAATGGCCATCGTGCGATCAAACATGGCCGCATCCGTCGTATGGATATTGCCGCGCACCACCCAGGCCGCATTGTTGACGATACCATCCAATTGCCCAAACGCCCGGATGGCCGCCGACACCAACCGCGCCGGGGCCTCCGGATCGGATAAATCGTCGAGGTGCAAACAGGCCGCCGTCCCCAAGGCCGCCGTCACACTCTCGCCGGCCTGGCGTCGCGTACCGTGAATCAGCACCCGAGCCCCTTCCGCCACGCAACGCCGGGCAATGGCTTCGCCAATGCCGGTGGTGCTGCCGGTAACAATGATCACTTTATCTTTCAATCGCATGTCGTAGATTCCCAAGCCTTATAAAAACCGCGCCGACCTTCTTCAATGATCCTGGTCGGATCGGCCCGCCAGAGTGAATCGGGCCACTCGTGGGCGGAAAAAATTTCCAGGCAATACGCCCCTTGATAACCCGCGGCCGCAACGGCACCGAGCAAACCCGGAAGATCAATGAGACCCTGTCCCGGCAAAATACGGTCAGCCAAGCCGCGCGGCTGCTGCCGGGGCCAATCCGAAATGTGCACTCCGAAAATCAGTTTTCCCAATGCCCGAACCCTTGACCCGATAGCGTGTTCGTGCCATACGTGCCAAAGATCCAGCATCAGGCCAAACGCCGGTTCATCCACATCCTCGATCAGGTGCAAGGCTTCGTCGAGTGAAGAAATAAAAGTATCGGCATTCATCAAAATAGGGTGCAGCGGTTCAAACATCACCCGCAGGCCGCGATCGGCGGCATAGCGGGCGAGATCCGGGTAGAGCCTGCGGGCCGTGGCATGGGCCAATCGAAAGTTATACGCGGGGGCGTTGCCGCCGATGGTCACCAGGGGAATATCCTGCCCGGGCAGGCTCTGGGCAAATAAATCAATGGTCTGGCGATAGCACCGCAATCGCTCCTCCGGATCAAGCAGGTGCGGACACATGGCATCCTTAAAGAGCGCGTGGACGCGGGGTTGCACACTGGTCACCTGCAGGCCGCTGTCGCGCAGCAGCGCAAGCTGCTCTCTGGCCTGGCCGACATCGGTGGAGAGTTTCCGTTCACAGACTTCAATGCCCGATAGATTCAAGCTGCGGTACAAAGCCACATCTTGTTCAAAAGACAAATCCCAAGTCGTGAATTCGCTGACGGAAAAGGGAGGTTGCTGTTTCATTGCCCTGGACACCCGGCCAACTTACGGTTTTAGCACGGCTTTAATCACCTGCCCGCTGTGCATTTTCTCGAAGGCTTCATGCCACTGCTGCAACGGCCAGACCCCGCCGATAATCGGCCGCACGTTGAGTTGGCCGGAAGAAAGCAACCGGATCACCCGCTCCCATACCGGCCAGTTGTGGCTGAAACTGCCCTGGAGGGTGATATTTTTCTGCACCAGCGGATCCAATGAAAAACCCAAGGGCTGAGGCCCCCAGCCCACTTTGGAAATCCAGCCGTTCGGACGCACAATCTGGAGGGCGGTTTGCAAAGTTGCCGAAACGCCGGCCGCGTCGATCACGCCATCCACTCCCAGACCATCGCCCTCCCTGGCCCAATCGGGCAGACCTTCCACGATGGGAATGCAGCCATAGGTTTTCGCCGTTTCCAGCCGGCCCAGGTCGCGCGGCAAGCCGGCTATGGCGACCGTGGCTCCGCACAAACGAGCCATGGCGGCGCATAAAATACCAATGGTGCCCGGCCCAAACACCACCACGCGATCACCGGGTTTGATGCGGGCGTTGTTCACCACCGCGTTGAACGCCACACAGCACGGCTCGGTGAGGGCGGCGATTTCCAGCGGCAGATTTTCCGGCAGACGATGCAGGCATCGCGCCGGCACGCATACGTAGCGGGTCATCGCCCCGTCGACACCATAGCCGAAACCCCGTCGGGTCGGATCCAGATTGTACAAGCCCTGCCGCGACATGGGATTGTTCGGATCAATCACCGCCGCGGTTTCGCTGACGGCCCGCTGGCCCACTTGCCATCCGGCGACATCCGCGCCCAGCTCCCGGATCACACCCGCAAATTCGTGCCCCAACACCACCGGATAATTTACCGGCCAGCTATGATCCGCCGTCCATTGGTGCAAATCGCTGCCGCAGACACCTACGGCCCCCACCTCCAGGAGTACATCGTGCGGACCGATCGGGGGGCGTTGGGCCGGACGCAATTCCACGGCATGCCTGGTGGGGGCAAAATTGACTACCGCCATATCCGTCATGATCGAACTCCTGTGGCAATATCGCTGTATGAATGCACTTTCTGACAAATCATGCGTAAGGATTCCTCCACCCCGCCACTGGCCGTTTTGAACGCATCGGCATCAATGGTCAGAGGTGCCCCCAGCACCACCAACGGGGCACCATATTCCGGCGCCCGAATGGCCTGTTCTATGGTCAATCCCCCCACCGCCTGCACCGGCACGCGCACCGCCTGAACCACTTCCCGAAGCTGATCCAGCGGACTGGGCATGCGTTGGCCCCGGGCGGCAATGCCGCGCCGTTCATCGTACCCGATGTGGTGAATCACAAAATCGCAGCCCAAATCCTCCAGGCGTCGGGCACCGGCGACCATATCGGGACAGGCCAGATTGTCGCCCATGACCTGGACGTGATAATCTTGGCCGGCCTTGACTACACAGCGAATCGTTTCCTCGTGGGCCCGGGCCATCACCACCACATGCGTAGCGCCCGCCTTGGCCATCATTTGGGCCTCCAGATAGCCACCATCCATCGTCTTGAGATCCGCCACGATCGGCACCCCTGGGAATTCCCGGCGCAGCGCCCGCACGCCGTTCATGCCTTCGGCGATAATCAGCGGCGTACCCGCCTCCAGCCAATCCACACCGGCACGCATCGCCATGGTGGCTGTGGCCAACGCTTCATCAATCGTAATAATGTCCAGAGAAATCTGCACAATCGGTTTCATAGGTTGTTCATCCACAAATGATTTAAATCACCGGAGGCCGTCGGGAAGCCACGTTGAACGCCACCACCGGCGTGTCCCAGCGACGCAACTGCGCCATCCGCAAGGGCGCAGATTCTACCATCGACATCGTGGCCTGTCACAGCGTCATGGGTTGTTCTGACCGGGCACGCGACCGAGAGCATTTTAATGATGAGACAAAATAAAGCCAGGCTGGCACCCCGAAGGAATGCCAGCCCGAGGAGGGAGAGAAAGATTTTCGTTGTTCAATCTTATGAGACGATCAGAACAACCTTCACAATTATTGTAGCACGCAGGCGACCCAAAGCCAAATATTGGGGGACCATTTCGGTTTTGGCACCAGGTCCCGCAGCAATGCCAACGATAACATTCGCCAAAACAAATTAAACGGCCAAGGCTATAAAAAAACCAGGCTGGCGGCCCGAAGGAACGCCAGCCTGGGGAGGGAGAGAGAGAGCAAGATCGCTTAAAACAGCTCCGATGGCTATCGGAAGCCGTTTGCTTTCATCACTACGCCTATCATCGTACAGACTTTGTTAATTTCTGCAACCTATTTTAAGAATTTTCATTATTTTTTTTGTGTCAATTTTATAAGCCATTGTAAAAAACAGGCTTACAGTTCTATAAATCGCCGATTTTATCGGACAAAAATGCCCGAACCTGGGAAATATGCAACCGCTGCTGCTCTAAAGTATCACGAAATCGAACCGTAATAGTCTGATCGGAGAGGGTTTGGGTATCGATGGTAAAGCAGTATGGCGTACCGGCCTCGTCCATCCGGGCATAGCGTTTGCCGATATTTTGCTTGATATCCAACTGCACATTCCAAGTTTTGCGTAAATCGGTGTAGAGCTTGGTGGCAATTTCCGCCATGCCGTCCTTATCCACCAGCGGAAATATTGCCGCTTTAATCGGGGCCATCCGCGGATGAAACTTCATTACCACACCGCTGGGCCGGCCCGGATCGTCGGTGTAGGCTTCGCACAACAGGGCCAGCGTGCCGCGGTCCGCACCCGCCGAAGGTTCAATGACATGGGGAAAATAGCGCTGGTTTTTCTCCTGATCGAAATACTTGAGTTTATCGCCCAAGCCGGAAAATTCCGCATGTTGCCGCAGGTCGAAATCGGTGCGATGGGCGACACCCTCGAGTTCTCCAAATCCCGGATCCGTAAACGGAAATTTATATTCGATGTCGCTGGTGCCCGCACCTTCCTTGGCGTAATGAGCCAACTCGTCGCGGTCGTGCTCGCGCAGTTGCAGGTTGGCCCCCGCCAACCCGATGGATTGCCACCATTGAAAGCGCGTATCACGCCAGAATTTGTACCATTCCGCGGCGGTATCCGGCCGGATGAAAAATTCAATTTCCATCTGCTCGAACTCGCGCGACCGGAACGTGAAATTCCGCGGAGTTACTTCGTTGCGGAAAGCCTTGCCGATCTGGGCGATGCCAAACGGAATTTTCACCCGGCTGGTATCGGTAACATTGCGGAAATTCGCAAAAATTCCCTGGGCCGTTTCCGGACGCAGGTAGGTCATCGAAGCGTCGTCCTGCACCGCCCCGGTATGGGTTTGAAACATGAGATTGAATTGCCGCGGCTCGGTGAGCACGCCGCCGCATTCCGGACACGGCATTGGCAACGCAGTATCGGATGGATGTTCGCTCGCCAGATATTGCAAAATGGTGGGCAGCGAGGCGGCCAGTGTCGGTTTTTTTTGCAGCGCCTCCGTCAATGCCGCCATGGTCGCCGGGGCCCGATGGACGAAAGTTAATCCCGGGGCCAGCTTTTTACCTTTGCCGCCCGCCCAGTGCATGGCCGCGGCACTGTCCAGCGTTGGCGAAGCACCTGCGGCCTTCAGGGCAGCCTCCTGAAACGAGACCACCCACGGAGAGGCTTGGAGCAGTTCGGGAATATGATCCGAGCGAAACAGTTTTTTGCAGAACTTGCACATGGACATGGGATCGCTGAATCCCGTCGCATGGCCGGAAGCTTCCCAAACCCTGCGATTCATAATAATGGTGCAATCGAGACCCACCATATCGACGGGCTTGCCGTCCGGCCCATCCGGCGGGCAACGCACGATATCCCGCCACCAGGCATCTTTGAGATTGCGTTTCAGTTCCACTCCCAGCGGACCATAATCCCAAAAACCGTTGATGCCGCCGTAGATTTCCGACGACTGAAAAATAAAGCCGCGACGGCGGCACAAGGCCACCAGCTTTTCCATTTTGCCTGCTGTGGTTACAGCGGGTTGTGCATCGCCCACGCCTGGTTTCCCCTTATGAGATATTGCCTGTGGAATTGATAGCCGGCCATTGGTTGTAGCGGCTGCCGGGAACCGGCACGCGCCGATTCGTGGGCATGCTGGGCAGCCATCGACCCACCACCAGCGAGCCCAGGATCAGCAGGATATTGCCCAGCAACAGCCAGCCGCGATGTTCGATAATGCCCTGCTGGCGCAGATACACAAATATCCCCGCCATCAGAAAAGTTCCCAGCGAAAGCGGGATCAGGCTGCGCCAGGCCAGATTCATGAGCTGGTCAAAACGAAACCGCGGCAAAGTCCAGCGTATCCACATGTAAAAGAACAGGAACAAAATGACCTTGGCCCCAAACACCACGAGTTTCAAAAACATGCCGGCCCAGCCGGTGGCCAAGGGTTGCGGTCCGCCGTAGAAAAGATGGTCCAGCCACGGCAAATGCCAGCCGCCCAGAAATAAAGCCACCGCCACCGCCGAGCCGGTAATCATCGCTGAATATTCCGCCAGAAAAAACATGGCGAATTTCATCGAGGAGTATTCCGTGTGATACCCGCCCACCAGCTCGCTTTCACATTCCGCCAGATCAAACGGGGTGCGGTTGGCCTCGGCGAAAATACAGGTGACAAAAAGAATAAACGCCAGCGGCTGGATGAAGATGTTCCATTGGGGCAAAATAAAAACCGTGGCAAAATAACCCACCTGATCCTGGGCAATGGTGCCCAGGCGCATGGTGCCCGCCACCACCGCCACCGAAAGCAGCGAAAGAATCAGCGGTATTTCATAGCTGATCATTTGGGCCGCGGCCCGCATACCACCGAGAAAACTGTACTTGCTGCCCGACGCCCAGCCCGCCAGCACCACCCCGTAGATGGACAGGCCGGCAATGGCAATCACCACCAGCACACCTACTTGAGGATTGGCCAGCATCACCGGCACATTGTGCGGAAAGGCCCAACCGCCGATCCACGGCAGCCACTGCGGCAACCGCGTGCCCGCCGCCAATACTCCGCCCCACGGAATAACCGCAAACCCGCAGAGCGCCGGAGTAATAATGACAATCGGGGCCAGGTAAAACAACCAGCGATCGGCATTGGCGGGCATGAACTCTTCTTTGAGAATGAATTTCACGCCATCGGCCAATGGCTGCATAAGCCCCTTAGGCCCCACCCGGTTGGGGCCGATGCGATCTTGAATCCAGGCGGCGGTTTTCCGTTCCAGGAGAATCAGATAAGCCACAATGCCCAGCAACACATTGAAAATGACCAAGCCGAAAATCAGATGAAAAATAAATATGCCAACCATCAGGCAATAACTCCATTGCAAGGTGTACCAGCGGCACTATCTTACAGAATTGCGGGCAGGGAACAAGCGCGACGGCGGAATCGGGGGCCGGCATGTCGAAAAGGCGGCCCTTATCGGGAGCCAGCACTACGGTTTGACCGCGGACCAGAGCTTGCGTTCCACCGCGTGGAAGTGCCGGGCCGTGGCGAAGGCAGCACTGTGGCCAGCAAAATTATTTTTGACAGGCGAAGAATTAAAGAAATTCAAACCCAGATTAAACGAGTCGCAACCGCAAGACCGGTACATGACGCTACGGTGCGGATTTACTATTCAGGCGACGCTGGCCAGACCGTATTCCGGAATTCGCTGCGCAAATGGCGGACGATCTTGGGGGTGATGCGTTTGAGTGTCCGGCCAGTGGCCGGGTCGGTGCCGGGGCCATTAAAAAGGCGGTAGCCGAAGCGTCCGCCGCGGTCATACCAAAGGCCGCCGGGTGGAAAAAAGTCTAAATGCTGCGCCTGCTGCTTTGACGTAAGTCTGATGCGGCTCGGACCGTCGGGCCAATGAACTGTCTCAAAATACTTACGGATCTTCCGGGCCACCGCCGCAGTAACCAGCTTATCCGCGGATCGCGTTACCGGATCCAAGCCATAACTCGAGAAAAAACGATAGGTTCCGCCTGCATCGCGGGTATACCACAGCCCGCCTGGAGGCGTCAGGTCCATCATCATCGCCTGATGGTACGTTGTAATATCCAGAGGCTCGGGGTCGGCGAGTTGCGGTTTTGACGCCGCAAGTTTTGCCTTGGCCGGATTCTTTGAGAGACTGTTGGGCACGCTGGCGCGGACCGGCGGCGTCGAACCCATGGCCAACTTCTGGCGCATCCGCATGAAGGTTACAATTTCGTGCCACTTGGCGATGGCTGTTATATGTTTCAGACGCGAGCCATCATACTGGCTGTAGCCGGGGTGGTCAAAGATGATATACGTGCCATCGGACTTTTGGGTGTAATAAAATTTTCCCTTGCCGGTGGCCGGGTCGAACGGTTTTGGTGGGTCTTGCCAGTTGATCACAAGCGGTTTGCCTGTTGCGGCGTCCACATGGTTGTTAAACTTGCGCCTGTTATTGTTTATCCAATAGGCAAAATGGGGAAATGCCACCGGTATGAATACCAGAACAACTTCCACCGCCAGCAGCAAAAACACCCAGGACCGAAGCCGCTCGGTTCCGCCCGCGAAACCTAAAAGCAGCAGCGCCGCCAACAGAATGAAATCCATTGCCCAGTTTTTGTGGGGCAACAGCCGCGTGGCTAATGCAAATGCCAGTGATCCAGCGATGACGGCGGCAAAGTTTTGCAGCCGATTGAGATCACCGAACCAGAAAGCACCGAACAGCCCGCCCACACCGGCAAACAGCGTCACCGCCAAGGGCAGCCACACCGCAATCGCCAGTGCCGTGCCGAGCCAGGGCGCTTGGGTATCGGCGGGCAGGCACAGCGCGACGATCAGGATCAGCGCGGCCGGCAACAAGCTCGCTACAAACGCGATGCGAAAAATTTTGAAATCGCGGGAAAGTGCGGTGAATGTTTGGCCGAAGAAGTCAAACAGTTCGCCAAAATAACCATGCGGGCGTGGAAAAGGCATAAGTTACTCCTGATTTACGGCATAACTCCGGAATGGGCGCTTACGCTTGAAGGACAGAAAAAATCATCCTGCGTCACTTCCACTTTAATCCATTTTTTTACGCCGCCACCTCAAACACGCCGGAGCTAACGCCGCTTTGCGGATTGGTTATTTCAAACAGCACATTGTTGCCGGGGGCGATGACCCAGCCGTTGAGGCCGTAGGCACCGGCGAAACCGTTGATCACAATTTCATCGCTGGTCCA